>NZ_JBANRL010000001.1:1970128-2298483 GCF_037154015.1 Altererythrobacter aquiaggeris
GCAACATCGGAAGGGTCCAAGGTTGCGCTGGTGTTCGGCCAGATGAACGAACCTCCCGGCGCGCGTGCCCGTGTTGCCCTGTCCGGCCTGACCATGGCGGAATATTTCCGCGATGAAGAAGGTCAGGACGTCCTGTTCTTTGTGGACAATATTTTCCGCTTCACGCAGGCTGGTTCGGAAGTGTCGGCACTGCTCGGCCGTATTCCTTCGGCTGTGGGCTATCAGCCAACCCTGTCCACCGACATGGGCCAGCTGCAGGAGCGTATTACTTCGACCAACAAGGGCTCGATTACGTCGGTTCAGGCCATCTATGTTCCCGCAGATGACCTTACCGATCCGGCCCCTGCTGCTTCCTTCGCCCACCTGGACGCGACAACCACGCTGAACCGCGCAATTTCGGAGCTGGGTATTTACCCGGCCGTCGATCCGCTTGATTCGACATCGCGCGTGCTCGAACCGCGGGTTGTCGGTCAGGAGCATTACGAAACCGCCCGTAAGGTGCAGGAAACATTGCAGAAGTACAAGTCGCTGCAGGACATCATCGCCATTCTTGGCATGGACGAGCTTTCGGAAGAAGATAAGCTCACCGTGCAGCGTGCGCGTAAAATCCAGAAGTTCCTGTCGCAGCCGTTCCACGTTGCCGAGGTTTTCACCGGCATCAAGGGCAAGTTCGTCGCGCTCGAAGACACCGTCGCCAGCTTCAAGGCTGTGGTCGAAGGCGAATACGATCACCTACCCGAAAATGCTTTCTACATGGTTGGCGGCATCGGCGAAGCAGTCGAAAAAGCTGCGAAAATGGCCGAGGACGCCTGATAGATATGGCCCTTCGTTTCGAACTCGTCACTCCGGCCAAGCTGGTCCGTTCCGAAGACGTCCACATGGTGGTCGTCCCCGGGGCAGAAGGCGAGTTTGGTGTGCTGGAAGGCCATGCGCCCTTCATGTCCACGATCCGCGATGGTGCGGTGCAGGTTTACAAGACCGAAGGCGCGGCCCCTGAAATTATCGAAATCCGCGGCGGTTTTGCCGAAGTGGGCGATACGGGGCTGACGGTGCTGGCCGAACACGTCGAGGGCTAGCGTCCCCGCAGACAAGCGATACCGGAGGGGCTGCCATGATGGCGGCCCCTTTTTGGTTTTAGCTGTTGGCGGCCATATTTGCGCGCCGCTGCTGGCCGCCTTCGCGCCACAGATACAGTCCCGCCCCGATGATGATTGCTGCGCCCAACATGCTCATCGCATCAGGCCGGTCATGGAAAAACACGATCCCCAGCGCGGTCGCGACGAGCAGCTGCACATACGTCATCGGGACGATCGTGGCCGCGCCTGCTCTGGTTGTCGCCAGATAGACCAGCCAATGCGCGCTGCTGGCGGTTACGGCCACTGCCGCGCACCGGGCAACTATAGTCCAGTCGGGAACGCCGATGGTTAGCTGCGGCACCCCGCTGGCAGCCCCCGCAAGCGATGCGACAACCAGAAATATCGCGGCTATCCCTGCAACGATCACTTGCATCGACAATGCCGTACCGCGCCCTGCGACCATCCGGTTGCCGATGATCGATATGCTGAAACCCAATGACGCGAGCAGCGGCAACAATGCCGGCCAGCCAATTTCGGCAAAGCTGGGGCGCAGCATGATCAACACGCCGGAAAACGCCGCGAACGATGCCAGCCAGGTCGCGCGCGGCGCCGGCTCCCCCAGAATAAACCGCGACAATATGGCGGTGATCATCGGCGCAGTGAATCCGATGGCCGTGGCGGTTGCGAGCGGCATCAGAAACGCTGCGGTGAAGAATGACAGGGTCGCGATGCCCATCCCCACCCCGCGCATCAACTGCGCGACCGGATGCGGGAAACGGAAGCCTGCGCGCCCTTCCCTGATTGCCAGAATAATGGCCAGCCCGGCCGCCCCGATGGAATAGCGCAGCGCGGCGACAGCCGTCGCCGGCCATTCCCCGGCCATGGTTTTGATAACGCCGTCACCCAGCGATAAAATGATGAACCCGGCGAGCGCAAACAACAGTCCGGAACGCTCGTCTTGTCGCAAGAAAAATTATCCAGTTCCGGTTATCGCTCAGCACCCGATCAGGTGAGCCAAGGCGCTATCGTTCATCCTGAATGTGTTGGCAACTAACCTGCACGGGGCTTGAAAAATGCGCCATTGGCGGGAATGGAAGCGGCGGGGGTAGTCGAATGGCCGCAGGCCGCCAGGTAATGCGTACAACGCCGAATGAACGCTTGCTGGTACTAGCAGGCGCTATCCTGATTGCGTTTCAGATGGCACTGGTTGTTACCCGCTCGATCAACTGGGACGAATTTTATTTCTACGGCCAGATAGAGATGTTCCAAAGGGGCAGGCTGAACAATCCTCTCCAAACGTTACATGTCCAAATATTCGCATGGCTCTCAAGCTACCCTGGCAATGTCGTCGACAAGATCATCCTTGGGCGGATGGCGATGTTTGCGGCGCAGTTCGTAACCCTTGGCGCGATCTTCTTCATCGCACGGCGGTTTGGCGACCGGACATCCGCCATCATGTGCGTGCTGGCCTATTTGTCTGTAGCTTATGTCACGCGCCACGGAGCATCATTCCGGACGGACCCGCTCGCAGCAGCATTGATGATGGCTGGACTGGCGATAATTGTCCGGGCCAGATTCTCTGTCTTTAACACGTGTTTGTTCGGTTTTTTGATTGGTGCCGCCGGCCTGGTGACGATGAAATCGCTGCTTCTGGCGCCAGCATTTGCAGGCATAGCGTGGCTGCGCTGGAGTGATGAAGGATTTACAAGCAAGAGCGCCTTACGCCTGATAGCTATGGCATTTTCGGCGGTTATTTGCCTTGTGTTATTGTATTGGGCCCACGCCGCAGGCATTGGCAATTCGACTGGAGCCATATCGCAGGCCAGAACCACAAGTGGATCTGAAGCCGTTTTGATTTCTGCCAGCCAGAAGATGTTTTTCGTCGGAGTGCCCAAATACACCCATTTCATGATCGGGGCAGCTTTAGGTGCGATCCCGCTCATTTTGCTCGTTTGTCTCGCGATATTAAAAAAAGTCAGAACACCGGGATCTCCCGCGGAGATTATTGCCATTACGGGCCTTATTCTGCCGCTTTCGTGCCTCGCCTTTTATCATAACACCTTACCCTATTTTTATCCCTTTATTCTGGCGCCTGTGGCCGCCGCCGCTGTCATTGGTGCGGAAATTTTCACCAAACGTTACAATGCACTGTTCCTTGCGGGCCTGATGGTAACCAACGGTGCTTTTTTCTGGCTGACGGACACTGCCGGACAGCTCCAGGCCCAGCGTGAAATCGTAGCAGCAGCAGACGAGATTTTTCCGCGCCCGGTGGCCTATTTCGATTTCCCCAACATGCTACCGCACTTCGATAAAGCGAACGGATTTACTACCTCGTGGGGGCGCGAAGGTTACAGAAACGGCATCGGGAAATCTTACCGCGCCATGATGGAGCAACAGTCCGTGCCGCTTCTGCTGACCAATGATGCATTACCCACCCGGCACTTTATTGAATTAATGTCGATGAACCCGCAATCGGCTGAATTCCGTACCGAAGACAGGTTGGCGCTGCGCGACAATTATTTGCACTTCTGGGGGCCATACTGGTTGGCCGGCAAAATTGTGCCTGAAGGCGTCACCAATATGCGATTCGAATTTTTAGTTCCCGGTTCCTACACCGTCAGGGCTGCTCCACTGGTTATCGATGGCAGTCGCTATGAACCTGGGCAAATTGTCGAGATCAGCAGGGGTATCCATTCTCTTTCCAACATGGGACCTCTTGAAGCCCGATTGGTCTGGGGCCGGGATTTGCAGCATCCCGCAGAGGCTGCACCCAGACGACCTTACTGGTCAGGATTCTGATGTGACAAACCGCACAGTCGTTCCCACCAACGATATCGGAATCCTTTGCGGCGTCGCCCTGATGCTTATCATGGGCTGTGTTGTCCTCGGCAGCGTCGGCATACCGGTCTTTCAGTCTGGGACGGTTCTCTCTAGTGCGCTGCTATATCTCAGCAGCTGGATTGCCCTGTTTGTCGGACAAATCAGTATCGGACTATGGAAACATCGGCCAGACAGCCCGATTGCGTACATCAGGGATCACGAATTCTCTCCGGAATACCGGCGGCGGCTGCTTCATGCCTTGCCGATCCTGCTGGCTTTGACGGTTTACATGCCGATGTTCTCGGCATTCAAAAGTTCGATCCCCCTGTTCAATCCTTTTCAGTGGGACCAGACGTTTATCGCCTGGGATCGGGCAATTTTCGGGCAAGACGCGTGGCTGTGGATGCAGCCTGTGCTGGGATATCCGGTCGTCACGTCGATCATCAGCATATTCTATCACCTGTGGATTTTGCTGCTGTATGTGGGCTCGGTCTATTTTGCGATATATGTGACCGATAAACCATTGCGGCAGCAGTATTTTATGGCCTATTTCCTGACCTGGACAATCGTCGGCATAGCGATGGCGACCTGGCTTTCGTCTGTCGGACCGTGTTTCCTGCTCCCGCTAACGGGGGACCCCGCGTTTATCCCGCAAATGGAATATTTGCGCGCTGCAGACCAGCATTATCCCGTCATGGTTCTGCCGGTACAACAGGCGCTGCTGGACTGGCAGGCGAGCGGACAGTTCGGTCTGGGTAGAGGCATCACCGCAATGCCATCGATGCACGTGGCGATGGTTGTTCTGTTCTGGCTCGGTATGCGCAGAATTTCCCGATTGGCCGGAATTGCGGCGGCAATCTTTGCGCTCATCATCGCGCTGGGATCGGTCCATCTTGGCTATCATTATGCGGTTGACGGCATCGTCGCGGCCGCAGTGACTTTGGTAATCTGGCCGGTTGCCGGATGGCTATCCACGACGCGGATCGGTGCCCTACAAGCCGGAAAGCCTGCGCGGAGCAATTAGAGCCGATGCGGATTAACCATCGGCAGGCGGCTTATGGTTAACGCTTCCTTAGGCCTTTGGCTTGAAATAGTATCGAAACGCGGCGATTAACGCGTGTCGGGGGGCCATGACCAAGCTAATTATCCAGATACCCTGTCTGAACGAAGCGGAGACGCTCGCGCAGACACTGGCCCTAATCCCGCGGCGGATCGATGGCATCAGCTGTGTCGAAGTGCTGGTTATAGACGATGGCAGCACCGACGGCACGGCTGATATTGCGCGGCTGTCGGGCGCCGATCACATCATCAGCCATGCCGGCAATCGCGGGCTGGCTGCAGCTTTTCAAACCGGCGTAAAGGCGGCATTGGCAGCGGGCGCGGATATCATCGTGAACACCGACGCTGACGGACAATATGAAGGCGCAGACATCGCGCTGCTGGTCGCGCCGATAATCGCAGGCGAGGCCGACATCGTCGTCGGTGACCGGGGAGTTGCCAAAAATGCGCATTTTTCGCCGCTGAAGCGGGTGCTGCAGCGCGCCGGAAGCTCGGTTGTTCGCAAGCTTTCCAAGACTGATATCACCGATGCGGTCAGCGGGTTTCGCGCATTCAGCCGCTGTGCTGCGCAGCGCATCAATATCACCACCGAATTCAGTTACACCACCGATATGCTGATCCAGGCGGGACGCAAGCGCATGGCGATCAAAAGCGTGCCGGTGCGAACGCACGAAACGCCCAGGCCATCACGCCTGTTCAAATCCGTGCCGCGTTTCATCATGCATACGGGCATTACCATGGCCCGCGCCTACACTACATATAATCCGCTGCGCGCCTTTGTCGGGACAGGCCTGGTGGTGGCGCTGATCGGTTTGGCTCCGATACTGCGCTTCGTATGGTTTTATCTTTCGGGCGAAGGCGACGGACATATCCAATCGCTGGTTATCGGGGGCGTGCTGCTGCTGTTGGGGGTTATTCTCGCCATTATGGGTGTTCTGGCGGATTTGATCGCTTCCAACCGCAAGCTGATGGAACTCAGCCTGCAAGAAACCAGGCTGCTGCGTGACCGGCTCGACGAAATCGTCAAACCTGCCGACGCGGGTGGAAATTCCGCAACCGGCACCGATGCTCGGGCTGGCGAAAACTAATGTCGCCGGGCGCATTGCCGGCATCCCGGCTGGTTGGGGCCAAACACGCACAATGGCCGATTATCGGTGTGTCAGCTGTGCTGGGCGTGTTGGGTTTGCATCTATGGCTGATTTTCACCCGTGCGATCAATTGGGACGAATTTTTCTATTACGCCCAAATCGAGCAGGCGCTGCGCGGAGAACTGGCGAGCCCGCTGCAAACAATTCATGTCAGGCTGTTCGCCTGGCTTCCGTTCTTGTCCGGCGTCGGGGTGGACAAAATCATCGCTGCACGGCTGGTCATGTTCGCCTGCGAACTGGTTACCTCGGCTGCAATCATTTGCCTGGCGCTGAAATTTGTCGGTCGCAGTGCAGCCCTGATCGCCGCGCTCGCCTATCTAAGCGCCGGATTTGTGGTGGAAAACGGGGCCTCTTTCCGCACCGATCCGCTGGCCATTGCTCTGCTGATGGCCGCGCTTTGCCTATTGCTGCGCGCCCGCTTGGGCGTACTAACAATCGCCACATTCGGTGTGCTGGTCGGGCTCGCGGGGATGGTCACCATGAAGGCCATCCTGATCCTCCCGGCATTTGCAGGGATCGCCTGGTTGCGCTGGGACGAAGCGCACCGGTCACCAGCCATACTCATTCGCATCGCAGCCGCAGCCGCAGCATCGGGAGTTATGTTCTGTCTGCTGTTATGGGCGCATGGTGCAGCCATGCCAGACCAGATTACACAGGCAGTGCAAACTAAACAGGCAAGCGGAATAGTAACCGAATCCAGCCGCAAGATGTTCTTTATCGGCGTGCCCCAATATGTCGGCGCGATCGGCATTTTTGCACTGACTGCTCTGCCCTTGTACATCGCGATAATCACAGCCCCGCTGATCGTGATCCGCGACGGCACGTTGAAACGGGGCGAGAAATGGGCCTTGGCGGGCCTGCTACTGCCCGTCACATCACTGGCGTTTTACCATAATTCTCTCCCGTATTATTATGCCTTCATGCTCCCACCCGTAGTCGCCGCAAGTGCAGTCGCTTTTTCGGCTGCGATCAAACGCTTCGGGCTGGTAATCTGCACGTTCGCGATGGTCGCCAACGCCGCCGCCGTGACGGCCGCTTCGGGGCCGAGCCGGCTGCACGCGCAGCGCGATATCCAACGGGCGGCAACCGAGATATTTCCTGACCCTGTCGCCTATTTCGATTTTCCCGCCATGCTGCCCGGGTTCAAAAAGGCCAACGGTTTCATGACCCGGTGGGGCATAGAAGGATATCTGCGCGGCAACGGTCCGTCATACGAACAGATAATGGCCCGCACCGCAGTTCCGTTGTTGCTGACTAATGACCCCCAATTCAATCCCAGCTTGCTCGATCTGGTCAATGGCGGGCCCAACGCCCGACTTTTCAGGCCCGGAGACATCGAAGTTATTCGCACGACATACCGCCAGTTCTGGGGCCCCTATTGGCTCGCGGGAACCGAGCTATCCGCTGGCGAAAAAACCGCGTGGCAGGTCCATGTCCCGGGACAATATACAGTGTCGGGCGGGCCCGTGAAAATCGCTGGCCGGCGGGTGGAAACCGGCGCTGTAACCGTGCTTGACCGCGGCACGGTCGATCTCGAAAATACCGCCAGCACACCGGCCGCATTGACCTGGGGTGACAATTTACAGGCTCCGGACAGATCGCCTCCGGCACGCCCGTACTGGACCGACTTCTAAACGCATGTCCGCGATGAAAAACAGCTTGGAAATCGTTTTCGTTACGCGAAAATGGGCACCTGCGATGGGCGGGATGGAAACATATTGCCACCGGCTGACAGAAGAACTTGCCAAAACGCATCAAGTCGATGTGATCGCTTTGCCGGGTCAGGCGGACGGCAGCCCTCCCCGTGCATTATCGCTGCTAGGTTTTCCCTTCACGATTTTGCGCCGCTGGTTCGCCCGCAACACCGCGCCGGACATATTGCACATTGCCGACATGGCACTCTGGCCCGCAGGATTGCTGGCGCCGCGCAAGACCAGGCTGGTGATTTCGGCACATGGAACCGACGTTTCGTATTCGCGGCGCGGCGGCATCAAGGGCCGACTGTACGGCGCTTATCTATGCACGGGTGCGCGCTTGCTTGGCGGGACCAGAGCTATTGCAAATTCTGGCGCAACCACCGCAGCCTTGCACGAACACGGCTGGCACAACACCGCGATTGTCGCATTGGCAACGGATGTTTCGGGCGCTGCCCCCTGCTCCGCGCCGGGCAGAAATCTGCTGTTTGCCGGGCGCTTGGTGGAGCGTAAGGGTCTGCACTGGTTTACCGAGAATGTGCTCGGCCGCCTGCCCGGCGATATCGCTCTGGACGTCGCGGGCACACGCTGGGATCCCGCTGAAGAAAGCGCGCTGGAGCATCCTCGGGTCAATTTCCTGGGCCGTCTGGATGCCAACGATCTGCAGCGCGCTTACGCAAACGCCCTGGCAGTCATCCTGCCCAATATCGAGCTGGCAAACGGTGAGTTCGAGGGATTTGGACTGATCGCCTGCGAAGCCTCGGCTGCGGGGGGCATCGTTCTGGCCGCGAATTGCGGCGGCCTGCCCGAAGCGGTCATCGACGGCGAAACGGGGTTCTTGATCGAAAGCGGTAATGCGCAGGCATGGGCGTCGCACATCACCGAGATCGCCGGTTGGCCGGATGAAACACGGCAGAACTTCATCCAAAATGCCGCAGACTGCGCGCGCACCCAATTTTCCTGGGGCCGTGTCGCACGCGAAACCGCGGCCCATTATTTTGCTGCGGATGACGAACTTATTACCGGTGGGAGGCACACGGAATGAAGATCTGGATGCCTACGATCGCGACCGGGAGCGGAGCCGAAGTCTATGCCCGCAATCTCGCAGCGGGGCTTGCGGAGCGCGGTCATGAGCCCGCTTTGCAGCTCGCCGCACATCGGTTCGAGATGATGCCATGGCTTTCTGGGCTGAAACCGCCATTCAAACCTGACGTTACTATTGCCAACAGCTGGAGCGCCGCGGCATTTGCAAACGCTGCACCGCTGGTGACAATTGTTCATCATGTCGTGCATGAGCCTTCGCTGAGCGAACACAAAACCGTATCGCAGAAGGTCTTTCACAAGGCATTCGTCAAACCGATGGAGCTCTCGGCCATCGCTGCATCGCGCAAAGTTATCGCGGTTAGCGAAACCACCCGAAAAGCAGTCTGCGAGCTTCTCGGTTTTGACGACGCGGTTACCGTGCTCAACGGGGTCGATGTCGATTATTATAGACCCGCCGTTCGAAATCGCACAGGTCGTCCTATCCGGCTATTGTTTGTGGGAAAACCTAGCCGGCGCAAGGGCTTTGAGCTGGTAGTTCAGCTTGCGGAGCAATTGGGCCCTAAGGCACACCTTACCGTTATTGGCGCTGCCCCGGAGCCCGGCATAAAACTGCCTTCCTGCGAGGCCAAAGGCCGCATCTCACGCTCGGAGCTCAGATCCGCTTATCAACAAGCAGATTTTCTGGTGTTACCGTCGCACATGGAAGGGTTCGGTTACGCCGCTGCCGAGGCGATGGCTTGCGGCACCCCGGTAATTTGCACAGTAGGCGGCGCAGTGGCCGAAATCGCGCATCCTGGGCAAGCCGCGATCGTGATCGAGCCGGACAGACTGTACGATACAGCGCAGGCCATCACGCGGCTGGCTGCGGACAGCGCAACATACACAGCGATGCGGCGCGCCGCTCGTTCCATCGCAGAGGCCGATCTGGATGATAAACGTTGGCTTGATGAAATGGAACAGGCGGTGATGAACGCCGCTTCAACTGATCCTTCGTATAATTGGGGGGATCAGAATTAAAGATGGCTTCAGACAAAATAGTACCAGAACCTGACCGCGCCAATCACGGAATTCTGAGCAATCACGAACATCTGCTCAACAATATGGGGGTACGAACCGTCAAAGGTGGCGCGTTATCCATCGGTTCTCAAATGGCTGGCATGGTCCTGCAACTAGGCACCATGATCATACTCGCCCGATTGCTTGTACCATCCGACTTCGGCTTGATTGCGCTGGCCGGAGTGGTGACAGGGTTTTTGGCAATGTTCACCGAATTAGGGCTCGCAACTGCGACAATTCAGCGCAAAACGATCAATCAGGACCTAGTTAGTGCATTGTTTTATATAAATATTATGATGGGCTGTGTCATTGCTTTGCTGTTGGCCGCCTTGGCACCGTTTGCATCTATTCTATTTGGAGAACCCAGACTTACACACGTGATTTGGGCCTTGGCGCTGACAATCCCCGTAATTTCATCAAGCAGTCAACATTCTGCTCTTCTGCAACGAAATATGCGCTGGATCCCGATCTACGGTATTACGGTATTCGTACAGGTAATCAGTTGTATGACAGCTGTCGTAGGAGCCTGGGTTTTCGGTCTGGGTTATTGGGCAATAATTGCGCAGAGCTGGGTGTCGGCTCTGTTGACCACTGCGCTAAGCTGGAATTTTTCCAAATGGCGGCCTAGCCGGGTGTCCGACTGGCGATCGGTCCGGGAACCGCTCCAATTTGGTTTGCACCTCACACTTTTCTCGTTTCTCAATTATTTTCATCGGCAGTTTGATGATGGCCTGATCGGCTGGCGCTGGGGCACAAATCAGCTGGGTCATTATAATAGAGCGTACACGTTGCTGCTCCTTCCGCTACGGTTATTGAACCAACCAGTCAGCAATGCGGTCATACCAGCTTTAAGTCGCTTGCAAGACAAGCCCGACCGGTGGCGGAACACCTATCTTGATGCCGTGGCTCCAATTACAGTTGTTTCGGCATTTCTTGGCGCAAATTTGATGGTTCTGTCCGGCCCACTTTTACATATTCTGTATGGTCCTGCTTGGGACCGGGCGGGTACAATCCTTGGATATCTTGCCATTTCAATGATTCCCGCTGGCGCTATGAACACCGCAGGGTGGATTTACATATCGCTCGGAAACACAAAGCAAATGTCTCACTGGGCACTGATTACGACGCCTTTCTGGGTGGTCGCTTTTTTGATAGCCCTTCCCTATGGCGCTGAAGGCGTCGCAATCGGCTATAGTTTAGCCGTACTGGTTTTGGTCGCACCTTGTCTGGCATTCGCCAGTCGTAATGCGCCAATTTCTCTGGCCGACATATTGGCCGTGGTCATACCACCCATTTTCACCGGATTGCTCAGCGGCGTTGCAGCCAAACTCGCAATCGAACAGGGCGAATTTTCCGGGCATTGGCCAGTTTTGATGGCTGGTGTACTTGCGACATCAGGAATATTCTCGCTTATTCTGGGGTTATATTGCTTAGCAAACCGCCATTACCGATGGCGCCTCGTGCATCGTCTTTCGCACCATCGTAAGTCATTTTTTTCGCAGGGAACGTAGCTTGAAAATCAGGACTCTTATCTCAAGACTGCTTGGCAAAACTTCCGATCGAAAATTTACGGGTTCCGCAGATTACTGGGAAAATCGCTACAATGACGGACGTAGCTCGGGAAGCGGCTCTGAGGGACAATTGGCGCAGTTCAAAGCGGAAGTGATAAACCGTTTTGTCGATGAGCACGAAATAAAACGAGTGATCGAATTTGGTTGTGGTGATGGCCAGCAGTTACAACTTTCGAACTATCCCGAGTATTTAGGAATTGATGTTTCCGCCAAAGCGCTGGGCATTTGCATGGATCGCTATTCCGACGATCCTGGAAAGACGTTTGCACCTGTCTATCCTTCGGGAAACAGGTTTGACCTCGCCCTGTCCCTAGATGTCATCTATCATCTAATCGAGGATGATGCGTTTGCTGAATACATGTCGAAGCTTTTTGCGTCTTCTGATCACTGGGTGTGCATCTATTCCAGCGACATGACGCAAGAAGAGGCTATCAGAATTGAGCCAGATCTGGCCACAGCGGATCATGTGAGGCACCGCAAATATTCACAATGGATTTCACGAAATCAACCAGATTGGGCCCATCACAAATCCGTCAAAAATCGCTTCCCTTATGATAGAAATATGCGCGACAACACCTCGCTCGCGCACTTCGATTTCTATCGGAAAATATAGAGATAGCAATAATGATGTTGGCAATTATAGCTGATAACCTGACCGCGCCATCCGAAACGTTCATCAGGGATCACGCGAAACTGATTGCACCTGACGAGACGATCGCGATTGTCCGCCGAGAATCCCAAGGTGTTTTACCACCCGAATCAACGTACTTATTGGAGCGCGCAGCCGATATTGAAAGCACGATATTGGAACGTATCATGCAGAAAGCAATCCGATATATCTTGCCGCCAAAAGTGCCGCAGCTCGGAAGCAATGAGCGAATGGAGCTAATGCGTATTTTGGACCGCAACTCTGTCTCGGCGGTGCTCATTGAACATGGTCATGTTGCGACCGAATTTTGCAAGACATTGCACCAGGAAAAAGTTCCTTTCTTCGTTCATTTTCATGGATATGATGCGAATGTTCTCGGCGATGAAGCCCGATTCAAAAGGGCGTACGTTGCCCTCTTCAAACAAGCGACCGGAATAATTGTGGCGTCCCGCTTCATGGCCGCACGCATAAAATTGCTTGGCTGCCATCCAACCAAAATAAACGTGGTTCCTATGGGTATCGACACAGATTTTTTCAGCGCGACCAAACGCCAACCAGGTCCACCGCGTGTCGTTACCGTTTCACGGCTTACCCGTCAAAAAGGCGTACGATACGCGATCGAAAGTTTCGCCAAGGTTCTGCAGACAATGCCTCATGCCAAGTTCGATATTGTCGGTGACGGACCGGAGCGCAAGAATCTGGAGCGATGGGCCGCAGACTTTGGTATATCAGACAAGGTGGTTTTTCACGGCGCACTGCCATCCACCAGCGTCAGAGACCTTTTGCAATCGGCCGATTTGTACATCCAACACTGCGTGACGATAGCTGGTGAAGGCATTGAGGGGCTCGGCATATCGATCTTAGAAGCGATGGCTTGTGAACTCCCGGTCATCGCGACCAGCCATGGCGGACTTTCAGAAACAATCTTACCGAACTGCACCGGCTTTTTGGTCAATGAATACGACACGCGGCAGATGGCAAAGCATATTATCGAGCTGCTGGATAACCGAAAGTTCAGATGCCAGATGGGTACCGCAGGACGCAGGCGAGTTCAGGCCTGCTACTCGCAAGAAGCATCGCTGCAGAAGATGCGCGGTGCATTAGGTTGGCCGCGACTGGCTTGAATGATGAGCCAAGTCGGCTGATCGAGCCGCTTCGATTGTTTGGCTTAGGCAAATGTCCCAGCTCACAGGCTTGAACTCTGCAGCAATTTTATTCTCGGTACGCGAGAGTGTTGCCGGCGCTGCAATCCATTCCAAAAGTTTGGCTTCGAGATCGGGCTGGGAATTGCTTTTAAAATAGGTCGCCAGCGCGCCGCCTGCCTCCGGAATGGCTGAATTTCGCGCAGCCAGACATGCCTTTCCAAAGGCGAGACTTTCGCGCACCGGTAATCCCCACCCCTCATAATGCGATGGGAACAGTGTAAATTCTGCCCCCGCGTAGAGTGCGGCAAGAACGGCGTCCGACGGACCTTCGACAATCGTGAGCAAGCCGCCAAGATATTCCGATGCCTCTATTTCGTCCCTCAGGTCCGCTGTTTTCCAGCCCCAGCGACCGGCGAAAATCAATTGCGGCAGACCTGCGGTTTTGCGGCGTTGAAGGGAACGCCAGGCGCGGAACGCCAATATATGGTTCTTCCGCACTTCCAGGGTGCCAACCATCAGTACATAAGGTCGCCTCACGGCCAGATCGTTCAAATGAGATGCGATTTCAGCCGATGGCGGTTTGGCAAGATCGAAACTTTCACCAAAGCCGATGGTGTGGATGCGGTCTGCGACCGCAGGAATTGCTTCCGCGATATCTTGCGCGGTGTTCTGTGAATTGGCCAGAATAGTATCCGCAACCGGCGCCAGTGCGGGCAGCCTTTCACGCCAGATGGCGGCATCCTCGGCGCGAAAGAACTCTGGATAGATCAATGGCAGACAGTCGTGGATCAGGAACGAACAATGCAGGCCCACCCCGCCGGATTTAATTTCGGACAGCGCCTCCAACACTCCCGCTTGCCACCAGCTTCCCGGATTGATCCACACATCGCCATCCTTGAAGGGATGCTGCATTGCGCTAGCCTTTGCGTCGCCCCGGCTAACCAGACCGCGTGCTTTTTGCCGCGCCATTATAAGGGGTTCGGTTATCCGCTTCTCCAGCTTGATCAAGTTTTTCACTTGCGCTGGAACAACTTTCCGCAGAATTTCGCGCGGCGACGGGATCCGCGACGGTTGTTGGCCGGTGCGCGCAAGCATTTCGTCCAGCTCGGCAAATTCAGCGACGACGAAACCCGGCAGTACCCGGTCGTAACGCACCAGTTTTATCGGGAACCCCGTGCGGGCTTTACCGCGAGCGGCAAGCGCAATTTCCTGAACAACGCGGGGTATCCCCGACGCACGGCTACCGGGTTTGGCAAGCGCCTTTGACAGCGTGGATATGTCGATCCAGACATTCCCTTGCCCGCCGCCCGGCTTGGCTGATCGCTTATTCACCGTTTATACCCTTTGAAATTTCCAATTGCCACTGGGCCATCAGTTTCCGAGCGGCAACGCCCGGATTGAAATTGGCTGAAATATGTCTCTTCGCAGCTTCCCCCATATCGTGCATTCGTTGAGGATCTGCCAATAGTCCGGAAATTGCAGCGGCGAGCTGCGCCGGATCGCTTGGCTCGACCAATATTCCGGTTACCCCGTCGATAATCGTCTCCCGGTGTCCTCCCAGATCACTGGCTATGACTGGCCGGCCCATCAATCCCGCCTCCAACGGCACGCGGCCAAACGGTTCCGGCCAGATCGTGGGTGTGACGACAATCGAAGCCTGCTCGATGGCACGCAGCATCGACTTGCGGCCAAGAAACCCCAGGAATTCCGAACGGCCGGTCAAGCCCGCGCTCGCCAACTGCTGCTCTAATTCGGGCTTAGCTGGCCCCGCGCCAGCGAACTGGATTCTCGCATCGGGAAATGCAGCAGCGATGATGGCGAAGGCGGACACCAGTAGTTTAGGCCCCTTGCGGTCTTGAAGCGCCCCAATAAAAAGTATTCTGGAACCCGCCATACGATTGAGACCGACGGGACCAACCGCAATATCCTCAACTTCGGGATGCGGATTGCCGACTGCTTCGACTGGTACTCCCAGACCCATGGCTGCAATCTGCGATGCGAGAAATTGGCTGGTACAAGTTACACGCGCTGAATGTGCCAAAGCGGTTTGGCGTTCGCTGATACTAACCTGCATTTCCTGCTTTAGCATGGCGCGAAAGATCTTACCCCGTTCCGACACACATTCCCGGCGGCAATTGGTGCAGGCGGTACCCTCTACGTTCATCTGCTGGCCGGGGTGTGCGCAGAAAAATCGATGATCCCTTACCATCGAGACGACCGGAATATCCGGCAGATGAAGCGACAAGACGAACATGATGGCATCAAAATTATCGGCATGGATCAGCGCTGGTTTGTGCTGCTGCAAATAGTCGGCCATGGCCTCGCGCGCAGGCTGGTTATTTTGCGCGCTGACATTTTGATCGAAAATGAACCCGGGGTTTTGCTTGCCGCGGTAACGCAAATGTAACCGCAGCTGCTGCAGCCGCCTGCGTTTCTCGTTGGACTTGCTGAAAACGAACCCGAAAGCGACCTTTGCCAAAATTGCCGGACGGTAAATCGCGCGAACCGGCGGTGGCATTTGTGCAAGTACCTGATGGGCCCGCGCCAGTCCCTCGGGCCAATCCGCTTCACCCCTGATGCGAATTATCTGGTTCGTACCAAAATCGGCCCCGCTTTCAATTTTTGTCTCGCGTGCATTGAGCACCAGAAGATCGACCAAATACCTGCTGGGGTCGATCTTTTGTAAAACACTTGCAAGGCTCAATTCGGCACCGCCGTGGACGTCGGGCGGGAAGCGTTCGGTTACTACCAGGACACGGGCTTTATTTGGCATAGTCCTGTCATTGGCTCCCAGTGTTGCGACTTGGCCTCATAAGGCCCCGCCTTCGTAGGCTTACTTGAAGAAATAAAAAGGGGGGAGGCTGCAGCCATCACCGAGAATGCCAAGCCGCCGCGCCAAACTACTCACGCAGCACGAGGGCGGCATGGCGGCGGAAGATTGCAACGATACCGCCCTTCAACCAAAATCAACCTTTCCAACTTATTTACCATTCTGGGTTAGCAAGCGTCAGCCATGAACTGGGAAGCCGGTGCATGGCGGCAAACAGATTTGATGGGGCAGGGACAACACCATGAGTGCATTTGGACGCAAAAACGGACCAGGCGGTATGCCTGCCGGTGGCCGGCCAAACTTCGGTGTGGCGCGCCCTATGAAAGGTGGCGATGGCAAAAAGCCTGGGGCCGAAACAGCCCCGCTGCCCGGTGCCGGCCAAGGCGGTGAACAGTTCCCGCCGATCCCCGATGGCCCGGGATCGGTCGGCGGCGGCACGGATAAAGCCGATGCAATGTCCCGCCTTGCAGACCGTGCGAACAATGTCGTTTCGGGCGAACACAAGGCCGAAGGTTTTGAAGCAAGCGTTCACAAGATCAAGGAGCAGGTGCTGCCGCGTCTGCTCGAACGGGTTGACCCGGAAGCCGCTGCCACGCTGACCAAAGACGAACTGTCGGAAGAATTTCGGCCGATAATCATGGAAGTGCTGGCTGAACTGAAGGTCACGCTGAACCGCCGCGAGCAGTTTGCGCTTGAAAAAGTTCTGATTGACGAGTTGCTGGGCTTTGGTCCGCTCGAAGAATTGCTGGGCGATCCCGATGTGTCCGATATCATGGTCAACGGCCCGCAGCAGACCTATATCGAAAAAGGCGGCAAGTTGATGCTTGCCCCGATCCAGTTCCGCGACGAGCAGCATCTGTTCCAGATCGCGCAGCGGATCGTGAACCAGGTCGGCCGGCGCGTCGATCAGACCACCCCGCTGGCCGATGCGCGGCTCAAGGATGGCAGCCGTGTCAACGTGATTGTACCGCCGCTGAGCCTCAAGGGTACAGCGATCTCGATCCGTAAATTCTCCGAAAAGCCGATCACGATCGATATGCTCAAGGAATTCGGATCGATGAGCGACAAGATGGCCACGGCGCTGAAAATCGCTGGTGCCTGCCGGATGAATGTCGTCATATCGGGGGGTACGGGTTCGGGCAAAACCACCATGCTCAACGCCTTGTCGAAAATGATCGATCCCGGCGAGCGCGTATTGACCATCGAGGATGCGGCAGAGCTTCGTTTGCAGCAGCCGCACTGGCTACCGCTTGAAACCCGCCCGCCAAACCTGGAAGGCCAGGGCGCAATTACGATTGGCGATCTGGTAAAGAACGCGCTGCGTATGCGGCCCGACCGGATTATCCTGGGCGAGATTCGCGGCGCTGAATGTTTCGATTTGCTGGCCGCGATGAACACCGGCCATGATGGATCGATGTGCACGCTTCACGCCAACAGCCCGCGCGAATGTCTGGGCCGGATGGAAAACATGATTTTGATGGGCGATATCAAGATCCCGAAAGAAGCCATTTCGCGCCAGATTGCCGAATCGGTCGATCTGATCGTTCAGGTTAAACGCCTGCGCGATGGTTCGCGCCGCACCACCAACATCACCGAAGTGATCGGGATGGAAGGCGATGTTATCGTGACGCAGGAACTGTTCAAGTTCGAATATCTCGACGAGAGCGAAGACGGCAAGATCATCGGCGAATTCCGACCCTCGGGCCTGCGCCCCTACACATTGGAAAAAGCCCGCCAGTTCGGCTTCGATCAGGCCTTTCTGGAAGCCTGCCTCTAAACCTGATTTACTGCGCTGCTGCCAACACCAGCCGAGGACCCTGCCCGGTGGCACCCATTTTATCGTCCCGGTTGTAAAGCTGGCATTTTTTCAGGCTGAGACAACCGCACCCGATGCATTGGTCCAACTGGTTGCGCGTACGCGTCAACAAGGCGATTTTCTCGTCGATTGCCGTGCGCATGGACAGGCTGATCGTGTGCCAGTCACGCACCGTCGGCGTGCGGCCTTGCGGCAATTTTGCCAGCTGCGCTTCAATCTCGGTCAGACCCAGACCCAGCTTTTGTGCAATAAGGATAAAGCTGAGCCGCCGCATATCGGACCGCAGGAACCGGCGCTGGTTTCCGGCTGTCCGGAACGCCGCCAATAACCCGCGCTCTTCATAAAAACGGATGGCCGAAACGGCGAGGCCGGTGCGCCGCGCCAATTCGCCGATCGGCAACAAATCATCTTTGGTAATGGCCATGGATACCTGATTTCCAAGCATACGAAAATTAGCTTGATCTCAACCTAACTTGAGGTTGCATAATAGGCAAGCGTCATGATTCGCAGGCACTATTGAAAGGGTATCCGATGTCCGTCGCCAAAATCGAACACGCCAATTTGTCGGTCACTGATCCGGACCGTAGCAGCAGATTTTTCCAGAAATTGTGCGGGTGGGAAGAAAGGTGGCGCGGCCCGTCCATGATGGGCGGCGAAACCATTCACGTTGGCAGCCACCAAGCCTATATCGCGCTGTACACGCACGCGCGGGTGACTGGCGGATATGATAAGGGTCAACCGCTCAACCATATCGGTATCGCGGTGGATGATCTCGAAGCGGCCGAAAAGATTGTGCTGGGCAGCGGTCTAAAAACCTTCAGCCACAGCGCCTACGATCCTGGCCCGCGCAGTTTTTACTTTCTGGACTGGGACGGGATCGAATTCGAAATCGTCTGCTACGGATAAGCCAGCGGTCAGCCAGCCGCCTTGCGTTTTACCCACGGTTCGGTCGTGCGATCGATCGCGATATGACCTTGCCATGGCCGGCAAAGCTCGAATGCTTGGTCAGCAGGTGAAGTCAGCCAGACATCGCGGTCTTCAGGCGCAACAATCACCGGCATCCGGTGATGCACGGCGCTGACCTGCGGGGCGGCATCGGTCATCACCATTGAATAGACATCGCCCCATTCCGCGCTGCTGCGCCAGATGCCCCCGATGGAGAATACCGAGCTATCGGGGAGTGATAGCCAGCTACGGGTCTTTTTACCGTTTTCGCCTTCGGCTTCCGCCCAGGCTGTTACAGGAATTAAACAGCGCCGGTCAGTGAAGCTCGATTTCCAGAAACCGCCCTGCAACTTGTCCGCGCGCGCATTGTTGACAGGACGGGGTTTGAGTATCTGTCCGTGCTTGCCCCGCATCGCTAGTGGGAAGCCCCAGCTCATCTGACGCAGGCGTCCGCCTTCGGCCACATAACCCGGATACCCTGGGTAAATTTCGGCGCCCGCATTTCCGACTTGCGCCGCTGCATTGAACAGACCGGCGATCTCATCGACCGCGCGTGTCATGCGGTAGAGATTACACATCAGGCATTTCCCGCCACGAAGCAGGCTGCGGCCACCAGCAGGCCGGCAAACCGGTTCGAACGAAACCGGCGGAGCGGGTTTGCGGGATCGCCAGGCTCCAGCGTTGCCACTTGCCAGGCCAAGTGAACCGCAGCCGGGACCAAGGCGACCAGCGCAATCCAGTCCTGACGAAGCAACCAGAAAGCGAGGCCCCACAAACCCGCTGCGCCAAGATAAAAGGCGGCGACACCCGGTTTCACCTTGCTGCCCATGCGGAGCGCGCTGGAACGGATACCCACCAGCGCGTCATCCTCGCGGTCCTGCAAGGCGTAAATCGTGTCATACCCGATCACCCAGCAAATCGTTCCGGCATAAAGCGCTGCCAGCACATCCCAATGGTCGCCGCGAAGCTGCGTCCAGCCGACCAGTGCACCCCAACTGAACACCATGCCCAGCCAGGCCTGCGGCCACCATGTAAGCCGCTTCATGAAAGGATAGGCCGCAACCAGCGCTACACTGGCCAGCGCCACGATCTGCGCTGGCAGGCTGAGCTGGAACAACACGACTATTCCGATAGCGCACAACGCCAGCAACCACAGCCATGCGGTACGCTTGCCGATCCGCCCGCTTGCAATCGGGCGGGCCGCAGTGCGCGCGACCTGCCTATCCAGCTTGGCATCCACGATGTCGTTATAGACGCAGCCCGCCCCGCGCATCACAACCGCGCCGAGCAGCAACCATCCGAGCAGCGCAAACTGCCAGCCCGCGCCTGCCAACCATACGCCCCAAACACACGGCCAGAACAGCAGCCACCACCCGATTGGCCGGTCAAACCGCGCAAGCAATGCAAGATCGCGCGGCAACTGCGGCAACTGCGCGACCAAACCTGTGTGCTGGCTGTCCGGCGTCAGCGTATCGGTCATTCTTCCGCCACACGCCAACCGTGCCAGCACAGGCCGAGCATCACCAGATTGCCCATCAAGTCCAGCAGACCCAGTTCGTTCAAAACCGGAACCTGACTGTAAAAATACCAGTTGAAAGCCAGAAACGGAAGCAGTGCGATCCCGTATGCTGCAAAGGTGCGCCGCGTGAACCGCGCGGTGAAAGCGACCAGCGCGAACAAACACGCCTGCGCGCCGAAACAGCCGATGGCGAACACTGCGAGAAAATCATCGCTTTGATATTCAGGGCGGATAGTAAGCACGATAATCGAGGCAGGAAACAACAGCGCCCAACCGCCAAGGACGGCAAAAACCGATCCGATTGCATATTGTGTCATTCGCGCGCTCATGCCTGGATGCACTATCGCAAGCCGCGCGGGTTGACTAGAACGACATGATGTCCGCAACTCCTGCATGGCCCCCGCGCAGCGCCCCGCGCCTGTTTGTGACGGGGCGGTTGTCTGTGCCGATGGAACTGACACTGGAGGGTAATCAAGCCCATTATCTGGCGCGCGTTATGCGCCTTTCGGCAGGCGATGCCGTCATCCTGTGCGATGACCAGACGGGGGAATGGTCCAGCCGGGTAATTATGCCCGGCAAAAGGACAATAACGGTCGAGCTGCTGGAATTGCTTCGCCCACGCGAAGACGTCCCGGACCTGACGCTTTGTGCTGCCCTCCTCAAGAAGCCTAATTTCGATTTCGTACTGGAAAAAGCTACCGAATTGGGTGTGCGGACAATCCAGCCGGTCATCACGCGGCGCTGCGTGGCGGACAAGCTCAATCTCGAACGCGCCAAGACAATAATCTGCGAAGCGGCCGAACAGTGCGCCCGCACCGCGCTGCCTGTGCTGCTCGCACCGGTAAAGCTGGACGCCCTGCTGCGCGGCTGGCCGGACGACAGGGCGTTGTTTTTTGCCGATGAAACAGGCGGATCGCCGGCAGCGGCGACTTTCGCCGCGGGCGGCACGCCCGCAGCCATTCTGATTGGTCCGGAAGGCGGCTTTGATGACGCGGAACGGGCCGGCATCCGGTCTTCCCCGGCGGCAAAGGCGATTACGCTTGGTCCGCGGATATTGCGGGGCGAGACCGCATCGATCGCGGCAGTGTCGCTATGGATGGCGGCCGCGGGCGACTGGCGCGGCTAGGCGGCACAAATTTGGCTGGTGAAATGGGCCGCAGCGCACTAGCAGTTGGCGATGAGCACACGTTCAGTTTCAGATAGCAACGATCCTGTGATCGAATCCCGCGACCAGCTGGTTGCCCCGATGCAAGCGGGCGAAAAACCGGTTGAAGCATGGCGGATCGGTACCGAGCACGAGAAGCTGGTTTATCAGGTCGGGGATTTCCACGCGCCGTCCTATGACGAGCCTGGCGGAATCCATGACCTGCTGATGGCGCTGACCGAGTTTGGCTGGACCCCGGTGGAGGAAGACGGGAAAGTCATCGCCATGGCGGGATCGGACGGTACGGTCAGCCTCGAGCCTGCAGGCCAACTGGAATTGTCCGGCGCACCGCTCGAAACGCTGCATGAGACCTGCAACGAAACCGGGCGCCATTTGCAACAGGTCAAGGCCATTGGCGAGCGTTGCGGTGTCGGATTTCTGGGCCTGGGGATGTGGCCTGACAAGACGCGGGCGGAGCTGCCGGTTATGCCCAAGGGCCGCTATGCAATCATGATGCGGCATATGCCCAAAGTGGGCGATCTCGGGCTCGACATGATGCTGCGCACCTGCACTATCCAGGTCAATCTCGATTATTCGTCCGAAGCCGACATGGTAAAGAAATTTCGCACCGGGCTGGCATTGCAGCCATTGGCCACCGCACTGTTTGCCAATTCGCCGTTTACCGAAGGCAAGCCGAATGGATTCCTTAGCTATCGCAGCCATATCTGGTCCGATACCGATCCGCACCGCACCGGAATGGTGCCATTCGTATTCGACGACGATTTCGGATATGAACGCTATGTCGATTATATGCTCGACGTGCCGATGTATTTCGTTGTGCGCGACGGGAAATATATCGATGCCGCGGGACAAAGCTTCCGCGATTTTCTGAAGGGCGAATTGCCCGCGCTGCCCGGCCAGAAACCGACCCAGAGTGACTGGTGGGATCATTTGTCCACCGCCTTTCCCGAAGTGCGTCTGAAAAGCTTTCTGGAAATGCGAGGCGCTGATGGCGGTCCATGGAACCGTATTTGCGCATTGCCGGCCTTGTGGACCGGATTGTTGTATGATCAGGGCGCGCTGGATGCCGCGTGGGATCTGGTCAAGGACTGGAGCATGGAAGAACGCGAAGCGCTGCGAACCGCAGTACCGAAACTGGCACTGGATGCGCCCGTCCCCGGCGGCGGAACACTGGCAGATATCGGCAAGGAAGCGCTGGCGATTGCGCGGCAGGGTTTATCCTCGCGCGGCAAACTGGGAACCAGCGGAGACAATGAAACGGGTTTTCTGGACACGCTGGACGAAATTGTCGCATCGGGCAAAGTACCCGCCCAGCGCCTGCTGGATATGTATCACGGCGAATGGAACGGTGATATAAAACAGGTCTATAAGCATAGTTTTTGATCGCAGCAAAGCGCTGCAAAGGCGGGAGAAATCGTGATGATAATCGTAATGGGATATATCGGTCTGCCCGCTGCCGAACAGGACAAAGCGATGGAGGCGATTTCCGCGCTCGTTTCTGCCACGCGTCAGGAAGTGGGCTGCATCAGCTATTCCTTCGCGCGCGATCTACTCGACCCTGATATTGTCCGTATATCCGAAGAATGGGCTTCCGAGGATGCGCTAAAGGCGCATGGCCAGCAGCCGCACATGGCCGAATTCGGTAAGGTTGCAGCCACTCTGGGAATAACTGCGCGCGCGCTCAACCGCTATGTTGCGGGGGACGGCGTGCCGATCTGATCATTCGGCCGGTTCGGCAGCGCGCGTCACAAACCGGCGCGGGATTACCAGCCGCCCGATTCTGCGCATATTTCGCGTAATCAGCCCGTGCTGCGCCATCCAGTCGTAATACTCACGGTATTTCGGATCTTCGCCCAGCAAATGGGCCTCCTCCGTGCGGGCGCGCCAATAATAGATCGCGCTCACCACGCCAAGAAAAAAGGTGTTGCGGATGACATCCACGATATTGCCGCTGGTGACCATGAAAGGCATTGTCGAACACCACCAGAACAGATTTTTCGAAAGATATGCCGGGTGGCGTGTAAACCGGTATGGTCCGTTGGTCAGGACGCCGCGATATGTCAGATTTGAAAACCGGATGCCGAAAATGGCGGTCGCCCAAGCGTAAATCACAGTGAGGGCGACCAGCAGAGCGGCCCAGATCCACAACAGCAGTGTGTTACCGGCAAACCAGTGGGCCCAGTCCGCCGTATTCACTTCATAAGCGATGATCCCCTGCCCTGCCATTACGGCAAACACGAACGGCGGATAACATATCAGCGCTGCAACCCAGCCCGAAAGAAACGGATTGCCGCTACGGATATGCGCGTCGAGCGGGCGAAGCGTCAGCAGGTATCCCACCGTTCCGATCTGCACGTCGATAAGAAACAGCAACTCGAACAGGAGTACTCCGAAGCTGACTGGATCACCGACAATCGAGGCGGCATCCGCTGTAACCACCGAATACCAGCCGCCGGGCAAAATCGAAACCATGAATGCACCGAAGAACCCTTTGATAATCCACGAACGCCAATGGCATTTTACCTGGTCCCAATCGAATGGCTCCCGCCCCATCAGCATCGCCCCGAAATGCCAGGTATGGTCGCGGGGATTTATCATCACCCGGTCAATCCAGATCACATAGGGTACCGAAAGGACAATCAGGGGTAGCGCTGCAAATCCAATGACTTCCATCGCAAACAGATACTGGCCGGACCAGTACCACCTGCCAAGACAATATGCCGCGCCGATGATCGCCCACGTGGCCCAAAGGCCGGCAATTTTCGTGGCCGACACTTTGGCTATCGACGCGAGCGAGCGCGGATTGTCCCAGTCGATACCGGTCGAGGCGCGGCGGTGGACCTTGTCATGGAATATCGACCACAAGACCATCGGGCCGCCCGAAAACGCCAGTGCCAGCAGCGCGGCGTAGGGCCCCGATAGCAGTTGGTGCCGCCCGGGAAGTTCCAAAAATGCTGCAATAGCAGGATAGTTGCGGCAAAAAAGCAACCAGACAAGGAAGCCCAACAGCCCCGTGAGGCCGACATAGCCAGACACGTCGCTAATTGGCGGACGGGAGGCAACTTGAGCGCGATTTTCCATCGCGCATGTCTTAGGGAAAAATGGTTAAAGCCTAAGTAAGCCTGCGCAGATCAGCGAAATGCGTGAATTTTACCGCCTTCGTCCAGAATATACAGAGTGCCGCCGGCGACAATCGGCGGCAACGACACTGCATCGTTCAATTCGGCAAATTCAGCCACCGCGCCCGACGCCGCATCGACCGAGACAACGAGACCGCGCGAATTTGCAAGCCACAGCTTCCCGCCAGCCAAAGCCGGTCCGACCCACGAAATGCGGCCTTTCTTGTCTTTCTCGTCCTTGAACTGCTGCAATTGGGTGAGCCAGCGGATCTTGCCGCTGGAACGCGCGATTGCGAGCAATTCGGCCTTGTCGGTCAGCGCGAATATCCAGTCGCCAGCGATTGCCGGGGTGGAAATGCCGGCAACGTTAAGTTCCCAGATGCGTTGTCCGGTCACCAGTTCATACGCCGCCATCCTGCCGCCCTGGCCAAGCGCATACACCCTGCCCTGATCGATGATCGGATCGGCATCGATATCGGTTAACGAACCTACCTGTGTGGAAATTGATGTCCGTGACAGCGCATCGGACCAAAGCACGCGGCCATTTTCATATCGGTGCGCGACCAGCTCGCCCGAACTGTAACCGGCAATGACGGTCCCTTGCGCTGCAGCAGGAGCGGCCACGCCAAATACGCCCGCCTGACCTTGCGACCCTGAATCCTGCCATTCGATATTGCCGTCGGATGCCTTGAGCGCGATAATCTGGTTTGTCTGCGTCATCACATATACGGAATTGAACGCCACTGTCGGTGCCCCGCGCAGCGGTCCCGCCGGCTTGGCGGCCCATATTTGCGTGCCGTCATTGGCATTAAGGGCAACAACCCCGCCCACTCCGTTGGTGGCATATACCCGACCGCCGTCGTAGCTGACGCCGCCACCAAACGCAGCAGCTTCAAGATCGCTGGCAATCTCCATCTGGTGGGTCCAGCGCTTCGCACCCGTGGCTGCATCAAAAGCGTGCACCCTGCCGTCAGTATCGACCGCGAATGCGGCGCCCCCGCCGACAACCGGTGCGCCGGCCAGACGGCGGCGTTCGTTGCCACCGGTGATTTGCGCTGTCCATATGGCGGAAGGCGCCGCCGCCAGTGACAGATGCCCGTATGATTTTGCCGCATTGCCGCCCGGCTGGCTGAAATCGGTGTTGGTCTGCGCAGGGGGAAGAACCACCGCCAGGCCGGCGAGCGCCGGATCAATTGCGGCGCCATTTTCAATTCGCGACAGGATCGGCGTTCTGTTGCCGATGGTCGGAGTAGTCTTGGGGTCTTTCTTGCCGACAATGCCGCAGCCCGTGACAGCGAATGCAAGCGTGAGCGCGGCTGTGGCCTGCGCTAATGTTTTGACAGCTTTACGGCTAATCATACGATATTCCTTAGAAAGTTCCGGCTCAGGATTCAGGCTGCGGGGCGACAGGGACTGCCGCACCCCCGGCATTATCCAGTACATCATCAACATCGTCGATCGCATCTACGCCCAGCAGACCCGCCAGTTGCCGCGCCCGGCTGCGGATAGTATCAGGCACGGTTTCATCGCGCGCCATCGAAGCAAACAAAGTGCCCGCCTCGGCATTTTGGCCCTGCTCCATATAGGCAATGGCGAGCAACTCACCCGCGCTCCCGAAAAACGGGGCGCCCGGTACAGCCAGCGGTCGCAGTTTTGCAACAATGTCTGCCGGCTTCATCGCATCGAAATTACTGGCGACTTCGCGAATGCGCGCAATCGATCGATAGGCTTCGGGGGCATCTTCGTCATTCGCCACAGCGGCAAACAATTTGACGGCCTCAGCCTTTTTGCCCTGCTCGAGCGCAAGGCTCGCGCTTAGCATTTGAGCTGCGGATTTGGTTGCCCCCGAACCGTCAGCGATTAGTGGCTGCAATGCATCATTACCGCTTTGCAAATTGCGCGCCTCGATCTGGTCGAGCGCCTGCACCAGCTGTTCGCTGCGCTTTTCGTCATTGCCCGCGCGCTGTCCTTGCCAGAACAGATAGCCGGCAAACGCCGCCAGGCCGAGCACCAGCAGGGCTATTGCAGGCGCGCCATAGCGTTTGGCCGCAGTGGCATATTGGTCCTGCCTGACAGCATCATCGACTTCGCGCAGCAACACATCTTCCGATGCTGCCTGCTTCTCAGCCAGTTTTTCTTCGCGGGATTTAGTTTCTGGTTTCTTGGCCACGCGGCGCTTTCCGATTGGTCTTAAGGGATTGGCGGCTGTTTAGCCTATGGTAGGCGCGATGCAATGCGCGATTGCCTGAGTGTCCCCGGTAGCGTGAACAGGCAATTAAGCGTTACAGCCACGTTATACAGCCAATCCGGTAATGCCCAACCAGCGACCGTATAATCTGCCATAAGCGCGAATCATTTCCTTCTCGTCGAAAGACTCCCGTGCCCTGGCCTGGTTTGCCGCCCCGATCGTTTTGCGCAGCCCGGTATCTTCCGCCAGCGCGAACAGGCTTTGCGACAGGTCCGCATCGCTTCCGGCTGGAGTGATGAAGCGTTTGTTTTCAGCGGACACAATCTGCCTGACATCGCCGACATCCGGGGATGCAACGGGTAAACCCGCTGCCATCGCCTCGACCACCGAGAGCGGGAACTGCTCGCTATCGGATGACAGTGCAAAAATGTCGAACAGGCCGGCGGCGATTGACGGGTCACTGATAAAACCGGGCAAATGCACCCGGTGCGAAACACCCAGCGCATCGGCGGCATCCCTGATTGCCTGTCTTTCCGGCCCTTCCCCGACAATGACGAGTTGCCAATTGGCGGGAAGCGGCGCGAATGCGCGGACGAGCCGGGGCAGGTTTTTTACCTCTCTCAAGCCCGCAACGGTGCCCACCCAAAACTCGCCCTTGCGTTTCACAACCCCGCGAATCGCGTCCACCCGCGGCCTTTTCGTATATTCACCGGTCGCGATACCATTGGGGATGCGGGTGACGCGGCCAATGGGTTGCTGCCAGTCAGTCAGCGCAATTGCCTCCAACCGTTCTGACGGAACCACCAGTGTCGCGGTTCTGCCCAAGGCGATCCGGCGAAACCACGTTCGCGTCAGCTTCAATTTATCCATCTCGTCGGCATTAAATCCGTCTTCGTGGTGAACCAGCGGGGGTAGCGCCATGCTTTCTGCGAAAAGCGTATGCGCCAGAACGGCATCCATTGCCCCCCAATTATAGGTCAGCACAAGATCGTACGCTTTCATGGCTTTTGCCATTTTGAGCAACCGGCCCGGTAGCGGCTTGCCTTTCAATGGCGGGAAATCGGCGGGGTAATCAACCCGGATCGCCCGATCGATCCGCTGGGCCGCCTCAAAATGGTCAGGCTCCCCCGAAACGAGCGAATGGTTCAATTTGCGGCCAAAAGCGTTCATCAGCCGGACTGCCCGCAACTCCTTGCCGCCGGCGTTGAATGTGGAATGGAGATGGAGAACACGCGGCACGCTATCGCCGGTCGGGCTCACCGCACACGCTCTAGCAGACGATCAATCGCTGCGACCGACGCCGGCTCATCCAGAAACGGTGCATGGCCAACGCGCGGCACGGTAACGCAGTCGGCGTCCGCGATACGGCGGCACATATCCTCGAAGGTTTGCTGCGAGAACAAGTCGGACAATTCGCCGCGCAGGATTGTAACCGGCCGCCCGGACAACGCTTCATAAGCGGGCCAGAGGTCTGGCGGAGCAGCGTTGCTCTTGTCGGCAGCGATCGGCTCGGCGATTTTCATGTCATAATCAAAAGCAATCCTGCCATTGCTGCCGACGCACATGTTTCGCTTCGCCATTGTGAGCCAGTCATTGATGTCGAAATCAGGAAACAGGTCGCCCTGCCCGACTCCCAATGCGCGCGCAGCATGCATCCAAGTCTCGAAGCTGCGGCCTTGTCCCACATAACCACTGATGCGCGCCAACCCTGCCGGATCAAGCTCCGGTCCGATATCGTTGAGCAGGACCCCCGCCAGCCTGGACGGGTCCATCGCCGCCAGCAGCATCGTCATCAATCCGCCCAGCGACGTGCCGATAGATACGAATTTTGTAATCCGTTCCTGTTCCAGCAGCGCCAAAAGATCACTCACATAGGTCACCGGATTGTAAGTCGCGCTGTCTTTGGCATAATCGCTTTCGGCGCGGCCGCGATTATCGACGCAGATTACTCGCCAGTCGCCCGAAATACGATCGGCTAGGTCGGCGAAGTCACGCGCATTGCGTGTCAGACCGGGCAAGCAGATGACCGGCGGCCTGTCTTCCCGGCCAGGATAATCACGGAAATGCAGCTTCAGCCCGTCGGGACTTGTCCAGAAACCGTCGGTATATTTTTGATCCATCGCTAGGCCTACATCCCTGTTGCGCTTGACGCGGCTTGCTTAGTGCGCTGCTTGGCCCCACTTATCGCCTTATGCCCTGCGAACCGCAAGCCGCCGATTATATCCCTGACCCGGCAATTTCAGAAATTTCCGATTGGCTCGCCGATCCGGTGAAAGCTGCAGTATTTCCAGAGACGCGGCTGCGGTTCCGCAACCGGCGGTGGGACAAGGCGGTCGGTCTGGGAGATTTTTCCGACGAACAATTTGTCAGGCATTTCGGTTGCTTCGAACCACTTGAACAGAATCTACCCGAACCGCTTGCCATGCGTTATCACGGCCATCAGTTCCGCACATACAATCCCGACATCGGCGATGGGCGCGGCTTCCTGTTCGGGCAGCTGCGCGATGGATCAGGCCGTCTGCTCGATCTTGGAACCAAGGGATCAGGAACCACGCCTTACAGCCGGACCGCGGACGGGCGTCTTACTCTCAAGGGCGGCGTGCGCGAAATTCTTGCTACCGAAATGCTTGAGGCATTGGGTGTAAATACCTCCAAAACACTTGCAATTATCGAAACCGGTGAAGAATTGGAACGCGGCGACGAACCTTCGCCAACACGCTCTGCAGTTATGACGCGGCTGAGCCACGGACATATCAGGATCGGCAGCTTTCAGCGCCTTTTCGTGCTGCAGGAAGAAAATCATCTGCGCGAATTGATCAGCTATTGCGTCAAGCAATACCCCGGCTCTCTGCCGCCAGCCGAATCTGCCGGCGGAGATGAACCCGCGATAATCTTGCTGCATCAGGTCGTTGAACGCATGGCCGATCTGGCGGCAGCTTATATGGTGGCCGGTTTTGTTCACGGCGTCCTCAATACCGATAATATGAATATCAGCGGTGAAAGTTTCGATTACGGGCCGTGGCGCTGGCTGCCAAGTTGGAACCCCGGCTTTACCGCGGCATATTTCGATCAAACCGGGCTGTATTCGTTTGCGCGCCAGCCCGAGGCCATTCATTGGAACTGCGGCCAGTTGGCAATTGCTTTCAGCCAGGTTGCGCCGCGCGACGGATTGGCGATGGCTCTGCAGCGGTTTGGCCCGCTTTACCAGGCAGCGATGGGCCGCCGATGGATCTGGCGGCTGGGTCTGATATCGCGGGGCGCCACAAACGACGCAACGGTCCTCGAAGCATCGGAACAGACCATGCGCGAAAGCCGTATCGGACCTGACGAGTTTTTCTTCCGGCACCGCGGCGGCCGCGATGCGGCAGGAGCTCTGGCCCGAGCAATAGCCGGTTATGAAGCTGTCAGCGATACGCATGATTACTGGTCTGGCGGAGCGCCGCAATCCATGCTGATCGACGAGGTTGAAACAATCTGGAGCGCAATTGCGGATCGGGACGACTGGGGTCCGCTAAATGCCAAGGTGGAGGCGGTACGCGCCATGGGATACGCGATGGGCGATAGCCCCGCACTGTCAACTAGAGAATAATTCCAGCGCATTTATCGCCGCCGCACTGGTGAAATACCTTTACCATCGCTATCAGCCTTTGACGAAGTCTCTGTTGCGAAATTTTCCAACCCGTAGGGCGTATCTTTAGATGAGCGACAATCTTATCATCTCTTCGGAGCCTGCCACCGGTGTCGAGCTGTGGCGAGCGCCCAGGGGCGATGTCGAAGCTACGGTTGACCGGGCGCGGCGCGCGTGGCCAGCATGGGCTGCCCAGTCGCTGACAACCCGGATGGAACTGATGCGTCGCTTCGCGAATGAAGTGCGCAAGGAAAACGAAAAACTGGCCGAACTGATTGCCCGCGAGACGGGTAAGCCGATGTGGGAAGCCCGCACCGAAGTCGAAGCGGTGGTCAACAAGGTCGAGATATCAATTCGCGCCTATTCGGACCGGACGGGACAAAAAAAGCTCGACAGTGCGCTGCAAGGCACCGCCGCACTGCGCCACAAACCGCACGGCGTGATGGCTGTTCTTGGGCCGTATAATTTTCCTGCCCATTTGCCCAATGGTCACATTGTTCCGGCATTGATCGCCGGTAATGCGGTGATTTTCAAACCCAGCGAAAAAACCCCCGCGGTCGGTGAATTGCTGCTGCAGTGTTTCCACCGTGCAGGCGTTTCGTCAGCCGTGGTCCAACTGCTGGTCGGCGGCCCGGATGAAGGCAAGGCGCTGGTCGCGCATCGCGGCGTTGACGGCGTGTTGTTCACCGGCTCTGCACAGGCCGGAATTGCCATCAACAAAAAGCTGGCCAGCCAGCCGGGCAAAATTGTCGCGCTGGAAATGGGCGGCAATAATCCGATCGTCGTGTGGGACACGCCAAAAATCAGCGATGTCGCTGCTTTGGTTATCCAATCGGCATTCACTACGGCCGGCCAGCGGTGCAGCGCCGCGCGGCGTCTGATTGTCAAATCGACCATGTATGATTCGGTGATTGAGGAGGTGAAAAAGCTCGCCGACCGCATCATCGTGGGCGCACCGTTTGATGAACCGCAACCTTACATGGGGCCGGTGATCGATAACAATGCAGCCGATCAATTGACCGAGAGCTTTCTTTATCTGTTGTCCAATGGCGGCAAGGCCATCAAACATATGCGCAAGGCAGACGATAAATTGCCCTTCCTGTCGCCCGCGATCATCGACACGACCGCGATGAAGGACCGCCCCGACGTCGAACTTTTCGGACCGCTCCTGCAGGTCATAAGAGTTGACGATTTCGATGCGGCAATCGCGGAGGCAAACAACACCCGGTTCGGCCTTGCGGCTTCGCTGGTCGGCGGCAGTCCGCAGGAATACAACCGGTTCTGGGCAAATATCCGTGCCGGCATCGTAAACTGGAACAGGCCGACCAACGGCGCATCATCAGCAGCGCCGTTTGGCGGTGTTGGCCTGTCGGGCAACCACCGTCCAAGCGCGTTCTACGCCGCGGATTATTGTGCCTACCCCGTCGCCAGCACCGAAATGGAACAGCCCCGCGCAACGGTTGGCGTGGGTTTCAGGGAATCCTGACCGGGGTTATTCGCCCTTCATTTCACCCGTCATTTCGCCCGGTGAACCAGATCGACTTCGGTCAAACCGTTCGCCAGTGTGTCGGCATACATCGCAAACATTGCGCTGCCTTTTGTGGCGCTGAGAACAATAGTATCCCCCTGCATAATCACACCGGGTGAAAAGCCCGCTGCGCGCGCGGTGGTAAAGTAGAAATCCACGACCTCGCCCCGCGGTACTGGCGTTCTGAATTTGACAGCCTGGAAATCACAGCCCTCGAAATTTGCGCCGGAGGCCGCCTGCACAGCGCCGCGCGGATAAATCTGCGGCGTATCGGGCAATCGCGCTGCCCAGATCGCACGGTTACTTGCCCTGTCCGTGCAATTATCGCTCAAATCCAGCAGCACCTGTGCACGGGCCAGCACAGTGATCCGGTGATGCAGCGGCGCAATATCTTCGGCTCTTGCAGGTGCCGGCGCCGCCAGCATTTCGGTAGTTCCACCAACCAGTGCGGCGGCGTCTGCCCGCGCACGGCCGATCGCATCCGGCGATATGTCCAGCAGCGGCACAGAGCCATCGGCCAACCCGTCGGAAATTACCGAATTGGCCCGGTTTTGTCCGGTCAGATCGGGATCGGACATCAAATTTTCATTGAGTGCCGCAGATACCATAGGATCGACGTCCGTAGTGGACGCCTGGTCCACCGGATCGCCGCCGCAGCCCGCCAGCAGGCCATATCCCGCGAAAGCCAGTATGGGCCGCAAGAGGTTAAACGAAAATCTGGCCATACTTCCAACTATACATCCGGAAACGGTTAAGGAAGCGGTGTATCCGTGTCAGCCCGCCTCCACGCAACGAAGAAGGCGCCCCGCTCCAGAGGAGAGAGACGCCTTCACACGGATGGTGCAGTCCGCGTAACCGGCCCTACGGTGGCGTATGACCGGAAACTTGTATTTAGCGGCAGCGCGAATTGCTGCGGTCGATCGAACGTCCGAGGATCGCGCCCCCGGCAGCGCCGATAATCGCGCCCAGCGTCCGGTCGCCGCGGCCGGCCACTTCATTGCCGATCAATCCGCCTACCGCAGCGCCGATCAACAGGCCGGTCGTGCCGTTTTCGCGGCGGCAGTAATAACGGCCGTCATCGCCGCGCCAGATACGCGTGTCACGGTAAACCGGTTCGCCGTAAGTGCGATAATCGCGGTTGTAATCCCTATTGCCATATGCGTGACCATGTCCGCGGTTTCGCTTCCAGCGTTTGTCCTTGCGTCCATGCTCAAAGATTTCGGTGCCAAGGACCGACGCAGATTGCGCTGGTGCGTGGGTTACCGCAGCCGCGTGCTGCGCGGGCTGGATTGCAGTGGCGGCGGCCGCAGGCATTGCCAACGCAAGGCAGGGTGCGGCCAGGGTCAGCGCAACTGCTCTAATTTTAATGGTGCTCATAATAATTCCCTTTCTGCACTTCGCCCGGAGGTCTCAAAATGCTTGGCTTCAATCGACCTGTTCATTCTTAGGGTTACTTTCCTGAACGGTTCGCAACCGAAAATACAGGAAAGAAATTTGGCGACGAGTTGTGCCGTTCCAGCCGACGAAGCGAGTGTTGCCGGGTGATTTCGCAGCGCCTAAGCGCTGATATCGCCGTTGGAGTTTCCCATTTGCCGCTTTCAGTTGCCGCGAATCACCAAACAGGACCGGATCGCCGCGGACTGTTTGCAGCGTTTGGTGCTTATCTCATGTGGGGCTTCCTGCCGCTGTACCTCATTCTGGTGCAAGCTGTCCCATCGGCTGAATTCGTCGCGTGGCGGATAATCTTCACTGTGCCGATCTGCCTGCTCATTATCATGGTGAGAAAACAGATGCCCGAGATCCGCGCCGCTATGGCCAACCGGCGTGTCCTTCTCACACTGTTTTGCACCGCCATTCTGATTGCGATTAACTGGTTTGTATATGTCTGGGCGATCCAGAACGGCCATGTTTATGCGGCCAGTCTTGGCTATTATATCAACCCGCTGCTGAATGTCGTTCTGGGGACATTCTTTCTGGGCGAAACACTTTCGCGCCGGCAGTGGTTTGCCGTAGCACTGGCCGCTTCGGGGATTGCGCTGTTGCTGGGCGGTGCGCTTACGACCTTGTGGATCAGCCTGACGCTGGCCAGCAGCTTTGCAACGTACGGATTGCTGCGCAAGACGGTCGCGGTCGGATCGCTACCCGGCCTGACCATCGAATCGGTGCTGCTGCTTCCCCTCGCTTTCGGCATAGCCTGGGTATTTGCGTCCGGCGCTTCAGGCTCAGCCATAACAGTCAGCCCGGAACTCACCACCGCAATATTTCTTGGCGGCGTATTGACTGCTGTTCCGCTTCTTCTATTCGCCATCGCGGCGCGGATGATGGATTATTCGACGCTTGGCTTCATCCAGTTTCTGGCACCGACGATTGTCTTTATCCTCGGCCTAACGGTTTTTGGTGAAGAGCTTCAGATGCTGCAACTGGCGTGCTTTGTCATGATCTGGAGTGCCGCGGCGATTTTCGTATGGGATCTGGTTCAGCGGAGCAGGCGCCCGGCCTAGCTTTTCAGCCGCCAGGCTATTTCCTCGCCCGCGTGAAACGGAACGACCGGGGTGCCATTGGCGTCAATCACGTCCGGCACCGTGTGCGAAACTCGCTCCAGCGTCACCGTATCCTGATTGGGCGGCATCCCGTAAAATCCGGGCCCGTGTTCGCTGGCAAACCCTTCGAACTTGTCGAGCGCGTTTTCTTCATCGAATACGCTAGCGTAGCTTTCCAGTGCATAGGGCGCATTGAAAATACCTGCGCATCCGCAGGCGCTCTGCTTCGCTTCCACAGAGTGCGGTGCGCTGTCGGTCCCCAGAAAGTATTTGCGCGAACCGGATGTAGCTGCAGCACGCAACGCCAGCCGATGCCGTTCGCGTTTTGCCACAGGCAGGCAATAGGCATGCGGCCGGATACCGCCCACCAGCATGGCATTGCGATTGATGTGCAGATGCTGGGGCGTAATCGTGGCCGCGACCAGCGGACCGCAATCATCAATAAACTGGACGGCATCGGCAGTCGTAATATGCTCGAAGACCACTTTGAGCGCCGGGAAGTCGCGGATGATCCCGCGCATGGTGCGTTCGATGAATACTGCCTCGCGGTCAAAGATATCTACATCCTCGTCCGTCACCTCGCCGTGTACCAGCAATGGCATGCCGATTTCCTGCATTTTTTCCAGTGCAGGCCGGGTTGCGGCGATGTTGCTTACGCCTTGCGCGGAATTCGTCGTCGCATTGGCGGGATACAGTTTGGCGGCCACAAACGCGCCATCGGCGTAACCTTCCGCAATGTCTGCCGGATCGCTGGAATCTGTCAGATAACAGGTCATCAGCGGCGTAAAACCCGCATCCGGCGCAATCGCAGCGCGGATTCTGGCGCCGTAATCACGCGCCGCTGCGGCGCTGGTCACCGGGGGCGACAGGTTCGGCATCACGATGGCGCGCGCAAACTGGCTGGCGGTGAACCCGACAACGCCCTTCATGATTTTCCCGTCGCGCAGATGGACGTGCCAATCGTCGGGACGGCGCAGAGTGATCGAATCTTTTGCGATAAGGGCCATACCCTTCCCTTAAGGTCCCGCACACCTATCTGTCACCTATGACTGCAACCCGACTGCTCAATCGCGCCGTAATTCGCATCGCTCCTCAGGAGGATAGCGAGAATGTCGCGGATTTTCTGCAAGGGTTGGTAACCAACGACGTTACAGGCATATTGCCGGTTTGGGCCGCCTTGCTGACACCGCAGGGAAAAGCCCTTTTCGATTTTATCATCTGGCCGGGCGAAAGCGGCACGCTGTTGCTTGATTGCGAAGCGCAGGCCGCACCTGCACTGGTCAGGCGGCTGTCGCTGTACCGTTTGCGGCGCAAAATTTCGATCCTGGTGGACCCCTTGGTTAGTGTGCATTGGCAAAGGGGCCCGGGCGATGCCGGCGCGCCGGATCCACGTCTGGCCGTATTGGGAACACGATGGCTGGCAGCAGCCTCTGACCAGGACCAGCACCACGACCAGGGCGCGGATCGGGAATGGCTGGCACACCGGCTGTCGCTAGGTGTGGCGGAGGGCAGCGCCGAACTGGGCGACGGACAGACATTGTGGCTGGAATGCAATGCAGCGGAACTTCAAGGCGTGAGTTTCGACAAGGGATGCTACGTCGGTCAGGAAAATACCGCGCGGATGAACTGGCGGCAAAAAATAACCAGGCGGTTGATTGTCGTGCCGCTGGAGAAGTCAGATGAGAATCGCCGCCGGATGGCCTATCCAGAATTGGGCTATGCGGTCGATCACTTGCAGGTGGCCAAAATCGAGGCGGCGCTCTTGCCAAGCTGGCTCGAACTCTAGCCGATCAGCAGACCGTTTTCCTCGATTGACCGATCCAGCATTGCTTCGGCAGCCTTGCGTGCCTCATCTCGCGGCAGCCCCAGCGCCTGCGACATCGCAGACCCCATCAGCGCATCGCCCAGTGCCATCAAAACCAGCGTAAGCGTCGTCTTGTGAAGCCCGGCAGTCCCCTCGTGCCCGCCGGCCAGCTCGTCTACCAGTTCGTGGATGGTTTCTACAATCGGATCGAGCGCATCCTCATTGCCCGATATCTGCATCCACGAAGCAAGCGCCCCGCCCCCCTCCCGGTCAAACGCATCGAATGTCAGATCGACAATTTCCCTCGGGCTGCCAAGTCCGGCGCGCTGGGCCAGAACCGCTTCGCGGATTGTCGAACAGATCGACGCGGCGAGATGTTTTGCCAGCGCCTTTTGCAAACCCGACGCAGACCCGAAATGGTGCAAAAGATTTGCGTGGGTCCGGCCGATCCGCGCTGCAACAGCTTTAAGCGTGACCGACTGGGGGCCGGTTTCGATCAGCAATGCGCGCGACGCCTCCAAAGCGGCCTTGCGGCTTTCTTCAGGGCTCAAGCGTCGGCGGCTAGACATTTTGTTCCATACCTAATAAATTGTTAACATGGCCGAACATAAAACCGTCGATCAAGTTGAAGCCGGGGAACTAGAACGCCCCGTTACCGCCCGCAAGGGCGCAGGCACCCCTGAAGAACATCTGTTGATTGTCCGTGACGACCGGCATTGCCGCGTTGACGACATTCCGCGGTGGTGGATGAATAATGATCCGGTGGCCACTGCCTGGTATAATTCGGTCAGTGCCAGCCTTCCTCGCGGTGAGGCATTTTTCGTCGAGACAATGCGGTATTTCAAAGATCACGTCCCACCCAGGATGGCGCAGGAATTGCGTAGTTTTATCCGGCAGGAAGTGAACCATTCGCGCGAACATATCGCGTTCAACCGGATGGCGCAGGACCATGGCTACGATATCGAGAGTATCGACAAGGGCATTCGCGAAATGTTGGCTTTGACCGAAGGCCGCGACATCGAGCTGAATCTGGCCGTCACGATAACGCTGGAACATTTTGCTGCCTGCATCAGCCACGAACTGCTGTCCGATCCGCGCTATCTGGAGAAGGCTGATCCGCGGGTGGCGGAAATGTGGCGCTGGCATTCAGCCGAAGAAATCGAACATAAGGGCATCACTTACGATGTGTGGACCCATGCGACGCGCGACTGGACAGCGTGGCGCCGCTGGAAAGTGAAAGCACTGATCGGCGGGCTGATAACGCTGAAATATTTCAAAAACCGCCGCAAGGATGCGTATCACCTTATGGCGCAGGACGGTATCGGACCGGTGCGCGCAAGATGGGAATTGTTCAGGCATCTCTGGATAGAGCCGGGCATGATGCGCAAAATGTTGCCCGCCGTTTTGTCGCAATTCCTTCCCGGATTTCACCCCTGGAAACACGACAATCGCAAATTGATCGGACTTTACGAAAGTCCGTATTCCGATGCCGTCATGCCGGCTGAATAAGCGTGATTTGCAAAACTGCGCGCGGTGTTTAAGCCGCGCGCGTCGCCTCACACTCATCTGCGACCTCATCCAGAAAACATTCGTAATGCAGACTTGGCGCCTCCTCCCCGCGTGCGCAGCTGAATAGCGGGCTGATTTCTCCGGTCGAGCGGAAGCCCAGTTTCAGCAGAACCCTGCCAGACGCCGGGTTGTCCAAGAAATGGCCCGCAAAAATCCGTCTGTGTCCCAGCATATGCGCAGCGCGAAGTATTGCAGCCCCGGCTTCACTGGCGATCCCTCGGCCCCAATATGGGCGTGCAATCCAGTATCCAAGCTGTGTTTCCTCGCCGTGTGCATCAGGGTTCAAGCCCAGCCCGATCTGGCCAACGATCGGCGCGCCGGCCGAATCGGGCATCGTGATGACGAATCCGGGCCGCCATGGATCCTGTGCCCGAGCGGCGAATATCTTCGCATCACTGGCACGGTAAGGCCACGGCGCGCGCGCCAGATTACGCACGATCCCCTCGTCGGCTATACGGTCATACATCGCTTCCCAGTCCTCTGAAAAAGAGGGCCGGAGAAACAACCTTTCGGTACGGATAAACACTTCTTCACTCCTTCCCGCATCGCATCTGCGCGGATAACGCAACTGCGTGACGGTTTCATTGCGAGGGAGCCTGAAATGCGGCGAGGGAGACAGGTCACCCTCCAAAGGTGGCCCCATCTCCCTCGCAGCGCCAATTCGTTGATCGGCGGGGCCATCCTGTGGACGGCCCTGTTTTGGGTCGTCCGGTTATTCGGCGGCTTGCGCCATCACATCGACAGACACGAATTTGCGACCAAGTTTGCCCTTGTGGAATCGCACGCGGCCACCGGAAAGCGCGAACAAGGTATGGTCCTTGCCCATGCCGACATTGGTGCCGGGATAGAATTTGGTTCCGCGCTGGCGCACGATAATGTTGCCTGGAATCACTTCCTGGCTGCCGAATTTCTTTACGCCAAGGCGGCGGCCTGCCGAATCGCGACCGTTACGCGATGAGCCGCCTGCTTTTTTATGTGCCATTGCAAAATGCTCCGAATTCTATTGAGGCCTCAATCGGCCTTCTTTTTGGCTGCGGTTTTCTTCGCGGCCGGTTTCTTGGCTGCGGCCTTCTCTGGCGCGGCTTCCTTCTTGGGAGCGGCCTTCTTGGCTGCCGGCTTGTCGTCAGCCTTGGGTGCCGTTTTTTTCGCTGGCGCCTTTTTGGCTGCTTCCTTCTTGGGAGCAGCATCTTTCTTCGGCGCAGAAGCGTTCGCGTCCTTTTCAGGAGCTTTTTCGGGCTTCTCAGCAGCAGCCTTCTTCGGGGCCTTCGAATCGCCCACAGACATGATCCGCAGCAAGGTCATCTGCTGGCGGTGTCCGGCTTTCCGGCGATAATTGTGACGGCGACGTTTTTTGAAAACGATCACCTTCTCGCTTTTCGCCTGGGCGATAATTTCGGCCGACACGGCAACCTTGGCCGCGTCCTTAACGCCGTCACCGTCGCCAGCCATCAGTACGTCGCCCAGCGATATGGTGTCGCCCGCTTCACCTGCCAGCTTTTCAACTGCGATTTTGTCTCCGGCAGCAACCCGATATTGTTTGCCGCCCGTGCGCACTACTGCGAACATGGTGTTCTATCCGTTCATTGTCGTGTGTCGCACTATCCAGCAAAACGAACCTTACGATGCGTTTCGCGCAGACAATGCGCCAGCAGCCCGCAAAGGGTGCCGGAAAGATGGGAGCCGATAAGCGAAGCTACCCGGTGTGTCAACTTTAGCGGGCAGATTTCATGCCCTCTTTTTCGTGCTGCTGGCATGATGGGTCAAGCCTGCTATGCAATTCGCATGATACACAAAGTTCTTTTGATTGGCAGCATTCTTTCTTTGACCGCATGTTCCGGCGATCAAAGCCGCTACCCTTCGCTGGCGATCCGCGATGTTGAAAGGGTCGGCGGGGCATTTGGTCCAGCTAGCGGGCCAACCGATATTACGCCCGCCGAACAGCCCGGCGCGGAAACATTGGACAGGTTGGAAGGCCTGCGCGAATCGGCAATTGCCATCCACCGGGAATTCGTCGCCGCCCGGCCTGTAACTGCCCGCACCGTCACTTCTGCGCGCAGCGCCGATGTGGCAAGTGATCGCTGGGCAAGTGCGCAAGTGGCCCTATCCGATCTGGAATCGATTCGCAGCCGCGCCGCGGTGGCGCTGGCTGATATCGATTTGCTGTATGTCGATGCCACAACAGACGGTAGGCAGCTTGACCGGATTTCCCAGGCAAGAGCCGATGTGCTGGCCTTGATCGACGATGAGGACGCCGCACTTGGCGTCCTTCGGGCTCAAATGGCCCGGTAAGTGAAACGGATATGAGCCTTGCCTGCGAAACTTGTCCGGTCAGGGACAGCGCAGCATGTGCCGTGCTGAGCGATGCAGAACGCCGCGCGCTGTCCGCAGCAGGGCGAACGCGTATTCTGGAACGCGGCGAAACCCTGTTTGCCGCCGGCGATACCAATGCCGCCTGTGCGACGCTGATTTCCGGGGCGCTTAAAATCAGCTCGACAGATATCGACGGAAATGAACGAATTCTGGCCCTGGTCCACCCGTCGGGGTTCGTGGGCGAGATGTTTTCGCCTTTTGCGCATTACGATGTGATCGCGCTGACCGGCAGTGAATTATGCACGTTTGCGAAGACAGATCTGGCGAACGCGCTGGAAATCTACCCGGCGCTCGCTCGCGCGTTGCTGCGCCGTTCGCAAGAGGATCTCCACGCAAGCCGCGAGTTGATCGAAATGTCCGGCAAAAACAGCGCAAAAGACACCGTCGGCACTTTTCTCTTGGCGTTGGCCAGTGCAGCCAGTGCATCGCCCTGTCATCCCGCCGACCAGTTCGACATCCCGCTTAGCCGCGGCGACATGGCCAATATGCTCGGCTTGACTATCGAAACCGTCAGCCGGCAAATCACCGGATTTGAAAAAGCGGGGGCCATCAGGCGCAAAGGGGGGCGCCGCATAGAACTGCTCGATCCTGCGCTGCTGACCCGCGACTGACGAGCGCGCCCAAATGCCGTTTCAAACCAGTGCGACAATCAATGAAACGGCCAAACCCCAGACGACTATCAGCACCGGCAACATCACCATCTGGACCGCAGCTTCGTGTCCGGCAAGATGGCCGGTGTTGGTCATGATCCCGCGGGCCTTCAGCTGACCCCAGCTCTTGGCAAGGCCGCCCGATTCGGGGGTTTGGCGTAAGATAACGGTCGGGGCAGCGAAGAACATCCCGATAAAAACGGTACAGATACCCAGCGGTACGATCAGCCCGGGGCTCGCAACCGTGGCCGCCATGATTGCAAGGAAAGCAAGATAACAAAACGCCGTCACCAGATAGAGACCGCGGGGCGATTCGAAACTGCGGTCGGGTCCCTGAAATCCGCGAACGACGCTGCGATCGTGGATCTTTGCTTGACGGGCGATTACTTCGCTATGTGTACGCTGCGACATCTGGCATCTCCTCAATGATGCCGCGATTATGTGTCCGCGTTCGATAGTTTGCTTTGATCCAGATCAAACCGGATCGATTTTTTTGCTCCATCTTGCAAGGTCGGCGTGATCTTGCGCGCGCGGCTCAATCCAGTGCCAGCCATCCGCCCGCAATTCGCGTTTCCAGAACCAGGCGCGGCTTTTGAGATGATCCATGCAGAAGTCGGTTGCCTGAATCGCGCAGCGCCGATGGACCGAGGCAGCCGACACACAGACAATCGGCTCGCCGGGATAAAGCCGGCCAACCCGGTGAACCATGAGCAGGCCCGTCAAATCGAACCGATCAAGCGCCTGATCGGCAAGTTCGTTCATGCCCGGCAAGGTGATCGGTCCGTAATGCGACAATTCCAGCGCTTCGACGCCCCCGGCCCCGTCATTACCGCGGACTTCACCCACGAAGGTGCAAATCCCGCCCGCTCGGGGATTGGCCTGCGAAAACGGGCCGATCAACAGTCCGGGCGCGAAAGGCGCGGTCAACAATCGGATATCGCGCATCGCCGTCCGCCTATCCGCCACTTACCGGCGGAAGAAGCGCGACCTCGTCACCGTCTATCGCAGCCAAAGCCGTCTTGTCTGCCAGAACGATGCCGCGGCAGGCGACATTTACTCGTGAAAGTTCAAGCTGTTCAGCGACGCCCGCGGGTACCGCTGCGATTAGCCTCTCCCAGTCGAGCGGCGCCTCGGCCTTGCTTTCTGCACATCCCGCAATATCGGCGAGTGGGCCAAGAAACAGGATGCGGACAGGCATCTCAGTCAGCTGCCACAAGCGGAAGCAGTTGTCCGGTAATTCCCGGTGCCTGCGCCAGCCACGCCAGCGATGCCTCCATCGCGGCATCATCCCCTCCGCTGAGTATGTTGACCCGAACCGGTGCCGCCGCCCGCGCAAGATCCTGCGCTGCGGCACGGCGCCATGCAGTATGGTCATGTGGTGCGCCGGGGAGCACTATTGCCAGAGCATCGGTCGCATCAGCCAGCTGTTTGCGCGCCATGGGAACATACTCCGCATAAAATAACGCGGCGGCCTCAACTGCCTCGGCGGGGAGGGAATCGATGCGGAAAACTGCCTGCATGATATTTAACGCCGGTGCCTGCGCAGGGTTATACCAATCTGTTCGTCGTGTTCGGCGATTGCCAGTTTCACGATCTTGACCGACACCGCCAATACGCCGTCGTTCTGGGCAAACAGCGTGTTGCAGACGTGGTCGGCGACAGCCTCGATCAATTTGAAATGCACATCTTCGGGCAGCGCCGAAGTGACCGCGTCCTTCAAATCCATATAGTTTTTGCTGTCGGTCAGCGGTGTTTCAGCTTGGTAGCCGGCCGCAGGCGTCATTTCGGCCTGAATTGTGAATCGCAGCGGCTGCGCCTTGCCGGTCTCTTCGGAATAGATTCCGGTCAGCACATCGTGTTCGAGATCCGCAACTTCGAGAATGAGGGTGTCGGCCATGTCGGCTCCGGGTTCTGGGACAAGTCGCGGCACTGGCACTGCGCCGCAGGATTCGCAAGACCGTGTTCAGTCGTTGCGCCAGCGGGCGAAAATGGCGGTTGGCAGCAGTCTTGCGCCCTCACCAACCTCTCGCACCGCCAGTTCGCCGTGCTCGATCTTGCCTGAAAGGCCCGCCAGTTTCTCCGATAGCAGCCCGCCTAAAGCCAGGCTGGACATACGGACAGCATAAGCGGTGAGAAACAGAAATCTGCTGTCTTCGTCCAGCAGTGCACCGCAATCAGCCACCAGATCGGGCAGCCCGGTTTCAATGCGCCAAACTTCCCCCCCCGGGCCACGGCCGAATTTGGGAGGATCCAGAATAATCCCGTCATACCGCTTCTCGCGCCGTACTTCGCGCGCGGTGAATTTGGCTGCATCATCCACAAGCCAGCGGATCGGGCGGTCATCCATCCCCGATAGCGCAGCATTTTCGCGGGCCTGGTTCACCGATTTCTTCGAGGCATCGACATGGGTTACGGGCCCGCATTCGCTAAGCGCAAGGCTACCAACACCGGTGTAGCCGAACAGGTTGAGCGAAGATGCAGCGGGCTTGCCGGCCAATTGCGACCGCATCCAATCCCAGACCGGGGCCATGTCGGGGAAAAAGCCGAGGTGGCGAAAGGGAGTGCATTGCGCCGCGAAGCGAACATCACGCCAGCCGATCGGCCAGCCGCTGGGCACCCGCTCGCTGTAATTCCAGCGTCCGCCGCCATCTTCATCGGAACCGGGCACAAACTCGCCCGATGCATCCCAGGTATCAAGCCGCGGTGACCACATGGCCTGCGCTTCGGGCCGGATGAAGCTGCGGTCGCCATATTGTTCCAGTTTTCGCCCGTCGCCGCTATCGACCAGCCGGTAGGAATCCCAGCCTTCGCCGATCATCAACACCGGATCGGTAATCAGTTCGGCCATTATCGCGGGGTCGCATGTTGAGTGACGAAGCTGACGATAGCATCGTAATCGCCTGACAAGGTAGTGAAGCGTTCCTCACGTTCGAACAGTTCGCCAACGCGGCTTGGAAGCGAGGGCCGCTGCCCGGTGGAACGCTCGACTGCATCGCGAAACTTCGCCGGATGCGCCGTAGCCAGCGTGACAACCGGCACATTGGCATCCCGTTCTATCGCGCGCGCCGCGTGCAATCCGATGGCTGTATGGGGATCGATAATCTGCCGTGCATGTTCATTGGCCCAGCGCATGGCCTGCGCCAGCTCTGCCGCATCGCACCGCCTGCTTGTGAACAGACCTGCCGCTTTACCCTGCTGGGCATTGGTAAGGCGCATCGCGCGTGTTTTTTCGAAGCCTGCCATCTGCGCGGCCATCGCTGCACCATCGCGTCCGCCCAAATCGAACAGAAGCCGTTCAAAATTCGAACTGACCTGTATATCCATCGACGGGGCAGCTGTCGGTGTCACCGTGCCAGCCGAATAATCGCCGTCGGTCAACGCACGATGAAGAATGTCATTGATGTTTGTCGCCACGATCAGCTGATGGATCGGCAGCCCCATCTGCGCCGCAACATATCCCGCAAATACATCGCCGAAATTTCCGGTCGGCACCGAAAATGCAACCTCGCGCCTTGGCGCGCCCAATTGCAGGGCTGCGGCGAAATAATATACCACCTGCGCCATCAGACGCGCCCAGTTGATCGAATTGACCGCGCCGATATTGAAGCGGCCTGTGACGGCATCATCGTTGAACATCCGCTTTACCGAAGCCTGCGCGTCGTCAAAACTGCCGTCGATGGCGATATTATAGACATTGGGCGCGATGACAGTAGTCATCTGGCGGCGCTGGACATCACTGATGCGGCCAGCAGGATGGAGCATGAAAATATTGATTCGTTCGCGCCCGGCAACTGCGTCGATTGCCGCCGATCCGGTGTCTCCGCTGGTGGCGCCGACGATGGTCAGTTCGTCACCGCTGCGGCCCAGAAACTCCTGGAAGAGCAGCCCCAGCAACTGGAGAGCGACGTCTTTGAACGCGAGGGTTGGACCATGAAACAATTCCAGCAGCCAGTGCTGGTGATCAAGCTGGACCAGCGGCGTTACCGCGTCATGGGCGAAGCGGCCATATGCCTGCTCGCACAGCTGCAACAGACGCTCCGGCGTCAGACTGTCCCCGACAAATGGCTGCATCACGCGCTGTGCCAGCTGGGCATAAGGGAGGCCGGCCATTGCGGCGATTTCCGCCTCGCCGAATTTGGGCCACCGGACGGGGACATACAGGCCGCCATCGGGCGCAAGCCCCGCCAGCGTCACCTCTTCGAACGATAGCGCTTCTGCGCTGCCCCGGGTCGATTGATATTGCATGGTGTCGGGGCGGTTAGCCTTCGCTTGCGGGCCTAGCAAGCCGCTTGCGGACAGCCAGCCAGTAAACCCCGAGCGCTGTAAGGGCGAAGAAAAACCACTGGCCCGCATAAGCCAGGTGGTTGTTCGGCATATCGTTGGGGTCGGGCAATGCAAGCGGTTGCAGGTCCGCTTGCGCTGGCGGCGATGCGACCAGCCTTACGCCCCTGCCAGCAGGCCCGATGAAACCGCTCACCGGCCCACCGGTCCATTGCTGCGGGTTGGGGTCGCGCGAAAATCCCAACGCAACGTCTGCCCGGGTTCCATCGGCCAAGCGGCAGCGCGCAATATGCGCCCAGCCCCTTGCGCCGGATTTGCTTGCCGCACCTTTGGAATCCATCGCGGTAACATCGACGCAGTCGATCGAGGAACGCCGGTAGAGTGCCTGCTGGTTCTCGGCAGCATTGCGAGGGAATTCCACACTCGCGGACAGCGTCTGCGACTGTGTATAACGCGCTATCAGTGCCTCTTTCTCGTCCATCCGGCCAATCTGCCAGATACCCAGGCCGACCATGGTTGCAGCGGCAATCAGCACGAAGATTGTCGAAAAAAAGGGTAACTGCCTCATCATGCCTCGTCGCTCCGCGCTTCGCCCGCTCGGTTGCGGTATTCAGCCTGCAACAGCGCCGCTTTCGCCATCCGCAGGCCCACAACCACAGCAATTGCCGTCAGCGGGATCCAGACAATCGCATGGATCCAGAACGGCGGGGTAACCGCAACTTCCAGCCAGATCGCCAGGCCGGTTATCAATGCGCCGATGATCAGGGTCAGAAAACCTGCAGGCCCGTCACCAACATTGAACGTGCCGAAATCAAGCCCGCAGTGCGAACAACGCGCCGCAAACGCGACCGGCCCGTCGAACAGGCTGCGTTCAAAACATTTCGGGCAACAACCAAAAAGGGCAGCCGCGGCGGAACCGGGCTGCCCCTTGGATTTCGGATTAACCGGCGGCATCAGTGAATTTCAGCACCCCAGCCGCCCCAGACGTAGATAACGATGAACAGGAACAACCAAACCACATCGACAAAGTGCCAATACCAGGCAGCCGCTTCGAAACCGAAATGCTGCCGCGGTGTGAAGTGGCCCTTATACGTGCGGGCAAGACAGACGATCAGGAAGATCGTTCCGACCAGAACGTGGAATCCGTGAAATCCGGTCGCCATGTAAAATGCCGAGCTGTAGGTATTGCCGCCAAATGCGAACGGCGCGTGGCTGTATTCATATGCCTGGATCGCGGTGAACAGGATACCGAGCAGGATTGTCGCCCAAAGGCCCTTTTTCAAACCGTCGCGGTCGCCGTGAATCAGCGAATGGTGCGCCCATGTGACCGTGGTGCCCGAACACAGCAGGATCAGCGTGTTGAGCAGTGGAAGATCGAACGGATCTAACACCGCTTCGATTGCCTTGGGCGGCCATTCGCCCGCAACCACTTCGGACATTACCGACGGGAATAGCGAGAAATCGAACCAGCTCCAGAACCAGCCGACAAAGAACATGACTTCGGACGCGATGAACAAAATCATCCCGTAACGCATGTGCAACTGGACCACCGGCGTATGATCTCCGCCCTCAGCCTCTTTCACGATATTGGCAAACCAACTGTAAAAAGTCGCGATCAGTCCGGCGATGCCGATGCCCAGAATGAGATAGGCGTTGGCCATATCGTGCATATAGAACACCATGCCGACAAAGAATGTCAGCGCCGATACAGCGCCGATGAACGGCCAGATGTCGGGCGGAAGAATATGATAGTCGTGGTTTTTAGCGCCAGCCATGAAATCGGGTCCTGAACATGTGTTTACGCCGCCCGCCTTAATGGCGCAGCGCGGCTTGGTCTAGTGGGTTAGGACGCGGGAGCATCCGTCCTGTGGAATGTGTAACTCAAAGTAATCTGTTCGACGTCGCGGGCGTTTTCGTCATTCTTGATCGCAGGATCAATGTAATAGAGCACCGGCATTCGCATCTCCTGACCGGGTTGCAGCGTTTGCTCGGTAAAACAGAAACATTGTATCTTGTTGAAATACTTGCCCGTTTGCTCCGGCTCGACATTGAAACTTGCGGTGCCGGTAATCGTTTCGTTCGAATCGTTCCTGGCAATGTAGATGGCCATATCGCGGCCACCGATGCTGACATTGTCGGTCGATTGTTCGGGCCGGAAAGACCAGGGCATGTCACGCCCGACATTGGCATCAAAGCGGATAGAGATGACCTTATCGGTCACCGCGACCGTGGCTGCCTCTGCTTGCGTCACCCGCTGTGTGGTTCCGCCAAATCCGGTAACCCGGCAAAACATATCGTATAAAGGAACGGCGGCAAACCCGAGCCCGAGCATTGCCAGCGCGCCAAGCAGCGCGATCATCCCCGTACGGAGGTTGCGATCAGTAAGTGAGGGACCAGCCAGCGAAGACATGGTTCAAGTCCTGACAATCGTTATTGCATAAAACAGTCCGGCCATCGCGAGCAAAATAAGTCCCAAAACCCAATTCCGGGATTTCTGACGACGGCGATATTCGGTTTCTTCTTCGGGTGTCATGGGCATGTTTGCGGGCTCCTATCCCAGAATCAACCGGTCGGCGACCAGGATTCCAAAGAGAACAAAAAGGTAGAGGATGCTGAAGGCGAACAGGCGTTTTTCAGGTTTCATGCCGTCGCCTTCAGCGGAGGTTCTGAATGCAACCGGCACGGTGAATGCCAGAAACAATCCCGATAAAATCAAGGCGCTCACGCCATAGATTGCACCCGTCCCGCCAATAAACCATGGCGCCGCAGACAGGGGGAGCAGCAGGACCGAATAAATCAGTATCTGTTTACGGGTAGCCGCTTCGCCCGCCACAACAGGTAGCATGGGAATACCGACTTTTGCATAATCGGTTTTGACGAACAGCGCGAGCGCCCAGAAATGCGGCGGTGTCCACATGAAGATGATCGCGAACAAAAGTACGGGCATTGCCGTTATGTCACCCGTCACAGCCACCCAGCCGATAACCGGTGGAAATGCGCCGGCACCCCCGCCGATAACGATGTTTTGCGGCGTGCGCGGCTTTAGCCACATCGTGTAGATAACCGCGTAATAAAAGATCGAAAACGCCAGAATTCCGGCGGCCAGCCAGCCCACTGCAAGGCCTAATATTCCGACGGAGGCACATGACAGGACAATACCGAAATCGCGCGCGTCATCGCGGTTCATTCTACCGCCGGGAATTGGCCTGCCCTGCGTCCGCTTCATGCCGGCATCGATATCAGATTCCCACCACATGTTGAGTGCAGCGGAGCCGCCAGCCCCGATAGCAATGCACAAAATCGCCGTGAAACCTATGACCGGATGAATATCACCCGGCGCGGCCAGCAATCCGCACAGGCCGGTAAAGATGACCAGGCTCATCACGCGCGGTTTGGTAAGCGCAAAAAAATCGCGCCACTCTGTCGGCATTACGTGCGGTGCGGGGTGAGCGATCGTCATATCATTTGCCGGGCCTGCGCCTGCTTCGATCCTTTTTGCAAACAGGGGCGCACCGTTACCGGCACGCCCCCACCCAATTTAATTCCGGCCCTTCCGTTCGGGAAGGCGCCAATACCGATCAGGATTCGACTGGCCGGTGATCGTGGTAATCGTGGTGGTCTTCGATGACCGGAAGCGTTTCGAACTGGTGGAAGGGCGGCGGACTGGACAATGTCCATTCCAGCGTCGTGGCACCTTCACCCCAGTAATTGCCTTCTGCCTTGCGGCCCGCAACCAGCGCGTAGGCAATGTTCACGAAGAAAACGACCATCGATGCAGCCATGATGACATAGCCAATCGACGAGATCTCGTTCCAGAAAGCATATGCTTCCGTGTAATCGGGATAACGCCGCGGCATGCCCTGCAATCCGAGGAAGTGCTGCGGGAAGAAGATCACGTTCACACCGATGAAGAAGCCCCAGAAGTGGAGGTGCGACAAAAGCTCCGAATGCCACCGTCCGCTCATTTTCGGGAACCAGTAATAGAACCCGGCAAACAGCGAGAAAACCGCGCCCATCGACAATACGTAATGGAAATGGGCCACCACATAATAGCTGTCGTGAAGGTTATCATCCACACCGCCGTTGGCCAGAACGACCCCGGTGACACCGCCGACTGTGAACAGGAAGATAAAGCCCATCGCCCACACCATCGGTGATTTGAAGCTGATGCTGCCGCCCCACATCGTGGCGATCCAGCTGAATATCTTCACTCCGGTGGGTACAGCGATAACCATCGTTGCGGCGGTGAAATACATCTTCGTGTTAACGTCGAGGCCCACCGTGTACATGTGGTGCGCCCAGACGATAAATCCGACAACACCGATCGCGACCATTGCATAAGCCATGCCGAGATAGCCGAACACGGGCTTGCGGCTGAAGGTCGCCACGATCTGGCTGACAATACCGAAGCCCGGCAAAATCATAATGTAAACTTCAGGATGACCGAAGAACCAGAACAGGTGCTGGTAAAGCACCGGATCGCCGCCGCCGGACGGATCGAAGAAGGTTGTTCCGAAATTACGGTCCGTCAATAGCATGGTGATCGCAGCCGCGAGCACAGGGAGCGCGAGCAATAGCAGAAATGCCGTCACCAGCATCGACCATACGAACAGCGGCATCTTGTGCAGCGTCATACCCGGTGCGCGCATGTTGAAAATGGTCGTGATGAAGTTGGTCGCGCCGAGAATCGAGCCGGCGCCAGCCAGGTGGAGCGAGAAGATCGCGAAATCAACCGCCGGGCCAACCGAACCGCTGGTCGAAAGCGGTGCATAAACCGTCCAGCCAGTGCCCGCGCCATTGCCGCTAGTGCCCCCAGGTACAAACATGGAGAACATCAGGCTGACAAAGCCGGCCACCGTCAACCAGAACGAAACATTATTCATCCGCGGGAACGCCATATCGGGCGCGCCGATCATCAGCGGAACGAACCAGTTGCCGAAACCGCCGATAAGGGCCGGCATCACCATGAAAAAGACCATGATCAGGCCATGCGCGGTAATGAACACGTTCCACATATGGCCGGTTGAATTCATATCCACCGCTGCACCGCCGCCAAGCAGTTCGACCCACCAGCCCAGATACTGGATGCCCGGAGCGGCAAGCTCCATCCGCATAATACCCGAAATGGCACCACCGATGATTCCCGCGAAAATTGCGAAAATCAGGTACAGCGTACCGATATCCTTGTGGTTTGTGGACATGAACCAGCGGGCGAAGAAGCCCGGTTTGTGATCCGCATCATGCGCATGATCATGCGCGTCTGCGTGGCCCTGGAAGTGATCGGCGGTTGTTGCCATGATACGTCTTTCGTCCGTGTCTATCTGAATCGCGGCTTAAACAGCCGGTGCTTGGTTAGCGGTTGCATCGGCCGCGTCGTCGGCAGCCTCCGCATCATCCGCTGCCTTCACTCCTGCCGCAACGGGAGCGGCAACAGCTTTTTCGACTTTAATGCCGGCTGGATTTCCGCCTTGCGAGCGTACCCAAGCATCAAACTGGGGCCGCGGCAATGCTTCGACCACAATCGGCATGTAACCATGCCGCGCGCCGCACAGTTCCATACACTGGCCGTAATAAACGCCGGGCTCCTCAATCAGGACGGTGCGTTCGTTCAAACGGCCGGGCACGGCGTCCATCTTCACCCATAGCGAGGGCACTGCAAAAGAGTGGATTACATCCGCGCCGGTAATTTGAAGGCGGATCGTTTCGCCAACCGGCACAACCATACGGTTATCGACGGCCAGCTGATGCGGTTCGCCCGATGCCTTCGCAGCATTTACGTCGAGCATGTTCGAGACATATTCCTCGACACCAAGATCCGGATAAGAATATCCCCAATACCACTGATAACCGGTAACCTTGACCGTCACGGCGTCTTCCGGCGGCGATTCGTATTGCCTCGCCAAGAGGGTAATCGACGGAATTGCAATGCCGACCAGCACCAGAACCGGAATAAGCGTCCAAGCGACTTCAATCGCGGTATTATGTGTGGTTTTCGAAGGTGTCTTGTTCGCACGCCGGTTATATCGCGCCACGACCCACAGCAGCAGACCAAGCACAAACAGGCTGATGGCGAAAATGACCGGGATCAGAATCGCATCATGCATCCACTGGGCATATTTGCCGTTGGGCGAATATTGGTCCTGAAACCCAAAAGCACCGTCAATCGGCATACCCTTGCCCTGCGTCGGCTTCATCGGGGTGTAAGCGGCATCACCCGCCGGAACGGCCGGAACGGCTGCTTCCACTTCAGCAGTGTCCCCGATTGCGACGGGCGCCGGTGCTTCCAGCGGAGCTGCGTCCTGTGCAAAGGCCGCCGAACTCGCGAAAGCGAGACCAATGGCGAGCATGGCCGCGATCACAGCGCGGTAAAATGTCGGGGCGTTGATGCCGATGGTCATGTCAGAGTTGCTTTCCGCATATCCGCTTGAGTGTAATGACACTGAAATCTCGCAGCCATTCCGGTGCAGCCATTCAGCTTTGAGAAGGCCTATACGCATGGTTGCCCCCCGTCTCAAGCGCTTCTAGGGAGAAAAATAAGCAACCAGGGTTGCATAGTATGCAATTACTATCGTTTTGACGCTACGGAGCAGCCGGAAAGATCATGACAGAAGACGAAGTTCTCGCTGAATTCCGCGCCAGTGGCGCTCTGCTCGAAGGGCACTTTCTGCTCTCGTCCGGGCGGCATAGCGCGCATTATTTGCAATGTGCGCGCGTTTTGATGGACCCGATGCGGGCCAGCCGACTCGCGTCAGCCATGGCGTCAAACCTCCCGCGCGAGCTGCGCACGGAAATCGACGTTGTAGTGTCACCTGCAATGGGCGGCGTCATCATCGGTCACGAAATGGGTCGCGCTCTGGGCAAGGAAGCGATGTTTCTCGAACGACCAGAAGGCGAATTCCATTTCCGCAGGGGTTTCGCGCTTGGCGATGGCGCCCGGGTGTTGCTGGTCGAAGATGTCGTGACCACCGGACTTTCTTCGGCCGAAGCGATCACAGCCGTCGAACAGGCAGGCGGAACGGTTCTTGCACTTACCTGCATGGTTGACCGGACCGGCGGCGAAGTAACGTTCGCTGTGCCTTTCCTGCCGCTTGTTCAGATTACCTTCCCGACTTACGCCGCGAATGAAATTCCCGCCGTGCTCGCTGCGACCGAAATCACCAAACCGGGCAGCCGGAAGTGACGGCGACGGTCCATCTCCGCCTCGGGGTCAATATCGATCACGTTGCGACCATCCGGAATGCGCGCGGCGGTGATCATCCCGATCCGGTCCGCGCTGCAAAAATCGTTGCGGCTGTCGGGGGCGACGGGATCACCGCACATTTGCGCGAAGATCGCCGCCATATCCGCGATGATGATCTTTCGCGCATCCAGTCGGCAACCGATTTGCCGCTGAACCTCGAGATGGCCGCGACGGACGAGATGCTGGCTATCGCTTTGCGCCACCGTCCGCACGCCGCGTGCATAGTGCCCGAAAGACGCGAGGAACGCACAACCGAGGGCGGTCTTGACGCTGCCGGCCAGCATAACCGGATTGCGCCGATCGTAACGCGGCTGGCCGACGCCGGCATCCGCGTCAGCCTGTTTATCGCCCCCGATGAACGTCAGCTCGAAGCTGCCATGCGCCTGCGCGTGCCGGTGGTGGAATTTCACACGGGCGAATATGCCCATGCCGAGGGCGAGGCCCGCGCGGTAGAATTGCGCCGCCTTGCAGATATGGCAGCATTGGCGGTCAAAATCGGTATCGAGCCCCATGCCGGCCATGGATTGACTTATGAAAATGTCCAGCCGGTTGCAGCAATTCCCCAGATCGCCGAACTGAACATCGGACATTACCTTGTCGGTGAAGCAGTCTTCGTCGGCCTCGAGGCTGCGGTAAAACGGATGCGCAATCTGATGGACGATGCCAGATGAGGGCTGACCTTTGATCATCGGAATGGGCAGCGACCTGTGCAATATCGAACGCATCGAGAAGGCACTGAACCGCCACGGAGAGCGGTTTGAAAAGCGCAGCTTCACCGAAATCGAGCGCGCCAAGGCCGCCAAGCGTCCCTTCACCCGCGCGGGGACTTATGCGAAAAGGTTTGCCGCCAAGGAAGCCTTCTCCAAGGCGGTCGGTACCGGTTTTCATGGCGGCGTATATATGAAGGATATCGGCGTGGTGAATGCCAAGTCAGGCGCACCCACGCTCGCGCTGACTAACGGCGCTGCAAAGCGTCTTGCAGAACTCACGCCGGAGGGCCATGAGGCCATCGTTCATCTCACTCTCACCGATGATCATCCATGGGCCATGGCTCACGTGGTGATCGAGGCCCGACCAAAACCATAATGTCCATCTCCGGTAATCCCCCCATGTCGCAAGCCAGCGAAAAAGAAGACGACTCCGACAGCATCAACTGGTTCGTGGAAATTCGCGGACTGGCTCTCATGCTGCTTGCGGTATTGGCATTTCACAGCCTGATTGCGAAACCGTTCTATATACCCAGCACATCGATGATGCCCAATTTGCTGGTTGGTGACCGGTTGGTGGTGACGAAATATCCCTATGGCTGGAGCTGGGTATCTGCGAGCTTCCACGTATTGCCGCGCGGCACCTGGCGGATCATGCCTGCTACGCCCGAATATGGCGATATTGTCGTGCCTGTCCCTCCCGGCAGCGACGAGGATTATATCAAGCGCGTGGTCGCACTGCCCGGTGACAGAATTGCGGTGATCGACGGCCAGATTGTTCTGAATGGCGAGCCTGTACCGCAAGAGGTCGTGCCTGCGGTGCAAATTTCGGCTGAGGACAGCCACCACTGTAACGGATCCGACTGCCTTTCGAATTACGAACAATTTCGCACCAGGCTGCCCAATGGCCGGCAGGTATATGAAATTCCGACATATCGCGAAACGTTGCCAAATGGTGCATCCTATCTGATTTTTGATTACGAAGACCAGATCTTGGACAATATGTCTGAAATAGCAGTTCCAGCAGGCCATGTATTCGTAATGGGCGATAATCGCGACGATTCGGCGGATAGCCGCGCTTCGGAAGCAGAGCGCGGACTGGACGGCCCCATCCCGCTTGAAAATATCGGCGGGCGGGCCGAGTTCATTACATTTTCGCTAGACGGATCAACCACCTGGAACCCCGCCACATGGTGGCAATCCTTGCGTGAAGGCCGCGCTTGGACCACACTGCGCCCAACGGTCGACAGCCAGATAAGCGGATCAGGGACAGCCGATGACGACAACCAGTGAACAGGGCGGCGCGAAGGCTCCCGGAAAACCGGCGCCGGACAAGGACGAAATAGAGGCCATAGGCAACAGTCCGACCCGGTTCCGCAATCCCGAACTTCGGCGCGAGGCCTGGAAAGCGATCGTCTGGGTCAGTGTCGTCGGCGGTGTCGCGCTTGCCGTTTATCTGGCGCAATCGCTTCTGGTAATCTTTGGCGCGATCGTATTCGCGTCGATGATTGACGGCGGCGCCCGCTTGCTTGGCCGTGCTCTCAACATCGGGCGCGGCTGGCGCGTGGCCATCGTGATGGCGCTGGCTGTGGCATTCATGGTCTGGCTGACCATTTTCGCGGGATCACAGATTTCGCGCGAAGCGGCAGAGTTTCCCCGAATTGTAACCGAGCAGATTCAGGTCCTGTTATCATGGGCGGAGTCTCAAGGATTCGCAGTGGACCAGAAGGAACTTTCGACACTTTCAGGCAATCTGATGAGCGGTGTCGGGACAATCACGCGCGCAATTGGCGGGCTGTTTGGCGGACTGACCACGTTGGTTCTGATTGCGATAATCGGCGTCTATCTGGCGGTAGAGCCCAACCTTTATGAGCGCGGCGTAGCCTGGATGCTCCCCAGCGCTCACCGGGAAAATTTCTACCATACGGTTTCAAATATGGGCTTTGCGATGCGGCGGCTGCTGTTCGGCAGAATCATCGGTATGGTCATCGAAGGCCTGTTCACGTGGATGATGCTGGCATTGTGGGGCGTGCCCATGGCCGCGTTGCTTGGCCTGCTGACCGGTCTGCTCGCATTCATTCCCAATATCGGAGCGCTGATTTCCGGCGCGCTGATGGTTCTGGTCGGTTTTTCCGGCGGGGTCGACATGGGCATCTATACGATTTTCGTATATTTCTTCGTCCAGACGATTGATGGCTATTTGCTGGTACCGATGATCGCGCGCAAAGCGGTTGATCTTGCGCCTGCACTTGTGCTTGCGGCGCAGCTGATCCTTGGCGTGCTGTTCGGTATTCTGGGACTGGCGCTCGCCGACCCGCTGATGGCGATGATCAAGACCGGCCTCGAAAGCCGCGCTGACAGGCTCGACGAAGACGCCGCAGAAAATTAGGATCCTACCGGAATATGGCTCGCAAGTTTCTCTACATTATCGTTTTTCTAACTATCCTGATTATCGGCGCCTTGTTTGCGCTGAACATCTGGCAGCGCGAAGCGACTGAATACGCGTTTATTCCCAGGTCCGAATTTGTCGAACAGGCACCGCTTGAACGCAATGCCTATGAAGATCCGGCGATGTGGTATTCGCGGCCGGGGATCGGGATATCCGACCCGTCGCGCTGGCAGCCCGCACCTGCCGAGGTGACACAGCCGCCATCTCCGCAAAATCCGGCGACGCAGGTCAGGGCGCAGGCTCCGCCCGCTGCGGTCAGGGCTGAAGTCAATGCAATGATCGTTCCCGAAGCTGCACAGTTTGCAGTTTTTTTCGTTCATCCTACCAGCTATTTGCCGCTCGGCCTGTCCAGCGATACGCAGTGGAATGCCTCGCTTGGCGACGAGACAGCCGAAACGCGCGCGCGGATGTTCCTTCGCGGGCTGGCCAGTCCGTTCAACGCTGCTAACGAGATCTGGGCACCGAAATACCGTCAGGCCGCAGTAGGGACGTTCCTGACCGATAAACCCGAAGCCGCCATGGCGATCGACGCTGCCTACCGCGATGTCGAACAGGCATTTGCCTATTTCCTGGACAGCATCGATGCGGACAAACCAATCGTCCTAGCGGGTCACAGTCAGGGCGCGCTGCATATCATCCGCTTGTTGGAGCAAAAAATCGCCGGCACGCCGCTGCAATCGCGCGTGGCCGCAGTTTATCCGATTGGCTGGCCGATTTCGGTCGAACATGATTTGCCGGCACTGGGCTTGCCTGCTTGCGCCACTGGAGCGCAATCGGGTTGCATCGTCAGCTGGTCCAGCTTCGCCGAGCCGGCCGATCCGGCGATGTTGCTGGAACGCTACAGTTCCTCGACGGGTCTGGACGGAAAAATTCGCGGCAACAGCCAAATCCTGTGCACCAACCCGCTGACCGGCCAGTTAAACGGTGATGCACCCGCATCTGCCAATCTGGGGACGCTCGTTCCAGACGGGTCGATGGAAACAGCCGAATTGATTGAAAAAGCCGTTCCTGCACGCTGCGATGAACGCGGATTGCTACTGATCGGCGACCCTCCGCAGCTTGGTTCCGCAGTGCTGCCGGGCAACAATTACCACGTTTATGACATACCGTTATTCTGGCGAAACCTGCAGGAAGATGTTGCCCGCCGCGTCAGCGCCTGGGCCAAGGCGCGGTAAGCGGCTGTGCCGTCCGCCCCGATTTATGACACAGCGGCGCCATTTCGTGACGCGCTGCCCGATGGCGGCGCGCTGATGGCGCTCGACCTCGGGACCAAGACAATCGGCACCGCGTTTTGCGATGCAGGCTGGCGGTTCGCGACCGCGGGCAAAACCCTGCCGCGTGGCAAATTTACGCGCGACCGGGCTGCTCTGGAGGGACTGTTGAAGGAACGCAGTGTTGCAGCGATAATAATCGGATTGCCGCTCAATATGGACGGCAGCGAAGGCCCGCGTGCGCAGGCAAGCCGTGCCTATGGCCGCAACCTTGCCGAAATCGGGTTGCCAATTCTGATGTGGGACGAACGGCTTTCGACGGCCAGCGCGGAGCGCGGGTTGATCGCCCAGGATTTCAGCCGGGCGAAGCGTGCCGAACGGATCGATTCGCACGCCGCGGCGGTTATCCTGCAGGCTGCGATCGATGCCCTATCCGGTAATGCGTTCTAGCGTTTCGCCAATTCGGCCCTGCGCGCCCTGGCTTCCATCATGACCATCCGGCTTCCGGACTGTTCGGCATCACGCCATAAATCGTCTTGTATGGCAGGTTCGCAGGCCAGCCCCGCCCTGGCTTCGTAACACGCCAGCCTCATCCGGTCGCTCGGGTGACTTTTTCCAAACCGCTGCGCCAGATCGATTGCTTCTTCGCCGCCGAATCCCACTGCGCAGCGTAAGAATATTTCTCCCGAACCGGGGCTGAGAATGCCCGCAATCTCGTCCTTTTCGACATCGAAGCGGTATTGATCGAGCCACCCCTTGGCGGGGTCCGATTTCATGATGTTGAGTGATACCGAGAGCGATTTCGGTGGCAACTGGCGATGCACGTCCCGGTGCGCGCGGTAGTGCATGATCTTGCCTTCACCAAGCGCGCTGCGTTCAATGAATCTCAAGCCGGCTTTCTCGCCCCGATATCCATCGATCGCCGCGAAATCATATTCGTAATAGTCGCTTTCATAACCGGGGCCGAAATAGCCCACCGTCAAAAAATCGAAATTGTGATCGTGCGGCACATCGTAAACAAACGATGCACCGCCGCTTGCGCGGTAAGTGTGCTCGCACGGCGATGGCCAAAGATTGGCCCGCATGAAATATTCGCCATTGGGCTGTGACAGCATGATCACCTGCGGACCATATGCATTGCCCGCATCGCTCGCTTTGTGGCGATCTCGCAGCTCGTTGACGATCATATCGCCAAGAAATGACTTGTTCTGACCCAGCCTGGCGAGCCAACCGGCGGCGGACAGCAAGCTGTCTTCGTCGGAAGGATCGAATTTCGACTTGTCCAGCGCGGCGATACATTCCTGAAGTGCACAGGGCTCGCGCAGGCCAACGTCAATCACGCGGGGCATAGCGGATTATCCTGTACGAATCTGGCCAAATCAGGAAAGCGCGAGATTAGTTGATCCCGCAATTTTGCGGCATGTTCGGACAAGCCGTCCCCGTCGGTATCCGCCACCGTCAACAAAGCAGAAAATCCCCGCGACGTATCCAGCGCCAGGCATTCACGCAGTGCCTGCCAGCGCAGGTGATCACTGCCCTCGGCGCTCATTTCCGCGATAATCGGCGCTGCATCCAACCGGCCCATTCGGCCCAGCAGCGCAATCATCAATTCATGACGGCTATCGTCCTGCGACCCGGCGGCCTGATGCACCAGCTCGCCCGTGGCAAGGGCAATTTCCTGCGCGGGTTTGATTGCCTGATGCGGGCGCGAAAGCCGCAGCCGCATCAGGCGGCCAGCGACTGCACCCAGGATTGATGCTTGACGCTCGCAATCCAGCGCAAACGCGCTGCCGCGTTTCAGATCATAAGGAATTTGCGTGGGCGGGGCTCCTGCCTGCCTTTCGACCACACGCATTTTCGCTGCCCCGGCGACCACGATTTCATAGCGTTCGATGCTGGAAAAACGCACGGTCGTTTGATCTGCCTGATCTTTGGGCAGCGATCCGTCATTCAGAACCAGGGTCAGCATGGCTTCACCGCTTCGCCCCAGCACCAGCACCGATCTGCCAGCGCTGTGATCGTAACGGAACGGGAGTTGCGCGAGGCAATGTTCGTCCAGCACGGGCAAAAAATAGCCAAACATCCTCTCCAGCAACCGTTCGGCATTACCGCTTGCGCAAAGCAGCGAATTCAAGGCCGCGCGTTCATCCAGCGCGGCACCTTGCGCGAAGTGCGCCAAATCCGTTTGTATCCGCACATTCAGCGGATCAAGGGTCCATTCGGTTTGTGCCCGCGATACGCGCGCTTGAGCGATGCGCTGCAAAACCGGCGAGCGGCGCAGACTGCACAGGGGTTGACGGACAATCACCGGTCGGCGCGCCCTTACAGAATCGAGCTTGGTGGGATCAGATCGTAAATATAAACCATAATCACAACAATCCGGTCATCATGTTCGACAACTTTAAGATCGGACAAACTACCGAATACGCCGGTTAATGTGTCAAGATCGGGCAATGACGATAAATCGATTTTGGGTAGGTTCACGCGAACTCTCCTGCTGCGACGCAAATTGCGACGACCTGTCTGTGGCAGTCCGGTCCACCGGTTGTGAAATTAACATATTGTAATGCCGGCAATTGGTCCGCACAGAACTGGGTATGACAACCACCCCAAGCCTATTTGATCCGAGCAAGGCGGCAATCCTGCTCCGGCATGGCCATTCCGGCTGGCTGGGAACCCAATATAATGCGCATGGATCGGACTGGGTCGAATTATCGTTGCCTTGGCAGGAAAAGCTGGTCGGGCAACCTGACACCGACATTATCGCGTCAGGCCCGATTATCGCGATGATGGATATGGCAACGGCACTGGCTGCATGGACTAGGCGCGGTAAATTCGTGGGTCAGGCAACGCTCGACCTGCGGGTGGATTACACACGCCCCGCCCGGCCTCGCCATACCGTTATCGGCCACGGTGAATGTTACAAACTTACCAGGTCTGCCGCGTTTGTACGCGGAACCGCCCATGACGGTGATCCTGCCGATCCCATCGCCCACGTTGCAGGCGTATTCATGACACTGGAGGCACCCAGAACATGAGCATCGCCCAGCCAAGCCCTCTACCCCCTTATGCCGCCGCTATGGGGATAGTATATTCCGCCGAGGAGAACGGTGTGCCGATCCTTGCGATGCCTTTTGGCGATCACGTCCAGGGCCGGCCGGGTTATTTGCATGGCGGCGCGATCAGCGGTCTGCTTGAAATGGCAGCCTTCGCGACACTTCGCGCCCACCTCGATGCGAAAGACAGCGACCGGACGCTCAAGCCGATAAACGTCTCGATCCAGTTCCTGCGCGGCGGCAAATCACAAACAACGCTCGCCGCTGGCCGTATCCACCGTCTCGGACGCCGCAATGCACATGTTCTGGTGGAAGCCTGGCAGGATGATCGCGAAAGTCCGATCGCCAGTGCAGTCATGAATGTCCTGATCGCGCCGCCAGCCGGCTAGGCACGCCGGATGACCACCGTCAGCCCCTGGCAGGTCGCGGCATCTTCGGCCGGCGAAATTCTTGCAGCATCGGCCCGTGCGCGCGCAACGATGGCGGGTGGTATTTCGGGCCCGAAAATTATCGTGTCTGCGCGGCCAAGCAGCCGTGCTTGCCGCAAGGTCAGTTCATCCGGATCATCGCTGGCAACGGTGATCGTGAGGCGCTCCGCCGGCTGTGGAGCGTCGGCATTTTCAAGCCATTGCTTGACCGCGTCTGCAGCGACGTCTTGCAAAGGGTCCAACGGGCCGCCTTCCGCCAGCGCGTGGTCCAGCGCCTGGCGACGGTCAGCACCGGAGGAAAATTTTTCACGCAAACCGGACCGCGCCGATGACAAAGCATTTGCCAGATCGCCCAGCCTCGCAGGCAGCAACGCTTCCAGCCGCAACCGGATATGTTTGGCCAGCCCGGCTGATGCACCGCCGGTGCCCACTGCGATCAAAACCGGATCACGATCTACGAGTGCGGGCGTGGTGAATTCGCAAAGCGCAGGTCGGTCAACCACATTTACGAGCAGCCCCATCCGGCCCAGCCGCAAAGCAGCAGCCCTCGCCCCGGCCTCGTCCTCTATCCCCACAAATGCCAGTTTGGCCTGATGCGCTTCGGGCTCGCCCACGCAAATACCGCCGGCATTTTCAACCAGGCGGCGTTTGGCGGCAGCTTCTTCCCCGTCGCCCAGAACCACCACTTTCGTGCCCGCGATCTTGTGAAACAGAGGGAGCGTTTTCATGCCAGCCAATCGGGAATATGTTCCGCGTCCATAATCGCACCCGCGCCAAGCCGGTCCGCAACAACTGCGAACCGGTCATCATCGACCAGCACTTCGGCGACAAATCCGCGGCTGTTGTAACTGCTGGCCATCGTTGCGCCATATGCGCCCGCCGTGCGGAAAACGGCAAGTTCGCCCGAAACCAGCAAATCGGTTTCGCGCCCCATTGCGAACGTATCGCCGGTTTCGCAGATCGGACCAACGATATTCGCCGTCATGCGTTGGCCGCCGGGTTCGACCGCATCGAAATCGTGCCACGATCCATAAAGCGCCGGACGCGCCAGATCGTTCATCGCCGCATCGACAATGACGAAGGGATCCTTGATGCCGCGCTTCACGCGGATAACCTTGGTAAGCAGCACGCCCGCATTGCCTGCAATAACGCGTCCCGGTTCGAAGCTGAGTCGCACATCCCAGTCATTGGTAACCCGCGCCACCATCTCGCCATATTGCGCGGGTGTGGGCGGGTGCTCACCCTGCCTGTAAGGGACCCCCAACCCGCCGCCAAGGTCGATATGCGTGACCTGGTGGCCTGCGCCGCGCAATTCGCCAAGCAATGCGCCAAGGCGGGTAAACGCTCTTTCCAGCGGCGCAAGGTCGAGCAGCTGGCTGCCGATGTGCACCGCCAGTCCGCGCATATCGAGGCCGGGCAATTTGCTCAGGCCAGCGTAAATTTCGCCCGCCAGACCAATCGGCACGCCAAATTTGTTATCAGCCTTACCGGTCGAAATCTTGTCATGCGTGCCGGCATCCACATCAGGATTAATCCGTAACGCCGCAGCTGCGCGCAGCCCCCGTGCGGCGGCGATTTCGGACAGTTCCTCGCCCTCTTCGCGCGATTCCAGATTAAACTGGCCGATCTCGCTATCCAAACCGAACTCCAGCTCCGCGCGGGTTTTCCCCACTCCGGAGAATACAATGTCGGAGGGGGCCATATCGGCTGCCAACGCGCGGGCCAGCTCGCCGCCCGATACCACATCGGCGCCGTAGCCCTCGGCTTGCAAAACCTTCAGGACGGCCAGATTGGGGTTTGCCTTGACCGCGAAGTGGATCAGCGGCCGGTCAATTGCGGACAAGCCATCGCGAAACACGCGCGCGTGCCGCGCCAGCGTAGCGCGCGAATAGACATAAACGGGTGTACCGACCTGCGCTGCGATAGCGGGCAGGGGCACATTCTCGCAGTGCAGCACGCCGCCTTTGATCTGAAAATGGTCCATATAATGCGCCGGATTATTCGGGAGGAAGGTCGAAAGGATCGTCTTCACGTTCTTCCGAACGTTTGCGCAGTTCGACGCTTCGTTCAGGCACCGCAAGCGTATCTGGCTCGAGCAATTCGTCAGCCGAAGCCGGCCGCGCCTCGCCATAAGCTGCGGGCGGCAATGATCTGCCTTCGACAGGTTTTAAATCGGATTTCTGGCCGCAGGCAGATAACGACGCTGCAACCACCACCAGTGCGAGATAACGCATTATTCCTCCATCCCCAGCGCGAGCCGCGCTTCGGCGACGCGCTGCCTTACTTCGCTTGGCGCAGTTCCGCCATAGGAAGCTCTGGCTGCAACCGAGGCATCGATTGAAAGGGCGGAAAAAACCCGTTCGTCAATCCGCGCGTCGATGGCTTTGAGATCGGACAGGGCTAATTCGCCTAGCGCCTTGCCTTGTTGCTCCGCCAGACGAACCGCTTCGCCGGTGATGTGGTGCGCCTCGCGGAACGGGATATCGGCTTTGGTCACCAGCCAATCCGCAAGATCGGTCGCCGTTGCATAGCCGCGTTCAGCAGCTGCGCGCATATTATCGACATTGAACTGCGTCTCGGCAATCATCGCGGCCATAGCGGCCAGCGACAATTCGAGCAGGCTTGCAGCCTCGAATACAGGGGGCTTATCGTTCTGCATATCCTTCGAATAGGCGAGCGGCAGCCCCTTCATCGTTACCATCAATGCAGTCGCTGCGCCGATAATCCGCCCCGAATGGCCCCGTACCAGTTCAGCCGCATCGGGGTTTTTCTTCTGCGGCATGATCGAACTGCCGGTGCTGAGAGCATCAGGCAGCCGAATAAAGCCGAACAGCTGGCTGGCCCACAGGACCAGTTCTTCAGCCAGACGTGACAGATGCAGCGAACATTGCGCCGCTGCCATCAGGTAATCGAGCGCAAAATCGCGGTCGGACACGGCGTCCAGACTGTTGGCTGTCGGATTGTCGAAACCCAGAGCCCGCGCGGTTGCATCGCGGTCGATCGGAAAACCGGTTCCCGCCAATGCCGCGCTGCCCAGCGGGGACTGGTTCAGCCTGACTCTGGCATCGGCAAATCGCGACCGGTCGCGGCGGATCATTTCATAATAGGCCATCAGATGATGGCCCAGCGTCACCGGCTGCGCTGTTTGCAAGTGTGTGAAGCCGGGCATCACGCTCCCCGCGTGTTCGCCGGCGCGTGTGACCAGCGCCCGCTGCAAATTCTCCAGCCCCTTGTCGGCAACTGCGATGGCATCCCTGACCCACATCTTGAAATCGGTCGCGACCTGATCGTTGCGGCTTCGGGCAGTGTGCAATCTCCCGGCAACCGGACCGATCAGTTCGGTCAGCCGGCTTTCGGTCGTCATATGAATGTCTTCCAGATCCCAGTCTTCACGGACGCCGTTCTGTTCATATTCGGCTGCAATCTGTGCGAGCCCTTGCAAGATCGCCTCTGCATCGGTGCCGGTAATGATTGACTGCGCTGCGAGCATGGCGACGTGCGCCTTGCTGGCGGTGATGTCCTGCTTCCACAGGACCTTGTCGAACGGTATGGAAGCGTTAATCTCACGCATGATTGCAGACGGACCGCCCGCGAACCGTCCACCCCACATCTGGTTGGAGCCTTCCTTGCCCTTTAGAATGTCTTTGTCGCTCACGCTTGGCTTCCTGACGCTGTCTCTGGCTTCATGCGATAGGGGCCAGCAAGAAACCACGCAACCGGATAGCGCCGAGGTAAACCCTGCTTCTCTGACAGGAAAACTTGACCGAAGTTTTGCGGGCGAACTTATGCCGGCGATCGCGATAAGCGATCCCGGTGGCCGCCAGCTTAATACGGCAGCACTGCAAAATGCGCCGGTACTGCTTAATTTGTGGGCGACATGGTGCGCGCCGTGCGTCGAAGAAATGCCCATGCTCGATGCGCTGGCAAGCGATTATGGTGACCGGTTGCGCGTTTTGACGGTGAGCCAGGATTTGCAAGGCGCCGACAAGGTGCCTGCATTTTTTGCCAAGAACGACTTTGCCAATCTGGAACCCTGGCTCGATCCGGACAATTCGCTCAGTTTTCATTACGGCGCGAATACGGTGCTACCGATGACTGTGCTGTATGATGCGCAGGGTATGGAAATCTGGCGGATGGTTGGCGGATACGACTGGAGTGCACCCGAGGCGCGCGGATTGATTGACGAAGCGCTTGGCGCTGAATGACCACACAATAGCCGGGTGTGTTTGGGGAAAAGTGACGCCGCCAGTAACGCCGCAAGTCGCCGAAAATTGATTGGCCGGTTAAAAATTTTATCCGGCACAGCAATGGTCTGCGGATCATTTTCGCTGCAAATAATGGTGGGCGGTAACGGGTTCGAACCGCTGACCCTCTCGGTGTAAACGAGATGCTCTACCAGCTGAGCTAACCGCCCCACTATGGCGCACTGGATACTGCGCTGCGGGCCATTTAGCGCGTTTTCGGCCTATGTCCATATCATGCAGCGGTATCGGTGCAGAAAAATCACGCCAATGTTACCGAACCGCGGCCGAGTTCGACAAAATAGCGCGCCATGGCATCGGAGGCTTTGTCGGTCAGTGCGATGAATGCACGGCGTTTGTCAGCTTCGTCTTCCACCCTTTCAAGCAGGCCGGCGTCGGTCAGTTGATTGATCCAGCGCAGGGCCGTGGTCGGGGGGACGCCCGATGCGATGCACAGCGATGTCACTGATACACGGACGTGTTCGGCGCGCGCGGCTGTCAGATCAAGCAGGATATCCCACGCCGGATCGGCGAACATTTCGCTATCGAAAAAGCGCCCGCGCAATTGGCGTTGCCGAATCATCTGCCGAACCAGCCGCGGGTCCGGCAGTGGAGGACGGGCCTGACGCACCAGCCGTTCATTGCCGTCAGCCGGCCCGCTTGCCTCACCGTTAAAGTCCGGCTTGGGCGATTCGAACCGGAAGGCACCGCCGCTTTCGCTTTGCCCTTTCATGGAAAGCGATTCGAGCCGTCCGGCAATTTCACCGACCTGCTCCGTCAATCTGAGCAAAGTCCGGCGATCATCTTCGGACAGTTCCCTGACCCTCAAGCCGGGAATTTGTGCCAGAACCCGGCCCAATGCCACGATCCGGTCGCCGCGTTCGGGATCAACCAGTATTTGCGGTGTCGACCGGTCCATGCAGGCAAACACTTCATCAAGCGTGTCCACGGCGGTGGAGACAACCACATATGCCCCGGCCTGCGCGGCGCGGACATCCATACGCGACAATGCCGCAGCCGAGGCCGCGTCCAGAACCGGACAGTCGAGCAGAACAACTTCGCCGATCGGGCGAGCATTACCCCCCAACAGCGAAGCGACATCGCCAACTTCATGGATGCGAAAGCCGGCCTCTTCGGCATCTTCGCGCATTATATCACGAATATGCGGCCGATTTGCGAAAACCGAAACCGAAACGCCGAGTTCGAGGTCGTTTGCAGATTGCGTGTCGTAACTGAAATCTGCCTGACCCATGATTCGCTCCTCCGTATATAGGAACATACGTAGAACAAATTTGGTTGCTGTCAACAAATCAGCGTGTAACGGGTGGATCGGGAGCGTGCTAGCCGGGCTTCATCGGCGTATTTCAATCACAGTTCCATCGGGGACCGCTTGCCACAGTTCGGCAATTTCCGCGTTGGTGACTGCAATACAGCCATCGGTCCAGTCGCCTGGCACTCTGCCCGCAGGCAGCGCGTTGGGTTGACCGTGAATGAAGATATCGCCGCCGGGCGAGCGGCCCTGCCGGGCTGCAAATTCGCGGTCCGCTGCGTTGGGATAGGATATTCGCAGTGACAGATGGTAGGCGCTGCGGGGATTGCGCGTATCGATCGTATAGCGGCCTTCGGGAGTGCGTTCGTCACCTTCGAATTGCTTATGTCCGATCGGTGCATCGCCAAACTGGATGCCGGAATAAGTCCTGATCAGCTTGCTTTCTGCATAAAGCGATATCGTGCGCTCGGACTTATCGACCAAAACAAAATCGGCTTGCGGTAACGGCGTCCCGATTTTGGGAGCGCACGCTGCCAGCAGTACCAGGGCCATCGACGCGACAAGTTTTCTCACCCGGCCACCATACGCACGGTAAATCCCCGGCTCAATCCATGAACGGATCGCGCACCAGAATCGTGTCTTCGCGTTCGGGGCTGGTCGAAACCAGCGCAATCGGCGTTTCGATCAATTCCTGCACCCGCTGGATATATTTGATCGCATTCGCCGGAAGATCGGCCCAGCTCCGCGCGCCCGCAGTGGTTTCGCTCCAACCCTCCAGCTCTTCGTAAATCGGTTCGACCTCGGCCTGATCGGCTGCATGGGCAGGCAGATAATCCATTACCTTGCCGCGCAGGCGGTACCCGGTACATATCTTGACCGTATCAAATCCGTCGAGCACATCGATCTTGGTCAGCGCAATTCCGTTGACGCCGGAAATCGCGCAGCTCTGGCGGACAATAACCGCGTCGAACCAGCCAACCCGCCGTTTCCGTCCGGTGACCACCCCAAACTCGTGCCCCCGTTCCCCCAGTGTCTCGCCCACGTCGTCTTCAAGTTCGGTCGGGAACGGCCCGCTACCCACGCGGGTGGTGTAGGCTTTGACGATCCCCAGCACGAACCCGGTCGAACCGGGCCCAAGTCCAGATCCGCTGGCCGCTGTCCCGCTGACCGTGTTGGAGCTTGTCACAAACGGATACGTGCCGTGATCGACGTCCAGCAACACGCCCTGTGCACCCTCGAACAGGATCTTCGCGCCGGCCTTGCGAACTTTCTTCAGCCGTTTCCACACCGGCTGCGCGTATTTGAGTACGAAGGGCGCAATTTCCTTCAGATCCGACAGCAGCCGTTCACGGTCCACCGGCGGTTCGCCAAATCCGGCACGCAGCGCGTCATGGTGCGCGCACAACCGGTCCAGCTGGGGGTCGAGCTTATCCAGATGTGCCAGATCGCAGACGCGGATTGCGCGGCGACCAACCTTGTCTTCGTAAGCCGGTCCGATCCCGCGTCCGGTCGTGCCGATTTTGCCGCTGCCGGCAGCGGTTTCGCGCAAGCCGTCAAGATCGCGGTGGATGGGCAGGATCAGCGGGCAATTATCCGCGACAGCCAGATTGTCGTCATTGATCGTGACGCCCTGCGCCTCGACCTTGGCAATCTCGTCGCGCAGCGCCCACGGGTCGAGCACCACGCCGTTGCCAATCACCGACAGTGTGCCGCTGACGATGCCTGATGGAAGCAGGCTCAATTTGTAGGTTTTGCCATCAATAACCAGAGTATGTCCGGCGTTATGACCGCCCTGAAATCGCACCACTGCGTCTGCCCGGCTGGCGAGCCAGTCCACGATTTTGCCTTTGCCTTCGTCACCCCACTGGGCGCCGATTACGGTTACGTTGGCCATTCCAGGTCCTTACAGTTTTCGGGCTTCAGAGCCGCTGAGTTCATGGGTGCAGCCAGCGGCCGCAGCATTGTCCTGATCGGATAGTGCGGCAACGGTGCGCCAGCCGATTGTCCGCAACCGCGCAGCAACGCCTTCATCATGCCCGAGCGGCAGGAACAATCTGTCGCGCGTTCCGGTATCGGGCATCGCAGCCATCAGCGGATCGGCAAATAAGGAGAATCCCGTCGCAGCTTCATCACTGCCGCCGATCCGGTACGTACCGCCCCGCCCCAATGCGCCGCGCACGCCATCCGCGTGGATCGTAAAGCCGAACCAGCTTTGGTATTCGAAGCCGTGACGTTCTGTCGGGTCAAGCGTCACGCGGGCACGGTCACCCACACGCTCGGCAATCTGCTCCAGCCCCGCGATCCGGCTTGCCAAAGCACCGCCGGCATCAATTGCGCGCAAACGTTCGATTGCATCGGCAAACGGTCCGGTCGCATACAGTAGCGGCAGATAAGCCTCGCCGCCCGCCGCCTTGAGCCCGCCGGCATCCTTTGTATCGAGTTCGCGGCGTACGGCAGCGATCTTGTCAGGGGCCAGCGGGAGAGCCTGTTCGGCCAGCGTATCGACCAGATCAGGCAAAGTCAGATCAACCGAAATTCCCTGCGCTCCGGCAGCCTCCAGAGCCTCGATCGCGAGCGAGACAATCTCGCCTGCAGCAGCGACCGTGTCGCTTCCGATCAGTTCTGCACCAAGCTGGAGGCGCTGGCGCGCCGGGTCGAGCTGGTCCGCACGCATCACCGCGACATCGCCCGCATAACAAAGCCGCAAGGGCCGAGGCGCGCCTGCCATGACTGTTGCTGCAATCCTCCCGACCTGCACCGTGATATCCGAACGAAGCGCCAGAGTGCGCAGGCTAGACGGGTCGGTAAAGCGGAACATCTTGCGGGTGCTGATCCCTTCGCCGTCCTGCGCCATCCGCGTAGCCAGCGATTTTTCAAATTCGACCAGCGGCGGAATAACGCGGTCGTAACCGTGCGCATCCATCGTATCCAGAACGGCCCGCATGATTCGCGCGGTTTTGGCCGCATCTGCAGGCAGGCGGTCTTCCAACCCTTCGGGCAGCAAGTCACTGGTCGAATCTGTCATGACATCATCATTCATTTGCGCGCCGCGCTTGCCCTACCTTTCATCAGAATTCCAGCGCCTTCACGGTGCGAACGCCCTGAAGGTTGCAGGCCTTGTCGAGAATTTCGGGCGAAATTGCCTGATCGACCGACAGCAGCAGCACCGCTTCACCGCCGGCTTCGCGGCGGCCAAGGTGGAATGTGCCGATGTTTACGCCCGCTTCGCCCAGCAGCGAACCGATTCGCCCGATAAAGCCCGGCGCATCATCATTGACGATATACAGCATATGTCCCGCCAGTTCGGCTTCGATCCCGATCCCGAAGATCGAGACGAGCCGCGCCTCTTCCTTACCGAACAACGTGCCCGCAACCGAACGGTCGCCTTGGCTGGTCGCCACGGTCACGCGGATCAGCGTATTATATGCGCCGTCACGCTCGTTACGGATTTCGCGCACTTCCATGCCGCGTTCCTTGGCCAGATAGGGCGCATTGACCATGTTCACCGCATCCGAATACTGGCCCATCAGACCTGCCAGAACCGCTCCGGTGATAGGCTTGCCATTCAGGTCGGCGGCCGCACCCTCGCGCTCGATGCTGATCTTGGCAAGATTGCCGTGGGCCAACTGACCGACAAGCGAACCAAGCCGCTCCGCAAGTTTCATGTAAGGGCGCAGCTTTGGCGCTTCTTCAGCGCTCAGGCTCGGCATGTTAAGCGCATTGGCGACCCCGCCGTTGACGAGATAGTCGGACAACTGTTCGGCAACCTGCAACGCGACATTGACCTGCGCTTCGTTGGTGGACGCCCCCAGATGCGGGGTGCAAATAAAATTGGGCGTGCCGAACAGCGGGCTGTCCTTCGCCGGTTCATCGGCAAACACGTCCAGCGCCGCGCCGGCAACCTGCCCGCTTTCGAGCATATCTTTCAGCGCTGCCTCGTCGATCAGTCCGCCGCGCGCACAATTGACGATGCGAATACCGGGCTTGGCTTTTTCCAGCCGCTCCCGGCTCAGGATGTTGCGGGTCTGATCGGTCAGGGGAGTGTGCAGGCTGACAAAATCCGCGCGGGCAAGCAGATCTTCCAGATCAACCTTTTCGATGCCCAGTTCGATACCGCGTTCGGCGGTGAGGAAGGGGTCATAGGCGATCACTTTCATTTTCAAACCCTGCGCGCGGCTGGCCACGATCGAGCCGATGTTTCCGGCGCCAATCAAGCCAAGAGTTTTGCCGGTCACTTCGATACCCATGAAGGCGCTTTTGGGCCATTCGCCAGCCTGTGTGCGCGCATCGGCAGCCGGGATCTGGCGGGCGAGCGCCATGATCAGCGCAATCGCGTGTTCGGCCGTCGTGATCGAATTGCCGAACGGTGTGTTCATCACCACCACGCCCTTTGACGAGGCATAGGGGATATCGACATTGTCGACCCCGATGCCGGCACGGCCAATCACTTTCAAATTGGTCGCCGCGTCAAGGATTTCAGGCGTTACCGTGGTCGATGAACGGATGGCGAGGCCATCATATTTGCCGATGATTTCTTTGAGCTGTTCGGACGTCTGGCCGGTGATGACATCCGCTTCGCAGCCGCGCTCTTCGAAAATGCGGACGGCGTTTGGGTCCATCTGGTCGGAAATAAGCACTTTGGGTTTCTGGGACATGATGTGTCTCCTTCGTCATCCCGGCGCACCCCGGGATAGCTAACAATATTGGGGGGAATGTTACGCAAACGGTCCCGGCTTTCGCCGGGACGACGCTTTATTTTTGAATCTCGGCGTAAGCCCATTCGATCCACGGCAGCAGACGTTTCAGATCCTCCTGCTCTACGGTTCCGCCGCACCAGATTCGCAGGCTCGGCGGGGCGTCGCGATATCCGTTGAAGTCGTATCCGACATCGCGCTCATCCAGCATTTTGGCGATGGTGGCAGGCACTTTCGCCTGATCTTCCGGTGACAGGCCATCATAATAATCGCCCTGGAATACGAAGCAGACACCGGTGTTCGTGCGCTTCGCAGGATCGGGCACCATATTGCGCAGCCACGGGGTGGCCTCGATCCAGTCGGTCACGATTTTCGCATTGGCATCCGCGCGGGCAAACATGGCCTGCCGGCCGCCGAGCGATTTGGCCCATTCCAATGCCAAGATGTAATCTTCTGTCGCCAGCAGACTGGGGGTGTTGATAGTCGCGCCCTCGAAAATCGTCCGGTTCAGCTGATCGCCCTTCTTCAGGCGGAAAAGTTTGGGCAATGGCCATTCGGGGTTGTAACTTTCAATCCGCGCAACGGCTTTCGGGCTCAGGATCAGAATGCCGTGCTGCGCCTCGCTGCCCATGACTTTCTGCCAGCTGAAAGTGGTGGCATCGAGTTTCGGCCAGTCCATCTCCTGCGCGAATACCGCGCTGGTGGCGTCGTTGATCGTGATCCCGCTGCGCCCTTCTTCCAGCCAGTCGGTATTGGCGATCCTGGCGCCCGAAGTCGTGCCGTTCCAGGTGAACACCACATCATTATCCTGCGGGATGACCGCCAAATCGGGGATTTCGCCATAGTCGGCGTCCAGCACGGTGAGGTCTTTCAGCTTCAGCTGTTTGACAGCATCCTGAATCCAGACGTTGCCGAAGCTTTCCCATGCGGCGACCGTTACGGGGCCTGTGCCCAGCATCGTCCACATCGCGCATTCGAGCGCACCGGTATCGCTGCCCGGCATAATCCCTACCAGATAGTCATCCGGCACACCCAACAGCTCGCGCGTCAGATCAATGGCATATTTCAGCCGTGCCTTCCCTACCACCGAACGGTGCGAACGGCCAAGTGCTTCGGTCTTGAGATCATTTGCCGACCAGCCCGGAAATTTGGCAGTCGGGCCGGACGAAAAGAAAGGACGCTCCGGTTTAAGAGCGGGTACGTTAGTCATGTATTCTCTCCTCACAGAGAGCTCGCGCGGCGTTGGGGCCGCGTGGCCCACGGGCGGCAATAATGTTGCGCTGCAACAAGTCAAGCATATGCATTCGCATTATGGTGGACGGGTTTCAGTGCAGGATGGTGCGCGTTAGCGTCTGGTTAACCATCAACTGCCACACTGGTCGACATGTTCCGCACGGCTGTCATTTTATCCGTCTCGGCCCTGTTGGGCGCGTGCAGCGTGCTGCCAGGCAGTGACAATGATCGCACATCCGCGCGCCCTGCGGCAGGCAAAACAATCGCCGCGTCTCCGGCATCACGACAATGTCTGGGCCAGTTGGACGCAGCGGGGGCACATTTTATCGTCAAGCCCGATCGCTACGCGGGCAATGGCTGTTCGGCGATCAACATTGTCAGCCTGAATGCCATGCGCGGGGACATTGCGAAATTCACCGTGACCAATCTGGCCACGGTGTCGTGTCCGGTGGCCACCACGTTTGCCGCATGGTCGCGGTACGGGGTGGACCGTGCAGCACGGCAAATCCTGGGCAGTCCGATCGAACGCGTCGAAACGATGGGCAGTTATGCGTGCCGCAACGTCGCGGGTACCGGCCGCAGATCGGCTCACTCGACAGCCGATGCCGTAGATGTATCCGCTTTCGTGCTTAAGGATGGCCGCCGGATCAGCCTGGCATCGGGTTGGAAATCGCCTGACGCGCGCGAGCGGGAATTTCTCAGGACAGTGCACCAAAGTGCGTGCAAACGGTTCGGCACAGTCCTTGGACCGGACTACAACTCCGCCCACCACGACCATTTGCATCTCGAGCGCGGCGATGGCACCTTCTGCCGTTAATCATGTGCCGGTGGACCTTCCGAGCCGCGAATCCAGGCTCATCCTCACGGCATGAGCGGCGTGTTTGGCGCCCAGCTTGTTCATCATGTTGGACCGGTGGATTTCCACTGTCCGCGGGCTGATTTTAAGCATTCCGGCGATGTCCTTGTTGCTGCTGCCCTTGGTCAGCCAATCCAGCACTTCGCGTTCGCGGGCTGACAAGTTTTCTATCCGGTTGCGCGCATCGATCATCCGGCGGCGCGCGTCCGCCCGGTCTGCCGCCTCTTCCGCAGTGCCGGTCAGCGATGCGCCGAGACTGTCTTCATCAAGCGGGAGCGGCAGATAATCAAGCGCCCCGGCCTTGATTGCCATGACCACTTTATGCACCGCACGCTGTTCGTGAACCGCTAGCAAAGGCAGCCAGACACCCGCCTCCGCCAGATCTTCCAGAATATGCGATATCCCGCCAGCAGCGTCATCATCGTGAGCAATTATTATGCCGCCGCGCGGCGGATGGCGGATCAGTTCCGCGACATCATTATAGACTTCTGCGTGATGGCCCAGTGACATGGCCAGCCGCGAAAGTTCCGCTCGGTTGCGCGAAGAACGATCGATTATGTGGAGTGTGGTTCGCTGTATCATGACCACGGGTTTGCGCGTATCCGCGCAAATACGCATTGCAAACACCCACCGGATCAGATGGTTAACGCAGCGCAAACCATAGGTAATCTCGCGTATTTTCAGGGGCTGCCACCACCAGCCGCGATCCCTCCGGAATGGACCTAATTCGCGGGTCCGACCTTAGGTAAAAGGCCTAGCGCCGCAGCCATGTGACTATTTTTCCCTGGCGAAGGAGAAATCTGGCAGTGAATGAAATGCGGTGCGCAGGGCGTCGCCCCAACTTGATGACACCGACTGAAAATAGGGGTCGTCCTGCGGGATACGGTGGTGATGCGTGGGCGCGAACGTGCCGCGTTCGATAACCATCATGTCGAGCGGCATCCCGACAGACAGATTCGCCTTGAGCGTGGAATCAAACGACACCAGCAACAATTTGACAGAGTCCTCGAAACTCATGGTGCGGTCGTATCCGCGCAAGATAATCGGGCGTCCGTATTTGGTTTCGCCGATCTGGAAAAACGGTGTGTCCAGGCTGGCTTCGATGAAATTGCCTTCCGGATAAATCATGAACAGGCGCGGTTCCATACCGTCGATTTGTCCTGCCAGGATGATGGAAGCTGTAAAGCGCCCCTTGCCCCGAATTCCGTTGGCTTCTTGCCGTTTGTGGATGACACTTCGCAGCAGCTTGCCGATGTCGGTCGCGACCTGGAACATGGTCGGCGCCTTCATCAGCGAATTATCGCGGTCGTCGGGCGCTTTCGTGCGTTCTTCCAGTAGGCTGACCACCGCCTGCGTCGTGGCGAGGTTCCCCGCTGTCATAACCGCAATCATCCGTTCGCCGGGAACTTGCCAATGGAACATTTTCCGGAAGACAGAAATATTGTCGACCCCGGAATTCGTACGGGTATCGCTCATCAGAACGAGGCCCTTATCGACCATCATTCCTACACAGTAAGTCATAAACTATTGTTCCGTTTGTTGTTGTTCGACAGCTACGTCGACATAGAGGTCTTCGCGCAGCGTGCCGAAGGAAATACCTGTGATTGGCGCTGCATCGCGGTAATCACGTCCGGTTGCCACACGGACATAGCGCGGATCGGGGCTGATGCCGTTCGAAATATCGAACCCGACCCAGCCCAGTCCCTCGACATGGGCTTCCGCCCAGGCATGCGTGGCATCCTGATCAATCCGGTCATTCATCATCAGATAGCCCGAGACATATCGCGCGGGAATATCCATCGCGCGTGCAGCACCAAGGAAAATATGCGCATGGTCCTGACATACACCTTCGCCGCCGACAGTCGCTTCTTCGGCTGTCGTACTAGGGTTGGTGGAGCCGGTTTTATAGACCACGCCGTCACGAATTGCAGCCGACAGCGCGTGAAGCCTTGCGACCGGATCGGTTTCCGCTTGTTGCAAACGCTCGATCATGGCGGTCATCCGGGGGCCCGGCTTTGTCAGCTCCGTCTGGCTGAGAAAGCTCCATAGCGGCATGTGTCCGGAATGTTTGCCGATCACCCCAGAATTATCTTCTGTATCGACGGTGCCGTGACACACGATAACGACTTCGCGCGCGCCAGGTTCGATCGAAACCAGCGTCACGGTGTTGAAGTGCTGGTCTTCATATTCGAGTTCGGGGACCGCGTTTTCATATTCCATCGTCCAGCTCGCGATCTGCTGACCCTGAGTGCTTTTGGGGGTCAGTCGCAGCCGCTGGAGCGCGTGGACGACAGGTGCGTCGAATTTGTAGCGAGTGGTATGGCGAATAGAGAGGCGCATGGTGTTCTGTCCTCAGCTCACAAACCGGTAATCGTTAGAAATCGCAGCGGCAATTGCGCGGTTCTGAACGATGTAGCTGGTGAGAAAATGGTGCAATCCCGTGTCGAGAATATCTTCGATCGAGGTGTTCGAAAGCTGTTGGTCTGCCTCGCGCATCAGCGCATTGCTGTCACCTTCGGTCCCGTGCAAGCGGGCAAGTTCCGCCAGATTTGCACGCAGTTCGGAAAAACAGAACGCAAGGCTGCGCGGGAAACGGTCATCAAGTACCAGAAATTCCATGATGCCGCGCGAATCGATGCGGGCGGCGTGGATCGAGCGGAAGGCACGGTTGCCCGACACCGAACGCAGCACATTGTCCCACTGCCCGGTATCGAGGCTGGAGCCGACATGCGCCAGTGATGGAAGAAGCAGGTAATATTTGATGTCGAGAATTCGCGCGGTGTTGTCCGCCCGTTCGACAAACGTGCCCGCACGCGCAAAAGCATAGCCCTCGTCGCGCAGCATGGTACCCTCCAGCGAGCCCTGCACAAGGGTGCCGGTGTTTCTGACCATTGCGAGCGCATCACCCAGATTGCGCTGGCTGATGGGTTTTGAAAACAGCTGTTTGATTCCCATCCAGCTTTCGTTGAGCCCTTCCCACAATTCCTCGCTGATCGCATTTCTTGCAAGACGTGCATTGGTCCGCACATTATCGATCATGTCCATCACGCTGAGCGGGTTGGCCTTGTCTCGGAGGATGAAATTCCAAACCTGAATGCCGGAATAGGAAACGTTCGATTTTTCGTAATCGGCTTTCAAACCAGCGGTCTGAATGACCGAGCGCCATTCTTCCTCCGATGTGACCAGATCGCGCGTCAATGCCATCCGGAAACCTGCATCAAGCAGACGAACGGTGTTTTCCGCGCGTTCGAGATAGCGGAACATCCAGTATATGCCGTGGGCCGTACGTCCTAACATCAATCGTCCAGCACCCAGGTATCCTTGGTGCCTCCGCCTTGACTTGAATTTACCACAAGAGAACCTTCCTTCATGGCAACTCTGGTCAAGCCGCCCGGTGTAATGTCGATGCTGTCCGGAGATACCAGAACGAACGGCCGCAGATCGACATGGCGCGGTGCCAATCCCTTTTTCTGGTAAATCGGGACTGTCGAAAGCGCGAGTGTCGGCTGCGCGATGTAATTTTCCGGATTGTTTTCAAGTTTATGGCGAAACTCGCTGATTTCCTTCTTGGAGGATGTCGGGCCGATCAGCATCCCGTATCCACCCGAACCGTGAACCTCTTTCACCACCAGTTCTTCCAGATTGTCGAGCACATATTTCAAACTGTCGGCATCGGCGCAGCGAAACGTTTCGACGTTAGGAAGCAGCGGCTTCTCGCCCGTATAGAATTCGACAATTTCGGGCATGAAACTGTATATCGCCTTGTCATCGGAAATGCCCGTACCTGGCGCATTGGCAATCGTTATTCCCCCTGCGCGGTACACATCCATGATGCCCGGTATCCCCAGAATCGAATCGTGTCTGAATGTCAGCGGATCGAGATAATCATCATCCACACGGCGATAAATAACATCAATCGGCTCATATCCGCGGGTGGTGCGCATGGCCACGCGCCCGTCAATCACACGCAGATCGCTACCTTCCACCAATTCTGCGCCCATCTGGTCCGCCAGAAATGCGTGTTCGAAATAGGCGCTGTTGAAAATGCCCGGCGTCAGCACCGCTACAACCGCTTTGTCGCCGGCAGCGGGTGGCGCGCACGCAGCCAGACTGCTGGCCAGCCTGCGCGGATAATTGGCAACCGGTGCCACTTGCACCTGTGTGAACAGTTCAGGGAACATCGCCATCATCGTCTCGCGATTTTCCAGCATATAGCTGACCCCAGATGGCGTGCGGGCATTGTCTTCCAGCACCATGAACTCGTCAGGTCCGGTGCGAACAAGATCAATTCCCACAATATGGGTGTAAACCCCGCCCGGCGGCGTAAACCCGACCATGTGCGGCAACCATGCGACATTGTCGCGGAACAATCGCTGCGGCAGTCTGCCCGAACGGATAATCTCCTGCCGGTGATACAGATCGTGCATGAATGCGTTGAGCGCGCGCACCCGCTGCTCTATCCCTTTGGAAACACGGCGCCATTCCTGTCCCGAAATAATCCGCGGCACCTGGTCAAACGGTATCAGCCGTTCTTCGGCGTCATCTTCGCCATAGACATTGAATGTGATACCCGTCCGCCGAAATTCATGGTCTGCGTCGCGCTGCTTGCGCTCCAGATATTTGGGTGCTTGCTTGTGCAGCCACTCGCAATACCCGGCATAGGGCTCGCGCACGTCTCCACCAGCGGGATTTGCCGAACCGAACATTTCATCAAATTTTTCGTCGCTCATATAGCGTCCTTGTCGAGAGCGCGAAGCACGGCGGAAATAGCCTCGCCCGAATTGGCGAAGCCCAAATGCGTGCAGCGAAGCGCCTCAGCGCGATCGCGCTCGAAGGGCTTACCGCATGCTGAGCGCGGCGCAACTATTCCGTCGCGGGCAGACCACAAAGCCACGGTCGGCACAGGCGGCTTTTGCGAAACCGTGCCGGCCAAAGGTGCTTGCTCCACAGTGTGGCCGGCGATCAATTCATACGCCCGCCAGGCATTATTATCATGAGGATCGCCCGAAAACGGGGATCCCATAGTCACGACCAGCGAAACCGCGTCCGTTTCGCGCTTGGCCATCTCGCGGGCAAACAAGCCGCCAAGGCTCCACCCAACCAAAGCAACCTTGCCGCGCTCCTTCCGGTGGAATCTGCGCAAATTTTCCTGCAACGCATCAATCCGTTCGGGTGACGGGCGCAGGTTCCAGCCAAGGCCCCAGTCAATCACGCGGTGGCCGGCCTCTTCCAGCTTGGCGCCCATATATCTCATCCGTATGGGATGGGTTCCAAATCCGGGTAGCAGCATGACGGGCCGCGAAATCGCCGCCTTCTCCACGTGAAATTCGCCATTTCTTAATCGCCTGATAGGTTCTGCCCAAGCGGAGATTTCACCTACTAAATGCCTTAGAGGCGGCCCGCCCGAACGTGGCGCGGCAGGCGCAGGTAGCCCCTTTTCGGGACCGCTGCTGTCATGCCTGTCACCCCTGTTCACAAAGCTGCCCTGTCCGTTCACACAACCCTAACGGGCGGCGCATTGCTTGTTTCCCGAAAACCTCTGGCCGGTGCTCAGGTGCAATCGCCAAGCCGCTCATTGGTTACTTCCATCGTCATATTGACTGCACCGCCCGGCATTTGCGAGCCGCTCTGCTTCATTTTCATGACCATGACTTGCTTTTCAGGGGTCATCACTCCGGTCATCGCGATCTGTGCGCCAACGCCGCGATCGCCGGTACAACTCATTTGCGCATCGAGATTGCCGCCATCGGCAGAAAACCGGTCGAACTTGCAGTCGGCCCCGTCAGCGGCCCTGTTCATTTTTCTGGTCATCTCTTCCCAGCCATCCTGCACTTCATCGGCAGAGAGACAATATTCGTTAGCCTGTTTTTCGACACCCGCCATCATGCCGCGCATCTGTTCGGCCTGCTTTGGGGGAATCCCGGGGATCTCAAACTCGATCAGTTTAACAGTGCTACGGTATTTTCCCGGCATCGGCTTGTTCAGGTCGCCAGCCTCTCTGGCCACTTCGGCGAGCGATTTTCCGTCGGTCGGTGCGTCTTGCGCCTCCCCCCCGCAAGCAGCGAGCATGCCACAGCATGCCAGCGTGAAAATGATCGTCTGGCGCATAAGAAAATCCTCGATATCTTCAATTCGGACGCCTTCGTAACAAGCATGAACAATATTGCCAAATGGGTCCATTGCGATTGCGCATTCTGTGCCCCATATGTTCGCTCATGGCTGAATTAGTTATCCGTCGCGGGCTGGAAGAACCCGATACTTCAGACGATTTCAAACCGCACAAACCCGCCCGGCCCAAAAAATCGATGCCGGGTAAACGCTTCGAACTGGTGAGCGAGTATGAGCCTGCCGGCGACCAGCCGACGGCAATCAGCGAACTTGTCGGCAGCGCGCGCGAGGATGAACAGACGCAGGTGCTGCTGGGTGTGACCGGTAGCGGCAAAACTTTCACTATGGCAAAAGTGATCGAGACGCTGCAGCGCCCTGCGCTGATTCTGGCGCCAAACAAGATACTCGCCGCGCAGCTATACGGCGAGTTCAAAAGTTTTTTCCCGCACAACGCTGTCGAATATTTTGTCAGCTACTACGATTACTACCAGCCCGAAGCGTATGTTCCGCGCAGCGATACCTATATCGAGAAAGAAAGCAGCGTTAACGAGCAGATCGACCGGATGCGCCATTCGGCCACGCGTTCCCTGCTTGAACGCGATGATGTGATCATCGTTGCATCCGTATCCTGCCTTTACGGTATCGGCTCGGTTGAAACATATTCGGCGATGATTTTCGATTTGCAGAAGGACACTTCGGCTGACCAGCGCGAATTGATCCGCAAGCTGGTGGCGCTACAATATAAACGCAACGACACTGCTTTCCAGCGCGGCACTTTCCGCGTGCGGGGCGATAACCTGGAGATCTTCCCTAGCCACTACGAAGACATGGCATGGCGGATCAGCTTTTTCGGTGACGATATCGAGGAGATCAGCGAATTTGATCCTTTGACGGGTAAAAAAGGCGCCAGCCTCGACAAGGTCCGCGTCTATGCAAATTCGCATTATGTCACGCCGGGCCCGACGATGAAGCAGGCGGCGCAGGCAATTAAGTTCGAACTGGCCGAACGGCTCAAAGAACTGGAGGCCGAGGGCCTGCTGCTCGAAGCGCAGCGGCTGGAGCAGCGGACGAATTTCGATCTGGAGATGATTGCCGCAACCGGATCGTGTGCGGGTATCGAGAATTACTCACGCTTCCTGACAGGCCGCCTGCCCGGCGAGCCGCCGCCCACACTATTCGAATATCTGCCTGAAAATGCGTTGCTATTCGTCGATGAAAGCCACCAGACGGTTCCGCAAATCGGCGCGATGTCGAAGGGCGACCATCGGCGGAAAATCACCCTGGCGGAACACGGATTCCGCCTGCCCAGCTGTATCGACAATCGCCCGCTGCGATTCAACGAATGGGATGCCATGCGCCCGCAGACCTTTGCGGTAAGCGCCACACCGGGACCATGGGAAATGGAACAGACCGGCGGCGTATTTGCCGAACAGGTGATCCGCCCGACCGGCCTGATCGACCCGCCCGTAGAAATACGCCCGGTTGAAGATCAGGTGCAGGACTGCATCGACCAGTGCCGCCAGACGGCCGAAAAAGGGTATCGAACACTGGTGACCACGCTGACCAAGCGGATGGCGGAAGACCTGACCGAGTTTATGCACGAGGCCGGGCTGAAAGTGCGCTATATGCATTCGGACGTGGAAACGCTGGAGCGTATCGAACTTATCCGCGACCTGCGCCTCGGCGTTTATGACGTGCTGGTGGGCATAAACCTCCTGCGCGAAGGGCTAGACATTCCCGAATGCGGGCTGGTCGCGATCCTCGACGCCGACAAGGAAGGTTTCCTGCGCAGCGAAACATCGCTGATCCAGACCATCGGACGCGCAGCGCGTAACGTGGACGGCAAGGTTATTTTGTATGCTGACCGCATGACGGGCAGTATGGAACGCGCGATTGCCGAAACCGATCGCCGCCGCGAACGCCAGAACGCCTATAACCTCGAGCATGGCATCACGCCGACAACTATCAAGCGAAACATCCAGGATATTGTCGCGCACACCGCCAGCCAGGACGGGGTAACCGTCGATCTCGGCGACGAGGAGCGCAACAATCTGGTCGGCCACAATTTGCGAGCTTACATCGAGGACCTTGAACAACGTATGCGCAACGCCGCTGCCGATCTGGAGTTTGAAAAAGCGGGTCGGCTGCGAGATGAAATCCGGATGCTGCAAGCCGATGAGCTTGGTTTGCCCGATGCTGACAGGAAAGCGCAAATTGTCGGTCGCAGCACCGAAGGCAAACCCGGCACGCGCAAAATGAGTTACGGCCAAACCAGACGAAAGTGGAAAAAGTGAAGCAATTGCTCGCAGTGATATCGGTCGCCGCGTTATGCGCGTGCAACCCGCCAGCGGCAGGCGAGGTCGACGAGCGTGATACCACCGAGGCGGCCGGTCTGGGCCCGCTTGCTCCACTTGCATCGCCTGACACTCAAGACGCAGTCTGGGGCACTGGAACGGGCGAACGGCGCTTGATTTACGGAAACCCCGGACAGCCGCCGCTGATATCCTTGGCCTGTGAAAATTTCAACACTGACAAAGCGGTGGTACGGATTGTCCGCTATGTGCCCGGACAATCCGGGGCAAAAGCGCTGTTTGCATTGGTCGGTAACGGAACTGTCTCGCGTTTGAAGATGGACAGCCGGTGGACGGGAAAAGGCTGGCAGTGGGAAAGCGCTGTCGATCCCGCCAGCCCGGATCTGGACGTCTTGACGGGCATCCGCAGCGTGGAGGCGACATTGCCTGGCGGCGGCAGTGTTATTCTCAACCCCAGTCAGGCCCCGCGTGATTTGATAAACCAGTGCCGCAGCGGGATTATTCCCCCGGCGGAAGCGGACGAGATTTTGGAGGAGGAACAATTTCTCGTCGAGGACGGTTTGCCAGATTGACCAAGGTAGCCTGGGTCAGTACCTGCGGCAAAACCTCCTCGGCACCCGACGGCGATATCCAGACATATAGCGGCACGCCTGCAGCGCCTCTGCTTTCCAGATATTCGGTTATCGCAGGATCGCGGCGGGTCCAGTCACCGCGCAACACCTTCACTCCCGCTTTCGCAAAGGCATCGCGCGTTGCCGCGCGCTCTATCGCCGCGGCTTCATTGACCTTGCACGTAACGCACCAGTCGGCCGTAAACCACAGGAACACCGGCGCGCCGCTTGCCCTGGCATCGGCCAGCGCAGCCACGCTATAGGGCTGTTCCTGCAGCAACCCGCTCGGCTGGGCCTGATCGGTAAGCGTGTAGGCGCGGGGCAGCATGATCATGGCCAAAATTGCGACAATCGAAAGCCGCAAAAACAGGCCAAGTCCCGTCTTGTGTCCGCGCCTGCGTTTCCGGTCCGAAATCACGAATGCGACAATAACGCCGCCCGCCAATGCAACTCCTAACCCTGCCAATGGCACGCCGCCAAGCCGCCACGTAAGCCAAAGCAGAGCCAATGCCGTCAGCCCCATGGGGATTGCCATGAGCTTCCGGAAAGTCTCCATCCACGGTCCGGGCTTTGGAAGAAGGCGGCGCACTGCCGGCACAAAACCCAGCAGCAGGAAAGGCAGCGCCAGCCCCAGCCCAAGCATCCCGAACAAAACCATCGCTTGCGCTGCCGGAAGCAGCAGCGCTGCGCCCAGTGCAGCGGCCATGAACGGTCCGGTGCATGGAGTCGCGACCACTGCCGCCAACAATCCGGTTGCAAACGCGCCTAGCGGTCGGCCTGAACGGGTAATTTGCACGCCGGGCAGTTCGAACAGGCCTGCGAAATTTGCGGTGATCGCTGTCGCCAGCATCAACAGCGCGGCGACCACGCCAGGTTCTTGCAACTGGTATGCCCAGCCCACCTGCTGTCCTGCTGCACGCAGAGCCAGCAACAAACCCCCAAGCGCGAGGCAGGCCAGAACCACGCCTGCGCTATAGGCTATGCTGTCCTTGCGGGCAGCCCCCTCGTCGCCGCCGGCGCGCACAAGGCTGATCGCCTTGAGGCTGAGGATGGGAAATACGCATGGCATGATGTTAAGCAGCAGTCCGCCCGCCAGCGCACCCAGTATCAACGTCCATAAAGGTGCGGCCTCCCGGCCGGTACCAGCAAGCGGAGCGCCATTTTTCGGTACCGGTCCCGGCAAGGCGGATATTCTGACCCCCTGATTGTCGCCAAACGCCAGCACGGCTTCGAAAGGCCCGGCCGCTGCGCGCTCGCTCGCCTCGAGTTCGGCGACCAGCAGATCGCCGACCTTGCTAAACCTTTGCGGTGCGGCATATTCGATCAGCCCGTCGTTGCTGACGAACAGATGCGGGGTTCCGACATCAAGGCTATTTGGCAGCGGCACCGCGACCCGCAACAATCCTCCGGTTATTGCAAACGTAGCGTTCCTGTCGATCCGCGGCGGTATCGCCGATTGCCACGTTGCGAATTGACGCACATCTGCGGGATCGACAGGATTGCCGACAGCCGCGGTCAACACGGCGTTTTCAGGCACGCAAATCGCATCGGTGCAGGCCAGCCAATCTGCCGCTACCGATATCGGCGCCGGGCCCAAAACAGCAGCGTTTGGTCCGGCGATTAACGGCACCAGCACCGTATATTTGCCGTTATAGACATGGTTCATCAGCCCGCCGATGAGCAACGTTTCGGGCACCGGGTAGCGCGGGTTTCCGGCCCGCCATCCTTCGGGAAGCCGCCATTCCAGCGTCATCCCGAAACCGGCATCTCCCGGGTTTTCCCAATAGCCATGCCAGCCTGGCTTAGGCTCGAATACCAGTGCGGCCTCACGTGTCTGGCCGGCTTCCTGTGGGCCGGATATCACCAGTCTGGCGGCGATATTGTTCTTGCTTTGCGGCAACGCAGATTGCGCGTTCGCAACCGGCAGATCGGGCACAATCGCCAGCAGCAGGAATACCGCGAACACGCGCATGAATGCGGGCACATACACCAAACTGGATCGTTGTGATTTCACCGTGCTCCTCGTAGAACGGTCAGTCTGAACCTTCAATGGCCTCCACAATCCGCGGCCCAGTCATTCACGGAACCACGCATGGACGAAAAACGCGACCTCCTGATTATCGGCGGCGGACTGGTCGGCATGACCCTGGCGCTTGCTGCCGCGCATAGGGGAATTTCAAGCCATGTGGTCGATCGCGCCGATCCGGCCGAACTGACCGCCGAAGGTTTCGATGGCCGCGCTTCGGCCATATCCACCGCCAGCTGGAACCTGTTCACCAATATCGGCTTGGCATCGCGGCTGGAACCCCATGCCTGTCCGATCACCAGCATCGCGGTAACCGACGCGATGCGCCCCGGCCAGATCGACTTTACGCCCGAAGCGCATGAGGGAACGCTTGGGCGAATGTTTGCCAATCGCATATTGCGGCTGACGCTGTTCGAAGCCGCGCGTGAGCAGCCGTTGATAAAATGGCATTCGAACGCCGATATCGTTGATCGCGCGCGCAGCGAATTCGATGTCTCGGTCCAGCTTGCCGATGGCCAGACAGTCTGCGCCGATTTGATGGTTGCGGCGGAAGGCCGCGGATCACCCACCCGCGAGGAAGCCGGCCTGAATGTGGCGAGATGGGATTATCGCCACCGCGCAATCATTGCCGGGCTGGAACACGAATTGCCGCATGAGGGTGTGGCGTGGGAAATTTTTTACGAAACGGGTCCGTTCGCCTTGCTGCCGATGCGCGATCTTGAAGACGGAACGCATCGCAGCGCGCTGGTCTGGACGGTTGACGAAAGCGAAGCCGCAGGCACGCTGGCAATGGGCGACCGGGCGTTTCTGGCCGAAGTGCAAAAAAGGATGGGATCGATTCTGGGCGAAGTCCGCAAAACCGGGCCACGTTCGTCCTATCCGCTTGGGTTTCACCACGCAGCGACGATTACCGGCAACCGTCTGGCATTGATCGGTGATGCAGCCCACGGCATCCATCCGATCGCCGGCCAGGGGCTGAACCTTGGGCTGCGTGATGTCGGCGCCTTGGTTGAAGTGATAGCAGACGGGCAGCGCATCGGCCTGAGCCCGGGTAACGCGCAAATTCTCGATAAATATGAACGCTGGCGCGGGCTTGATGCCTTTAGCGTGGCACTGGCGACTGACGGTTTGACACGGCTGTTCGGCATCCCTGGGCGCACGGCATCGGCTGTGCGCAGGCTAGGGATGGCGGGTGTGCAACGCGCGCCGGTGTTGAAGCGCTGGTTTATGGACGAAGCGCGCGGCGTGTCGGGCGATATGCCGGACTTGCTGCGCGGTTGAATTACTGGTTTCCGCTGCCTGCGGGGCTAAGCTGTTCGATCCTGTTGCCAGCACCGTCGCGCAATTTGCGTGGTTCCAGTACAGCTGAGGTTTCCACCAGATCGAGCGCGCGCATCGTCGCAGAATAACGTTCCGCATCGGCAACCCAGCCGGATGCATCAGCCGCTCCGGGCAAATTCCTGACTTCCGCAATGGCTGCTTCAACGCGCCCGCTTTCCAGAAACAGCCGCGCGCGTTCCATCCGGCGGGTCGGCTGCGGCGACGGCGCACTTTCGCGGCGAACCACAAATAACCCGCTCACTTCGCGCTTGATGCCTTCCCACCCGCCAACACCGGGTGATTGTGCCAAGCGGGGCGATAATCCTTCCAGCCGCGCGACCAGCTGTTCCAGCGTTACGGGATTGCGCGAGTTGGAAATTATCGTCGCCACCGCGTTGGGTAAGGCATCACCGAACCTGAGCCGCAATTGATCAGCCAGGTAACCCAGTTCGGCACCCCGCTCGATTGCACGACGCGCTGCAAACGCGATCAGCAAACCTTCGGCACGGGCGGCGTTGCCGGCCGCTGCCTGCGCCTGAAGATCAAGATTGGCCAATCGTTGTTCCGCCGCCGCCAGCCGCTGGTCGAGGCCGCCTTGCGTTTCGGCCATCTGCACTACAGCTTCGGCAGCTTCTGCCACATTCGTCGGCGCGGGGCTGGGCGAAATAAACGGTTGCGGGTCCGCATCGCCGGGCACTGATGTTACGCCGGAATCGACGCCGGTAACCGATTGCGCCGGACCATCGGTCCAGTAGCCATGTTGCCATGCATAATATGTCAGCGCCGCCCCGCCAAAAGCAATTATGCCGATACCGAGCAAGAGATTGGAGCGGAGACCGCCGGTTTTTGCAGTTTGGGTAGAAGCGTGTTCGTAAGCCATAAATCGGGGCGCCCGAAACCGGAAGTGACAGGCACCAATATCTCCGCGAAGTTACCGTCAGGACGGTTCATGGCACATGCTGCGGGCCAGCGCCAGCAGCGCAGCATCTGACGGACGTGCTGCAACCGCGACCTGCGCCCATCCGCCTCCGGCAGCCGACGCAATCCGCGGCCCCAGTGCCACAAGCGTAATGTGCGATGGATCGATATCAAGCCTTCTGCATTCATTGGAAAAATGCTGCGCCGCCGCCGCAGAATGAAGCAGCACCATAGCTTTTCCGCGTAAAATGTCTTTCAGCGAATGCGGCATTGGCCGCGCGCAAGAACGGTAAACAATTCGGCGGGTGATGTGCACATGGTCTGGCGGTTCAAGCGATATGTGGTTTTCGCCTGCAAGGCGGAGCAGATTGATCGGCTCTGCAGGAAGTTGATCGACCAGTTGCTGCAACCCGCCCTCGCCGGCCAGTCTGACGGTAAAACCGTGCGCCGCGGCAATATCGGCAGTTGCGGCGCCGACAGCAAGGACCTCCAGCCCCGTATATTGCCGCAACTGGTCGCCGCCATGCCGAAAGACGTTCGCACTACCCGCCAGCAATGCGCCAAACCCTGCCGGCGGCGGACCGTCCCAGCCCACCGGTTCGATTTCGAAAAGCGGATAAGCCTCAATTGCCAGACCGAGCCGGGACGCAGCGATGACTGTCTCACCCGATCCCGGTTCGGGACGGATTGCAACGATTTTCACGCGTCTGCCTGTCCGCTAAACACCGTGCGTATATTCGCGGGCGCTCGGCCCAGCAATTCCTGCGCCAGACGTGCCGCCGCCCCGGTATTGCCTGCGGTTATTATGGCCGAACCTTCCACTTTCACCGCACCGTCCGGACTGAACAGGACTACCCGAAGCACGATCCGGTCCGCGCCCCCGCTTGCGTGTGCAGCAACAGGGCTGTGACAGGTGCCGCCAAGCGCCAGCAAAAGCTCCCGCTCTGCCGAAACTTGCGCGCGCGTGTCGGCATCATCTAACGCTTCCAGCAGGTTGCGGGTACGCGCATCTGCGCTGCGGCATTCCAATCCGATGCAGCCTTGCGAGGCGGCAGGCGGCCAGTCATCGATGCCCAGCGGGGTTCCCACACCGGTCTCGCCCAGTCGCTGCAAACCGGCTGCCGCCAGCAGGGTTACATCCGCCTCTCCGGCGGCCAGCTTGGCCATGCGGGTCGCAACATTGCCGCGAAATCCGACAATTTCCACATCCGGACGCAGATTTAGCATCTGTGCTGCACGCCGCGGCGAACTTGTTCCGACCTTGGCCGCTCTGGGAATTGCGCGGATTGACGCCGCACCAAGCAAGACATCGCGGACATCGGCGCGCGGAAGCATTGCCGCAATCGTAAGCTGCGGCGACCGAACCGTCTCGACATCCTTGAGCGAATGGACCGCTGCATCTATTTCGCCGGAGGCAAGCCAGGCATCCAGTTCCCTGGTCCACAGCGCCTTCCCGCCAATATCGGCTAGCGGACGATCCTTGATTTTGTCCCCGCTGGCCAGCACCGGAACCAGTTCGACCTGATCTTCTCGCCAGCCATGCGCCTGGCAAAGCCGCGTGCGCGCCTCAACCGCCTGCGCCATCGCCAGGGGCGATCGCCGCGTGCCCAGCCGAAGCTTGATATCGGGATTTTCGGTTTCGTTCGTCATGTCGCAAGGCTTGCCCTAAACAAGCCGCTCGTTCAGGGGAAGCCGCGATGGCATTGATGCTCGGAATAGAATCCAGCTGCGATGAAACCGCAGTGGCGCTGGTTGACAGCGAACGCCGGATTGTGGCCCAGCGGATCGCGTCGCAGGACGAAGAACACGCGCCCTATGGCGGTGTTGTCCCTGAAATCGCAGCGCGCGCCCACGCCGAAAAGCTGGCGCCAATGGTGCAGGCCGTGCTTGATGATGCACAAATAACCCTGGCCGATGTTGACGGGATTGCGGCGACCGCAGGTCCGGGATTGATCGGCGGTGTGATGGTCGGTCTGGTGACCGCAAAAGCGCTCGCAATGGCCAGCGGCAAACCGCTCATCGCCGTGAACCATCTGGAAGGGCACGCCCTGTCGCCGCGGCTGGCGGACCCTGCGCTGCAATTTCCCTATGCCTTGCTGCTGGTATCGGGCGGCCATTGCCAGATCTTGCGGGTGGACGGTGTCGGGCAATATTGCCGGTTAGCCACCACGATCGATGATGCCCTTGGCGAAGCGTTCGACAAGACTGCCAAAATCCTGGGGTTGGGGTTTCCCGGCGGCCCTGCGGTTGAGCGGCTGGCGCGTGACGGTGATCCCGCTGCCGTCCCACTACCCCGCCCGCTTTTGCGTAGCAAGGAACCGCATTTTTCCTTCGCCGGCCTGAAAAGCGCGGTGCTGCGCGCAAAACAAAGCGGCAAATATGTTGACGCCGATCTTGCAGCAAGTTTCCAGCAGGCGGCAATCGATTGTGTAATTGACCGGCTGGGGAAATCGCTCGGCCTGATGGGTCATGTCACTGCATTTGTGGTTGCTGGCGGCGTGGCTTCCAACAAGGCAATCCGTACCGCGCTGGAGGTTCAATCGCGCGCGCACGGGCTGCGATTTGTCGCGCCTCCGCCTGCACTTTGCACCGATAATGCCGCGATGATCGCATGGGCCGGGATCGAGCGTATCGGACAATCCGATCCGCTGGATATTGCCGCACGCCCCCGCTGGCCGCTAGACGCCGACGCGGAACCCGTCCGCGGTGCAGGAGTGAAAGCATGATCGGCGTATTGGGAGCAGGTGCATGGGGGACTGCGCTGGCGCAGATGCTGGCGTCGGACGGCCGCGAAGTGATCCTGTGGGCCCGCGAGTCCGAACTGGTTGCCGAAATAAACGCGCTGCACACAAACAGCATATTCCTGCCTTCTGCCAGACTTGCCAAAACTATCCGGGCAACCGGAAATCTGGCCGATCTGAACGGGCTGGACGCGTTGCTGGTCGTCACGCCGGCACAGCATATGGGCGACATACTTGGCGCTATGGGTTCCATTCCCCGCGATCTGGTGCTGTGCAGCAAAGGGATCGAAAAGGAGACCGGCCGCCTGATGAGCGACGTCGCATCCGATGCGGCGCCCGATAGCGAGGTTGCCGTACTCTCGGGACCGACATTTGCCCATGAAGTCGCCGCCGGCCTTCCTACCGCTGTCACGCTGGCTTGCGGCGGCAAGCGCAGTCAATGGCAGCGCCTTTCGCCCGCCATCGCCCGCCCCAGTTTCAGGCCATATTATTCGGATGATGTCGTCGGCGCAGAAATTGGCGGATCGGTGAAAAACGTCCTCGCGATAGCGTGCGGCGTGGTCGAAGGGTTGCAGCTTGGCCAAAATGCCAGAGCGGCACTGATTGCCCGGGGATACGCCGAAATGCAGCGGTTTGGTGATGCGCTCGGGGGAAATGCGGAAACATTGGCGGGTTTATGCGGTCTGGGGGATCTGGTCCTGACCTGCTCATCGACAGCCAGCCGGAATTTTTCGCTCGGCAAGGCGCTGGGTGAAGGAAAATCTGCCGAAGAATTGATGGCTGACCGCCGCACGGTGGCGGAGGGCGCACACACCGCACCCGTACTGGCCCAACTGGCCGCGAGCCACGGGATTGCCATGCCGATTGTAAGCGCAGTGAATCGTTTGCTTGACGGCGCTCCGGCGCGCGAAGTCGTCTCCGGTCTGCTCGCTCGCCCGCTGAAGGACGAACAAGGGCCGTCTGCGTGAGCACCCAAACCTCACAGGCTGATATTGCCGCACTGGCAAAGGGCGGGCGAACAAACTTCTTCGGGTTCCTGCTTCGCCTCGCTGCCCGCTTGCCGTTCCTGTTCATTGCCGGCCGGCTGTACGGTGCCGACGCGCTTGGACGGTTTGCCTCTGCGCTGGTGGTTGTCGAACTGGTTTCGCTGGTTTGTTCGATGGGCGAAAAGCGCGGACTGGCGCAGCGCCTGACCAACGGGACTACCGACGAGGTCGGGCTGGTTTTCGATGGCATGCTGGTGGCCTTCGTGTTTGCCTGCGGTGCGGCATTGATACTGTATCTGTTTCCGGCACCACTTTTCCCGAGCGGTAATTATACCTCGCTCGACAGGCTGATCGTTATCGCAATTCCCGGATATGCGTTGACCGAAATCGTGCTGGCTGCGCAGGCTTATAAATTCGACATCGGAACGACTGTGCGTGCGCGCGCCGTGGTCGAGCCCTGGACCATATCAATCATGGCCGGGATACTGTTTTACCTGTTACCGGCTTCTGGCCTTTCGATGGCATATCTGTCAGCCATCTATGCCGGTTTGCTGACCGGCCTGTGGTCGTTTTTCCGGACATACGGGTTGCCCAAGGCATGGGATCCCAACCCCGCCCGGATTATCAGAATGATCGCGCGCGCCTTTCCGCTGGCGGTTTCCGACGCGATCGAATGGGGTACGCGGCGCGTCGATATTCTGATCCTCGGATTTTTTGCATCACCGGCAGTTGTCGGTGTTTATTATGTTGCACAGCAGGTCGCCAGCCTGCCGCAAAAGCTGAAAACCAGTTTCGAGCCAATTCTTGGTCCGGTGATTACCCGCAATCTGAAGGAGAACAATCTGCCCGCCATCGCCGCTCAGGTTTGTCAGGTCGGATTCTGGATCATCGCCGCGCAAGCAGGCATTGCGCTGGCACTGGGTATTCCCGGCGAAGCGGTCATGGGGCTGGTCGGACCAAACTTTGTTTATGGTACGGCTGCGCTGGCGTTTTTGCTCGCAGCGGAAGTCGTGGCGGCAACAGCGGTCGTGTCCGAGGCCGCGCTGGTCTATGTTGCGCGACTAAGGAACCTCTGGATTTCCATTTTCACCATCGCCTTACAGGCAAGTTTGACTCTGGGTGCCATGGTGCTGGTTGATAATTACGGATTGGGTGATGTTTACCGCGCGGTCGGCGCTGCCATGTCGCTGATGGTTGCGCTGGGCATTGCATCGCTAATCAAGGCCACCCTGCTATCGCGGATATTGGGCGCATCGGTCAACAATTGGCGCTGGGCACTTGTTTATGCTGCGGCGCCGGCAGTCGTGGTCGGATATCTCGCCACGTACCTGCCCGAATGGGCGGAGCTGCTATTCGGCATCCCGGCCATTCTCGGCGTGTATGGCTGGGTGATCTGGCGCCGTGGTTTCGGGCCCGAGGACCGGGTGCTGTTCCGCAAAAGTGTCGTCGAGGCGGAACCCGAGGAAAGCTGAGCTTTCGTTTCCCTGATCTGCCAGCTAAAGGCGCTTGATGTTTACCAGACCCATCACCGCAATCGCTGCCGGAGCAATTCTGACTGTAATTACGGCGCTTTTGGGCGCCAGCGCGAGCGATCAGGACCTTTCGGCATCGCTTTCTGCCCAGGCAGGACAGGCGATTGCGAGAGTAGGCGGCGGCGGCGTCACGGCAACGTTCGCATCGATGAACGGTTGGCCGTCGCGCCATCCGGTACTTTCGGGCGGGGAAAATGTCGATGACAACAAACGGGCCGAAATTGCCCGGTCCGTTGGCAATATTCCCGGTGTGGGCGGCGTGTTCTGGGCCGATGGCACGATGATTGCCGAACGCGGGCAAAGCAGTCGGGCGCCTACACGGTGCCAGGGTGATATCGAGGCATTGTTGCAGGCCCGTTCGATCCGGTTCGAAGAATCGTCAGCGCGGATGGACCCGGCCAGTTATGAACTGGTCAAGGAAGTGGCGCGGGCCCTCAGGCCCTGCCTCGGCGCGATTATTGCTATAACCGGCCATACCGACACGTCCGGCGACGAAGAAGCCAACCAGACGCTGTCCCGTCAGCGCGCGCAGGCTGTGCGCCGCGCGCTGATCGATCTGCAAATTCCCGGTGCAGGCCTGAAAGCCAGCGGATCAGGGTCGAGCGAACCTGTCGAAGGGTTGGAACCAACCGATCCTGCAAACCGGCGGATTGAATTTTCGGTTATCACGACAATGCCGCTGGTCCCCACCCCTGTCGATACGCCGGGAGCACGATAATGGCGATTTGGGGAGAGCTTCTGTTTCTTATGCTGGCCACTTATGTGATCGGACTGGGCATCGGATGGATTATCTGGGGCCGGAAAAATTCTTGATATGGAGCAACTGGAAATGATCGAACTGGTCGAAGCCAACTGGCTATTGTTCGTAATCGCCCTGATTATCGGCATTGCGGTCGCCTGGTACGTATTCGCGGCGACCCGCCGGACTCGCGTTGAAACCGACAAGCGTGACGTGCTGGACGACAATGCCGCACCTGCCGCGCGAAACCAGGCCTTGCTGGACGCTGCGCCTGCCGCTGGCCCCGCGACGGTGGTTCCGGCGGCCAACCCGGGCATTACCGCTGCCGCGGGATCGGCCGTCGCTGCTGTGGTTCAGGAACAGACGGCCAAGGCTGACAGCGCCCCGCCGGCATCCGCACAGGACGATGATCTTGCCCGCATCAAGGGCGTCGGGCCAAAGCTGCGCATGCTGCTGGCCGAACTGGGTGTTACTTCGGTGTCGCAGGTCGCCGCATGGACCCAGGACGATATCGACCGGATTGATCCGCTGTTGGGCAAGTTTGCAGGGCGCATTCGGCGCGACCAATGGACCGAGCAGGCGAGGTTGCTGGAAGGCGGGGACCGCGCTGCCTACGAAGCGAAATTCGGCAAAGGCTGAAAGCGACGCGCAGCTTGGCAATTTTACTGCCCGACGCTAGGGCGGCATAAACCCCTAGCTAGGATAATAAACATGGCCGGTATGGCACCTTTCGACTGGGCCGATCCTTTCGATCTCGAAACCCAGTTGACCGAAGAGGAGCGCATGGTGCGCGATGCGGCCAATGGCTTCGCGCAGAGCGAGTTGCAGCCCCGCGTCCAAGCGGCGTACCGCGGTGAAGTCGATGCGCCGGAACTGTTTCCGCTGATGGGCCAGGCGGGTCTGCTTGGCGTCACGGTTCCCGAAGAATATGGCGGCTCCGGCGCAAGCTACGTGGCCTATGGGCTGGTTGCGCGCGAGATCGAGCGGGTGGATTCGGGCTACCGCTCGATGGCCTCGGTCCAGTCCAGTCTCGTGATGTATCCAATCCACGCCTACGGATCGGAAGAACAGCGCCGGAAATATCTCCCGGGCCTTGCCAGCGGCGAATTGATCGGCTGTTTCGGCTTGACCGAACCTGATGCCGGTTCCGACCCGGGCGGAATGAAAACCGTTGCCAGACAGGACGGTGACGGATTTATTCTCAACGGAACGAAAACGTGGATCAGCAACGCCCCGTTTGCCGACGTATTTGTCGTCTGGGCCAAGTCCGAAGCGCATGGCGGCGGTATCCGCGGCTTTGTTCTGGAAAAGGGCATGGCAGGCCTGTCAGCCCCGAAAATCGAAGGCAAGCTGAGCCTTCGCGCATCAACCACCGGCATGATCGTGATGGAAGATGTGAAAGTCGGCAATGACGCGCTGCTGCCCGACGTACAGGGGTTGAAAGGCCCGTTTGGCTGTCTCAACCGCGCCCGCTACGGAATTAGCTGGGGCGCGATGGGCGCAGCCGAGTTCTGCCTCCACGCTGCGCGCCAATATGGCCTCGACCGCCAACAATTCGGCCGCCCGCTTGCTGCAACCCAGCTGTTCCAGAAGAAACTGGCAGATATGATGAGCGACATCGCGCTGGGCCTGCAAGCCAGTCTGCGCGTGGGCCGCCTGATGGATGAAGGCCGCTTCGCGCCGGACATGATTTCCATTGTCAAGCGCAACAATGTCGGCAAGGCGCTCGAAATTGCGCGCCACGCGCGCGATATGCATGGCGGCAATGGCATTTCCGATGAATATCAGGTGATGCGCCATATGGTGAATCTGGAAACCGTGAACACGTATGAAGGCGCGCATGATGTGCACGCCCTGATTCTTGGCCGCGCGATCACGGGGATCTCCGCATTCTGATTTTCTCTTGTTAGGCAGGCTGCAACGGCTAGGTTACATCGCTGGTCCTGTGGGAGAATACGAGTGAGCGACGCGGTCTATCCTGTGCCTTCGGACTGGGCCGAGAATGCCCTGATCGATGCTGCCACTTACGAGGAAAAATATCGCCGGTCGTTAGATGATACGGACGCTTTCTGGCGTGAGGAAGCCCGGCGGATCGACTGGGCCACGCCCTTCGACACTGTGAAAGACACCGGTTTCGACGAAGCTGATTTCCGCATTCGCTGGTTTACCGGCGGCAAGCTGAACATTGCCGCCAATGCGCTCGACCGCCATCTTGATATGCGGGGTGACAGGGCTGCAATCATCTGGGAGCCGGATGATCCATCCGAACCGGGCCGCACGATAACTTACCGCGAATTGCACCGCGAGGTCTGCCAGTTCGCCAATGGGCTGAAGGCCAAGGGTGTGACCAAGGGCGACCGGGTCACGATCTATCTACCGATGGTCCCCGAAGCCGCGGTCGCAATGCTCGCCTGTGCCCGGATCGGCGCCGTCCATTCGGTCGTGTTTGCAGGATTTTCCCCTGATGCGCTGGCCGGCAGAATACAGGATTGCCGCTCCGATATCGTGATCACGGCTGACGAGGGGCTGCGCGGCGGCAAGACAATACCGCTAAAGGCCAATGTCGATGCTGCGCTGGAGAAAACGCCGGTTTCGACGGTCATCATGCTGCGCCGCACCGGCGCCGATGTACCGATGACGCCAGGCCGCGATGCGGATTGGGCAGAACTTGTCAGCGCGCAGTCCGGCGAATGCCCGCCCGAGATTATGGATGCCGAAGATCCGCTGTTCATCCTGTACACATCAGGCTCGACCGGTAAGCCCAAGGGCGTGCTGCACACTACCGGCGGCTATGCAGTATGGACCAGCATGACGCATGAGGCGGTTTTTGATTACCGGCCCGCCGAATCGGGTCCGGCTCCGGTCTATTGGTGTGCTGCGGATGTGGGCTGGGTAACCGGACATTCCTATGTCGTTTACGGCCCGCTTTTGAACGGAGCCACGCAGGTCATGTTCGAAGGCGTTCCCAATTATCCCGACCATTCGCGGTTCTGGAATATTATCGACAAGCACATGGTCGAAATTTTCTATGCAGCCCCCACCGCGCTGCGCGCATTGATGCGTGAGGGTGATGAATACGTCACAAGAACCAGCCGCAAGTCACTTAGATTACTCGGTTCTGTGGGCGAGCCGATCAATCCGGAGGCCTGGGAATGGTACCACCGCGTTGTCGGCGAGCGCCGCTGTCCGATCGTGGATACATGGTGGCAGACAGAAACCGGCGGGGCGATGATTACCCCGCTGCCCGGCGCGACCGATCTGAAACCCGGCAGCGCGAGCAAGCCGATGTTCGGTGTCCGGCCCGCGCTGGTCGATCCCGAAACCGGCAAGCTGCTAGATGGTGCGGCTTCGGGCGCGTTGGTCATCCAGGATAGCTGGCCCGGCCAGATGCGGACGGTTTACGGCGATCACGAACGCTTTTTCCAGACCTATTTCAGCACTTATCCCGGTTATTATTTTACCGGAGACGGATGCCGCCGCGACGCGGACGGATATTATTGGATCACCGGCAGAATAGATGATGTGATAAATGTGTCAGGTCACCGGATGGGCACTGCGGAGGTTGAAAGCGCGCTGGTGGAACACCCGGCTGTCGCCGAAGCGGCGGTCGTGGGAATGCCGCACGATATCAAGGGACAGGGCATTTATGCCTATGTCACCACCAATGCCGGCACCGCCGACACCGACGGGCTGCGCGCTGAACTGGTGATGTGGGTGCGGAAGGAAATCGGACCCATCGCCGCGCCCGATGCGGTGCAGTTTGCGCCCGCTCTGCCCAAAACCCGCAGCGGCAAGATCATGCGGCGTATCCTGCGCAAGATCGCCGAGAACGATACGGATAATCTGGGCGACATCTCGACGCTGGCCGATCCGTCGGTGGTTGACGATCTGGTTAGGAACCGTCAGGTTTGAACAGTCTTTCGGCCGTAACAATGGGGGAATCCGATGAGAAAAACAGTGACCAAACTCGGCATCGCAGCATTTGCCGCGGCGACATTTACGCCGGCACCCGCAATGGCGGGCACAGATGTCTATCTTGGCGAAATCTTCGCGGTCCCTTTCAATTTCTGTCCACGAGGATCGGCGCTGGCTGACGGGAAGTTGATGGCGATATCGCAGAACACCGCGCTGTTTTCACTTCTCGGCACACAATTTGGCGGAGATGGCCGGACAACTTTCGGCCTGCCTGACCTGCGGGGCAAGCTGACAGCGGAAAATGGCGGCAATATCCGCTACTGCATCGTGACGCAGGGAATATTTCCGCCCCGCAATTGAGATCTGGCTGCAATCGAGAACCGGCCGCTCTGTTAAACGCCCGCGACTGATAAACGGCCTGGCTAACTAACCGCGCGCATCATGGTCGCCGCCAGAATTGCGCCATAGGTGCCCAGCGCATATCCAAGCACCGCCAGCAGCACCCCGACAGGCGCCAGCGCAGGATGGAAAGCGCCCGCGACCACGGGTGCAGAGGCCGCGCCGCCGACATTCGCCTTGCTGCCCACAGCAACAAAGAAAAAAGGCGCCTTGATGAGCTTGGCGACCGCTAACAACAAAATCGCGTGAAACAGCATCCAGATCATGCCCACGGCCATAAACAGCGGGGCATCGCCAAGCTGGAAAATATCCATCTTGGTGCCGATAATCGCAACCAGCAGGAAAATGAACACGGTGCCGAATTTTGAAGCGCCGATCCCCTCCAGACTGCGGGCGCGCGTGAAACTGGCAGCCAGACCGATGGTTGTGGAAATGACCACAACCCAGAAAAATCCGCTCGCCAGCACAGCATCCGGTGTGCTGAACAGATTTTCGAAAAAGCCTGGCAACATTCCGGCAAACAAATGCGCTGTGCCGACCGCTGCAAATGTCACCCCCATCAGCACGATCAGGTCGTTCGAGCTAGGTGTGCGTTCAACCTGCGCGGAATATTCCGCCATCGTATCGCGCAACCGGTCGATCGACGAGCTGTCGGCCCCAAGCCATTTGTCGATCTTGTCCGACATTCCGGCACCGTAAAGCAGGAACGCCATCCAGATATTCGCTACGACGATATCGACCGCGACCATCGCGCCGTAGCGTTCGGGATTATACTGGTACACTTCCAGCATTGCGGTCTGGTTCGCGCCGCCGCCGATCCAGCTGCCCGCAAGCGTCGCGAAACCGCGCCATGCCGCATCGTTTCCTGAACCCAGGACTGAAGGTTCGAAACTTGCCACCAGCCACAGTGCCACCGGGCCGCCCAGCACAATGCCGACAGTCGCGGTAAAGAACATGACCAGCGCCTTGGGTCCCAGCCCGATGATCCCCTTCATATCGATGCTGAGCGTAAGCAGGACCAGCGCGGCAGGCAGGAAGAAATCTTTCGCTACCGTCCACAAATTCGATTCGGACGTGTCGATAAGACCGAAACTGACCAGCAGCGACGGCAGCAAATAACACAGCAGGATAATGGGTATGAAAGTGAACACGCGGTCCCACACCCCGCCCTTCTGTCGCAGAAAAAACAACAATGCGAGGATGGCCGCAAGAATGCCGAAAATCACGATGTCATTTGAAATCATCGCTTAGCCAAGCCGCTTTGCAAGTTTGACGAACAGCGCAATCAGCGGCGGCACGAAAAGGAATGACAACACGACTTTGGCCAGCATCTGTCCCGCCAGTAGCGAGCCGATCGGAAATTCGCCGTAAAACGCCAAAGTCACGAAAATCAGCGTGTCGATGGCCTGGCTCAGCGCGGAAGCAATTGCCCCGCGCAGCATGATCGAAACCTGCCCACTTCCTTCACCGCTGCCGCGCAGCATGGAAAATATTTTCACGTTAAGCAGCAGCGAAACCCCGTAAGCCACCGGCCCCGCAGCCATTATTCGCGGCGTCTGCGACAATACGGTTTCGAACGCAGCAATATTTTCAGGCGGCATATTGGCTGACGGCGGCAGCAGCAGCACGAATGAAATCAACAGGATCGAAACACCAAGTGGAACAAAGCCCCAGAACACCAGACGCCGGGCCAACATATCGCCGTAGAGTTGCGAGACAGTGCTGGAAATCACCACCAGCATCAGGAAGGCAAAGATGCCCGCTTCCACGGCAAGCGGCCCCAATGCCACCTGTTTGAAGCCCAGAACACCGGCAGCCACCGTCATCCCGCCATATAACAGCGCCAGAAAAAACAGCCCGCGCGGAAGGGGTTTGTTGTCGGCCGCAGCGGCCATTTGCGAAGATGTGTTCTGGGTATCGTCCATTTGAGATTGCTATGGCGGCTGGACACAAAAGGGAAGACTTGTCCCCCGCATAGCCCACAAGGCTGTTTGACCTTATGCGCTCACGCGGCAAGAAACACCCATCTGTTTCGCTGCAAGCGAGTAACCCTATGCCTCCCTTCATTATCAACATTATCGGCATCGTCGTAATTCTGCTGATCGCCTTCCTGCTTTCGGTCGGCAAACGGCGGATCAGCCTGCGGATCGTCGGCGCCGCTTTTGCCCTACAGGCGCTGCTCGCGTTTCTGGTTTTGCGAACGCCGTGGGGCCGCGCGGCTATCCAGTGGATGGCCGACGGGGTTTCGGCGCTGCTTTCCTATGCCGGCAAAGGAACCGAATTCCTCTTCGGTCCGAACGAGACAAATCCGCTTGCCAATACATTCGCGCTAGGCGCCCTGCCGGTAATCATCTTTTTCGCATCGCTGGTGTCGATCCTGTATTATCTTGGCATCATGCAGCGGATCGTGCGCTGGGTTGGCGGCGCAATCGGCTGGATCACCGGCATCAGCAAGGTCGAGGCGCTGGGTTCGGCCGCCAATATCTTTGTCGGGCAATCCGAAAGCCCGCTGGTGGTGCGTCCGTATCTGGCGGCACTGTCACCCTCGCGCCTGTTCACGCTGATGACAGTCGGCATGGCGGGCGTCGCAGGCACCATTCTGGCAGCTTATGCAGGGCTGCTCGGCAGTGATTACCTGCCTTTTCTGTTGGCAGCCGCCTTCATGTCCGCGCCCGGCGGCATATTGATGGCCAAGATCATCATGCCCGACGATGGTGAACCCAGCCCCGAGGCAGAAGGCGAACTTTCGTTACCCAAAAAACGGATCAGCGGCGAAGGTCCGGCCGCCATGGTCGAAGGCGGCAAACCGCATGAAGTGGAGATTGCCGAAACTTTCGAAGATGGCGAAGCGCCTGCCAACATCATCGAAGCGGCCGCGCAAGGCGCGCAAACGGGCGTGAAGCTGGCGGTGGCGGTCGGCGCAATGGTGCTGGCATTTGTCGCTCTGGTCGCGCTTGCGAACGGGATGCTTGGCGGTATCGGCGGCTGGTTCGGCTATCCTGAATTGTCATTCCAGCAAGTCGTCGGCTTCGTCTTTGCTCCGGTCATGTTTCTGCTCGGGATTCCGTGGGACGAGGCGCTGGTTTCGGGCGGATTGTTCGGGACCAAGATTGTTCTCAATGAATTTGTCGCATTCATCGATCTGGGTGCGCTTGAACCCGGCACGCTGAGCGCGCGCAGCCTGGCAATCGTCACTTTTGCGCTATGCGGATTTGCCAATTTCAGTTCCATCGCCATCCAGATGGCGGTGACGGGCGGGCTCGCGCCCAACCAGCGTCCGGTTATTGCCCGGCTCGGCCTGCGCGCGCTGGCTGCCGGCTCGCTGGCAAATCTGATGAGCGCAGCACTAGCGGGACTGTTCCTGCCGTATTAAGAGCGTGGGCATGACAAAATCCATGACTGAAATAGCTTCCGTTTCCCTGGCCCGCCCGCTGGAGGAATTATCCGACGAACTGGGGCAGAGTTTTGCCGAATACGGTTTCGCCATCGTGCGCGACCACGGCGTGCCGGCGGATCTGATCGCCAAAGGCGAACAGCTCAGCCGCGATTTCTTCGCGCTGCCCGATGACGCCAAGCGCGCATATCACAACCCCGGACAAGGCGGCGCGCGCGGATACACTCCGTTCGGAACCGAAAAGGCCAAGGATGCCGAGGTTAAGGATCTGAAGGAGTTCTGGCACGTCGGCCGCAGTTTGCCCGATAGCCATCCGCTGGGCGAATATATGGCGCCCAACAGCTGGCCGGCCGAGGTGCCCGGCTTTCGCGAGACTTTCGAAGCCCTGTTTGTCGCGCTAGAAGAAAGCGGCAAACGCATCTTGCGTGCAATTGCCCTGCACCTCGGGCTGGCGGAAGATTATTTTGATGCCACCGTGCTGGACGGCAATTCCATCCTGCGGCTGATCCATTACCCGCCGGTATCCAAAGAGGCCGAAGGTGCGATCCGTGCTGCCGCGCACGAGGATATCAATACAATAACCCTGCTGTTGGGGGCCGAAGAAGCGGGGCTGGAACTGCTATCGAAGGATGGCGAATGGATCCCGGTATCGCCTCCCCCCGGCGCGCTGGCGGTGAATATCGGCGATATGCTTCAGCGGCTCAGCAATAACCGGCTGCGTTCGACCACGCACCGTGTGGTGAACCCGGTTGGCGATGCTGCCCGCCGCGCGCGTTATTCAATGCCGTTTTTCCTGCATTTCAGGCCGGATTTCGTGATCGAAACATTGGCCGAATGTGTCGGCGAGGATGGCGCGAATCACTATCCCGATCCGCTGAGTTCGCACGAGTATCTGCAGCAGCGTTTGCGCGAGATCGGTCTCGCCTGACCACCTATTATTCCACAGTGTGGCAATATCTAATCTATGTTGCATCGCGGCAACACACCTCAAAAGACCAGTGAAACTGCGACTTTGGGTCAAATTGGAATCGTCGCACAGCCCCCGCTGCGAACGAGTCATCAAGCTGTCACAAAAGTTCCCTCTTGCCGAGTTGAAGCCAGCCTAGCAGGGGCTGGCCAGCGCGCGTGGCTTCGCGATTTGGGCCCACGCTACCGATTGCTCACCACTAGTGCCAAGGGGCTCTTGTCCAATGAAAACCATGTTTCTCCGCAGCACCGCACTGATCGCTCTGGCGATCCCGTCGGTCGCTCATGCCCAGTCAACCGGTTCGGTGGATTTCGACGATACCGAAATTGTCGTTATCGCCGGTACCGACGATGTCGGCGGGATCGAAATTCCCAATACAACCAAGGCCAAGCAGGTCGTCACCGAAGAACAAATCCGCCGGCAACGCCCCGGCCAGACGGTCAACGATATTATCAACCTGGTTCCAGGTGTCAGCTTCCAGAACAACGACCCATGGGGTTCTTCCGGCGGCGGCTTCACCGTTCGCGGTTTCGGCGCTGACCGCGTATCGCAGACGCTTGACGGTCTGCCGCTCAACGATTCGGGCAATTATGCACTTTACACCAATCAGCAGGTCGACTCCGAAGTCCTCTCGCAGGTTAACGTAAACCTCGGCACTACCGACGTTGACAGCCCCACCGCTTCGGCAGCCGGCGGCACGATCAACATTCGCACGCGAGAGCCCACCGATTACTTCCACATCACTTCGACCCTGTCGGTTGGCGATGTGCTGGCAAGCGGCGCATCCGATACATTGTATATGCGCGGTTTCGGCATGATCGACACCGGCGATTTTACCGGTATGGGTACCAAAGCCTTCGCTTCGGTCAGCTACACCCGTTACGGCGTTCCCTATAATCCGTATGGCCAAGTCGATAAGACGCAGTTCAACGGCCGGATCTGGCAGGACCTTGGTGACAATGGCGATTTCGTCTCTGTTTCCGGTCACTTCAACCAGAACCGCAACAATTTCGCCGGATCCGAAAGCCTGAACAATCTGCTTTCCTATTACGACGGCGGCTTCACCAAGGAAGAGCGTTTCTCGGTTTACGAGAATTCCGAAGTTTATCCTTGTGCGGTCGATCCTCGGGTGGTTTTCAACGGCGGCGGCAGTCCCGGTGCCACTTCGCGCTATGATGACCGTGCAGGTTGCGGCTCGGCATTCTTCCGCCGTTACAATCCTTCTGACACGGGCAATATCCGCGGTGCATCGCGCTTCTCGATCACCGATGCACTCACTCTGACACTCGACCCAAGCTACCAGTATGTGAAAGCAAACGGCGGCGGACCCGACGATCTGCGTGAAGAACTCTTCGTTCCGCGCGGCGGAACCATCGGTCTGACCGGTGCATTCAATGGCGGTTACTACTTTGGCCGCGATCTGAACGGCGACGGCGATTTGCGTGATCGTATTGCGGGTAACGACCCCAGCGAAACGCAGACAAACCGCTACGGTCTGGTTGCCAACATGATCTATGACATCAATACCGACCACCGTGTCCGCGTTGCGTACACATGGGACCGTGCCCGTCACCGTCAAACCGGCCAGATCAGCGTAATGCAGGCCAATGGCGAGCCGATCGACGTGTTCGCGATCGACAGTGCTCTGCTCGACGTAAACGGCAACGAAGTGAACAAGCGTGACCGCAAGTCATTCGCCATCCTGCATCAGCTGTCGGGCGAATATCGCGGCCGGTTCGGCGGTTTGACCGCTGTGCTGGGTCTGCGTGCACCGTTCTTCACGCGTGAACTGAACCAGAACTGTTTCACGACATCGATCAACGGTTTTGTCGATTGCCCGGCTGCGGGTCAGAACCTGACGCAATATCAGACCCTGAACCCGACTTATGTCGCGCCGTTGTCGCGTGAATACAAATATGACGAGCTTTTGCCGAACGTAGGCTTCACCTATGATTTCAACTCCGGCCTGTCGCTTTTTGCAAACTACGCCAAGGGCCTTTCGGTACCGGGCACCGATCCACTGTATGATTCGCTGTTCATTCCTGATGACGAGCGCGCTCGTCCGGTTCCTGAAACCACAGACAGCTTCGATACCGGTCTGCGGTTCAACCAGGGCCGGATCACAGCCCAGATCGCCGGCTGGTTCACGCGCTACGAAGATCGCCTCGCATCCGCGTTCGATCCGACAGCCCGTGACGGCGAAGGTGCCACCGTTTTCCGTAACCTGGGAACGGTCGACAAATACGGCATCGATGGTTCGGTCGCGTGGCGCCCGACACGCAACAGCCTGCTGTATGTCTTCGGTTCGCTCAGCGAATCCGAAATCAAGGATGACGTACAGGTTGGTGTTGCCGCAGGCGGGGCTCCGATTTTCGCGGCGACCGGAGGCAGCCGTGAAAGCGGTACGCCGACATATTCGGTCGGTGCACGCGGTCAGCTGGCATTTGGCGGCGTTGAACTTGGCGCACAGGTCAAACACACCGGCAAACGCTACATCAACGATCTGAACACCGACACTGCACCAAGCTACACGCTGGTCGATTTCGATCTTCGTTACCGGCTGGGCGAGTTCATCAACGGTACCGACGCTGCCCTGCAGCTGAACGTAACCAACATCTTTGATGAATATTACGTCGGCTTCTTCGGTGGATCGCTTGACGGCTTTGGTTTCGCACAGATCGGCGCGCCGCGCGCTGCCAGCCTGTCGCTTACCCTCGGCTACTAAAACAGGCGCAAGCGGCTAACCGCCGCTTCTCCTTATCAGAAAATTCGCTGCGGCGGCTCCTTCGGGGGCCGCCGTTTGCGTTTGTGCGCTATGTTCGCTCACCGTGCTGACTGAAATGCGGACGCGGCCAGGCCCGGCCAGCTATGGCTTCGCCAGCCGGCAACCGAAAGACGTTCCGCCCCGCGGGAAGCGACCTGGCCGCCGGCGTCACCATAGTTACCAAGCCAGGCACAGAAAGCGTGCAGATTAGCGTGACGGACGGCAGGTTCAATCCGGTGTCGTTCGATCCCCTGCTACTTCGACGGTCAAAAGGATTTGGGCATTCCCAGAACATGGGTCGCGACATGGCTCAGGATCAGGTTCGTGCTGATCGGCGCGATCTGGTAAAGGCGGGTCTCGCGAAATTTGCGCTCCACGTCATATTCCTCGGCAAACCCGAACCCGCCATGCGTTTGCAAACAAGTGTCTGCAGCTGCCCATGATGCCTCCGATGCCAGCATTTTCGCCATATTGGCTTCAGTCCCGCAAGGTTTTCCGGCTTCGAACAATTCGCAGGCCCGATTGACCATCAGCGCGGCAGCCTCGACCTGCGTAAAATTGCGCGCGATGGGAAACTGGACTGCCTGATTGGCGCCGATCGGGCGGCCGAATACTTCGCGCCCGGCGGCGTAGGCGCTGGCCCGGTCGATAAAAAAGCGCCCGTCCCCGACACATTCGGCAGCGATCAGAACGCGCTCCGCGTTCATCCCGTCGATGATATAGCGAAATCCGTTGCCTTCTTCACCGACAAGGTTTGCGGCCGGTACCGGGACCTCGTCGAAAAACAGTTCGGTGGTTGCGTGGTTGATCATCGTGCGAACGGGATTGATGGTCAGCCCGTTCTGCTTCGCATTTTGCAAATCTACCAGCAGCACACTCATCCCGGCTGTCGGTTTGCCGGCATCCTCGCGTTTGGTCGTGCGGCACAGCAGCACCATCCAGTCGGAATGCTCGGCCCGGCTGATCCATATTTTCTGGCCGGAGACGTAAAAGGTATCGCCGCGCTTTTCAGCAAAGGTGGTGATCCGGGATGTATCCGTTCCCGCCGTCGGCTCGGTCACGCCAAAGGCCTGTAACCGCAATTCCCCCGATGCGACCAAGGGCAGAATCGCCTGTTTCTGCGCTTCGCTGCCGTGGCGCAAGATTGTCCCCATAGTGTACATCTGTGCGTGACAAGCGCCGCCGTTGCAGCCCGAACGGTGTATTTCCTCGAGGATAGCGGCCGCCGCAGAAAGCCCCAGCCCCGCGCCGCCATATTCTTCCGGTATCAGAACAGAGAGAAATCCCTCCCTGGTCAAGGTCTGGACGAACTCGGTGGGATAAGCGCGCTCGCGGTCCAGTTTCTGCCAATATTCGCCCGGAAATTGCGCACAAAGCCGGCGAACGGATTCGCGGATTTCGGGATAGTCGGTAGCGGTATCTTCAATCATGCCCGACTGAATGCCGCATTTCGGCGATGAGTGTAAGCGGTTTTCAACCCGCAGTTAACCGTCCCGGCCCGCTAACATTGGAGTGGAAGAATCTCGGCGATAGCACCGGCGCTGGCGGCAGGGGAATGCGCGCGGCGGCGGATGAGGCAATTGGCCATCATAAAGGGCGTGATGAGCGCGCTGTCCTGGCGTTCGAGCGGTGCGGCATGCTGGCACCCGTCCTTGTCAATCCGGCTGATTCCGCGCACAAAAGTCTCGCGTGGACCCTCGGCTGAAACTGGCTTTGACAGCTTTGCAAATTGCCACGCCAGCGGGGCGTCCGTGTCGATTAGCGTGCGGAGGAACAATTGCGCGCAGACATAGGCAGAAGCCGGGTTTCCCGGCAGTCCCAGCACCAATTGTGTGCCCATCGTGCCAAACCATGTCGGCTTGCCGGGCCGCACCGCAATTTTGCGGAACACCTCCTTCAGTCCCAGCTTCGAAAAAGCTGCATACATATGGTCGTGATCACCGACGGACGCGCCGCCAACCGGCACGATAATGTCAGCATCACGAGCCGCGGTTACACGCTCGCAGATGGCTTCGACCGAATCCGCAGCAATTCCGCCGTCAGATGGTTCCCCGCCCCAACGCTGCACCAGCGCAGACAATCCGGCATAGCTCGACGCTGCAATATCGCCCTGCGCAGGATCACCGCCCGGCGCGCGCAATTCGTCACCATTGGCGATGAAGGTGATTTTAAGTTTGCGGACAACAGTCACTTCGCCGTGATCGGCGGCAGCAATTGCAGCAATCTCCGCCGGACCCAGCTTGGCGCCCGATTTCACCAGAACATCACCTTCCGCAAAATCGAGACCCGCTGCACGAATATTGGCGGGCCTTTCCTGGGGCGCCGTCACTCGCACGGCATCACCGATACGCTCGGCTTGTTCCTGGATCACGATATGGTCCGCGCCCTCCGGGACATGGCTGCCGGTAAAAATCCGGACAGCCTCCCCCGCGCCCACCTGACCGCGAAAGGGGCGGCCCGCAGGCGCTTCGCCAATTACGGTCAGCCCGGTTCCATCTGCGGCCAGATCGGCAAAGCGGACCGCATAACCGTCCATCGCCGATACCGGATGCGGGGGCAGCGTCACACGCGCACGAACATCGGCAGCCAGCACACGGTCCAGCGCGCTGTGAATGCCGACCACTTCGCTTGGCATCACGGGCCGGCGGCGTGCGAGCATTGCCAGCGCTTCATCCACCGAAATCACGAATCTAGCCGCCCGTCATGGCCATCGTGCGGGGCACGGCAGGTTTTTCGCCCGACGTCCGGATGGCAAAGTCGTGCCGTTCGGGCTTGGCCCCCAGCGCCCTGTCGAGCGCAGCATTTACCGCGCCGTCATCCACCGGATTTTCGCGCATGATATCGCGCAGATCGACATGATCTTCATGCCCCAGGCACATGAAAATCCGTCCGGTGCACGTCACCCGCAGCCTGTTGCATCCAGCACAGAAATTATTTGTCAGCGGCGTGATAAATCCGATCCGCCCGCCTGTTTCCAGCATTCTGGCATAACGCGAAGGTCCGCCCAGAGCATCCGCTGGTGCCAGATCGGTGAGGCTAAACCGCGCCTCCAGGCTTTCGCGAATTACCGAGAGCGGAATATATTGGTCAAAACGGTCTTCACCCGTTTCCCCCAGCGGCATGACTTCGATCAGCGTGACGTCGATACCGCGCCGATGGGCCCATTCGACAAGGTCGGGTATCGAATCTGCGTTGCCATGCTTCAGCGCGACAGTGTTGAGCTTGACCGCAAGTCCGGCGGCCTGCGCGGCGTCGATGCCGCGCAGCACGGCATCCAGCGATCCGCGCCGGGTAATGGCCGCGAATCGCTGAGGATCGATGCTGTCGAGCGATACGTTGACGCGTTTGACACCCGCCGCGGCCAGTTCGCCGGCATATTTTTCGAGCAGGGTGGCATTTGTCGTAAGCGTCAATTCGTCCAGTCCGCCGCCCAGCTTGCGCCCGAGATTGGCAAACAGCCGCATGACCCCGCGCCGGACCAGCGGCTCGCCGCCGGTAATCCGGATTTTCCGCACGCCGCGCTCGATAAAAATGGCTGACAGACGCTCGAGCTCTTCAAGCGTCAATAATTCGTCGCGCGGCAGGAATTGCGGGCTTTCAGCCATGCAATAGGTGCAGCGAAGATCGCAGCGGTCGGTCACCGACAGACGCAGATAGGTAATCTTGCGGCCGAACTGATCGATCAAGGGTGCGCCAGCTGGCATTGGGTGCGCTCACTCCGACGGTTGAACTTCAGGCCGCCATTTGCAGAAGCCGTTTGGCTTCGTCAGACAGCTTGGCCCGGGGATGCCGCCCTAACAATAATTCGCCGCACTAGCCATAGCCGCTATTTTGGCGCTCCGGCCTGCTGTTTGGCGAAAGCCGGGTGCAATCGCGCGCCGCGCAGCTATGGACGATCGTATGGACGATAACACTCCGGTCATCATTGGCGTAGGCCAATATTCAGAACGCATTGGCGAGAAAGCCTACCGCGCCCTTTCACCGATGGATCTGGCCGGGGAGGCCGCCCGCGCGGCGATTGCCGATTGTCAGGCGGTCGGCCGCGAGAGTTGTGCTGTGGCGGGTGCGATCGATACGGTAGCGGCGATCCGCCAATTCGAAATATCACACCCCGGCGCGCGGGCCCCGTTTGGCAGCTCCAGCAATCCGCCGCGGTCGATTGCACAGCGGGTGGGTGCCGATCCGCAGCGCGCAATCCTCGAAATTGTCGGCGGACAGGGGCCGCAGAAACTGGTGGGCGAATTGGCCGCACAGATCGCCGCGGGCGAAAGTTCGTGCTGCATGATCGCCGGTTCGGAAGCGATTTCGACCATGCTGACCTTGCTGAAAGTCGGCCGGCAGGCTGACTGGTCGGAAGCGCCCGAAGGACAACTGGAAGATCGCGGGTTCGGCGTGGCAGGTCTGGCCGAGAAATCCGCCACCGCAAACGGACTGGGATCGCCGCTGCCCGCTTACGCCTTGTTCGAAAATGCGCGCAGGGCAAGATTGGGCTTGCCGCGCGAGGCATACCGAGCCGCGATGGCCGAATTATTTGCTCCTTTCACACGGGTGGCAGCGGCCAATCCCCACGCCGCCGCGCGGGCAATCCGCAGCGCGGAAGATCTGGCACAGATTACGCCGCGTAACCGGATTGTGGCTGATCCGTTTCCGCGCATGATGGTTGCCCGCGATCAGGTGAACCAGGCGGCGGCCATCATCCTTTGTTCGGTGGGCAAGGCGCGCGAACTGGGCGTTCCGTCAGACCGCTGGGTGCATATTCACAGTGTCACGTCTGCAGCCGAGGCGCCGCTTCTGGCGCGCCCCGATCTGGGCCGCAGTCCCGCGTCGATTGCGGCGGTGCAACGCGCGCTGGCATTGGCCGGTGTGGCCATCGGCGATGTGGCCCTAATGGATTTCTACAGTTGTTTTCCGATTGCCGTGTTCAACCAGATCGACGCGCTGGGTATCGCGCCCGATGATCCGCGCGGATTGACATTGACCGGCGGCCTCCCGTTTTTCGGCGGCGCGGGAAACAATTATTCCGCGCACGCCATCGCCGAAGCGGTTGGACGGTTACGCCGCAACCGTAAGGCCTACGCGCTGATTGGCGCAAATGGCTGATATATGAGCAAATATTCGGCGGCAATTTATTCCTGCCGTCAGGCCGACTGGTCGCAGAGCCGCTGGCAAGAGCTACCCGGTCAAACCCGGCTGGTTGATGTGCTCGGTGCCTATTCGGGCGAGGCCATCGTCGAAACCTATACAATCCAGCCCGGCAATCAGGGCGCGGCAGCGTCGATTGTCGCCCGAACGCCCGGTGGCAGCAGACTGGCCGCCACAATCGATCCCTCCGACGATGAAACGCTGGCAGCCATGCACACCGCCGATCCGCTGGGCCGGACCATAAATGTGCGGCAGGCCGATGCGATGCGGAATTTTTTCGAGTTCAAAAACTGAACCGACCCGGGTTTGGCGGCGAGAGAACAGCCTGCGACCAGCGCGGATTCGGCTCCCGAAAGGTAAACCGCAACGCGGTGCTCTTTCCGGGCGCAGGATTGTCTGGCAAAAGCGATGCTTATGGTTTTAAAAACAACGCTCGCCCCGATACCGCAACCCCCGGGCAAGCCGCTGATCGGTAATGCCGTGACGGTGGATGCATCGCGCATGATCCAGTCGCTGATGGAACTGGCCGACGAATACGGGCCGATATTCAAGCTCGACATGATGGGAACGACCATAATCATGGTTTCGGGTGCGGATCTCGTGGCCGAGGTTTGCGACGAAAAACGCTTTGACAAGACCGTGCGCGGGCCGCTCAAACGGCTTCGGCTGATTGCCGGTGACGGCCTGTTTACGGGCGACACACAGGATCCCAATTGGGCCAAGGCACATAATATACTGCTGCCGTCGTTCAGCCAGAAGGCGATGGGCGGTTATCTGCCGATGATGATCGACATCGCCAGTCAGCTGATGCTGAAATGGGAGAGATTGAACTCGGACGATGTGATCGATGCGCCCAAGGACATGATCCGGCTGACGTTGGACACTATCGGCGTCTGCGGTTTTGGTTACCGCTTCAATTCGTTTTACCGTGATGATTTCCACCCCTTTATCGAAGCGCTCAACCGGACGCTTGGCACTACACTGAAAATGCGCGGGATACCGGGCGAAAAGTTGTTCAAGGGGGAACAGATCAAACAGCTGCACCAGGATGCGGCCTACATGAATAATCTGGTGGACGAGATTATTCGCGAACGGCGCGGCAATGGCAGCAACGGGCAGGATGATCTGCTGGATTTCATGCTGTCGGGCCGTGACGCGGTGACGGGGGAGCGGCTGTCGGACGAGAACATCCGCTACCAGATCAACACATTCCTGATCGCGGGCCACGAAACCACATCGGGGCTGCTGTCCTTCACACTGTATTACCTGCTCAAGAACCGCGACGTGATGGCGCGCGCCTATGCCGAAGTGGATGCCGTGCTTGGCCGCAACATCGACCAGCGCCCCACTCTCTCGCAAATTGGTAGACTGCCCTATATCCGCGCGATCCTGTCGGAGGCGCTGCGGCTGTGGCCCACCGCGCCCGCACTGGGGCTGGCACCATTCGAAGACGAAGTTATTGGCGGCAAATATCTCATCCCCAAAGGGACGTTTACAACTGTTCTGATACCATCGCTGCACCGCGACACTTCGGTCTGGGGGGACAACCCCGACCGCTTCGACCCCGCTCACTTCGAAGCCGAAGCGGAGGCGGCGCGTGATCCCGCTGCTTACAAGCCGTTTGGCAACGGCCAGCGCGCTTGCATCGGCAGACAGTTCGCGCTGCAGGAATCGATATTGGTGCTGGGAATGATCCTGCAGCGCTTCGATCTGTTTGATCATACCGGGTACCGCCTCGACATCAAGGAAACGCTATCGATCAAACCCGACGAGTTTTTCATCAAGGTCCGGCTGCGTGATGATGTCGAGCGGGGCGGCACAAATGTAACCCCCGCTGCAGCGGCCACCGAGACTGCGGTACCAGCTCCGGTGCCCGGCCATGGCACCCCGCTGCTGGTCCTGTATGGATCTAATCTGGGTTCGAGCGAGAGTTTTGCGCGCGAACTGGCTCAAAGGGCTGAATTCAGCGGCTTCGACGTCACGCTGGCTGAACTTGATAGCCATGTCGGAAAGCTGCCCACCAAAGGCGCGATTGCGATCGCCTGTTCGTCTTATAACGGAATGCCGCCGGACAATGCGGCAAAATTTACCGACTGGATCGAACAGACCGGGACTGCGGAGCCCAAACTGGATGGCGCGGCCTATTTCGTACTTGGCTGCGGCAACAGTGATTGGGCTGCGACGTTCCAGGTGGTGCCGCGTAAAATCGATACGCGGCTTGCGCAGCTGGGTGCGCGCCGGATCGCGGAAACCCGCGAACTGGATGCACGCGGAGATATCGATACCCGGTTTCACGACTGGCTTGATGCAATCATCCCGCAGATGGGCGCCGAATTCGGGATCGACCTTGCCGGCGACAACGATGCCATCGCCCAGCCGCTCTATTCGGTTGAAATAACGCAAAGTGTCACCGCGAATCCGGTCGCCGACAGGATTGGCGCGCACGAAGTCGAAGTGATCAGCAATACCGAGCTCAAGGATATCAGCCAGGACGAGGGCCGTTCGACCAGCCACATCGAAGTCGCACTCCCGCAAGGGGTAAACTATACCCCCGGTGACCACCTTTGTGTGGTGCCCGTCAATGATGAAGCCGTTGTCAGCCGGCTGCTCAAACGGTTCAAACTTGATCATGACACCTATGTCCGGATCGAATCTCGCAGTGAAATGCGCGGCCCCTTTCCCAGCGGCAGTACTTTTTCGGTTCGCCATCTGGCCCGAAGTGCAGGCGAACTGCAGGCGGTCGCCACGCGGCGCGATATTGCGACGCTTGCCCGCTATACTCAGTGTCCCAACTCGCGCGCCGCGCTGGAAGCTCTGGCGCGGCCAGCCGGTGCGGATGGTGCGGATGATATGGATCGGTACACCGCCGAAATCTGGGAGAAGCGCAAATCGGTGCTGGATATTCTGGAGGGGTACCCCGCTTGCGAACTGCCGCTGGCGGTTTTCCTCGAGCTTATCCCGTTTCTGAGCCCGCGCTATTATTCGATCTCGTCTGCTCCGGGCGATGATCCGCGTCGCTGCTCGATTACTGTCGGTGTGGTCAGCGGTCCGGCACTATCAGGCAATGGTACATTCAACGGGACTTGTTCAGCCTATCTTGCCGGCCTGAAACCCGGCGACAGATTTCAGGCCGCTGTACGCGAGCCTACGGGCAATTTCCGGCTGCCGGATGATCCTGGCGTACCGATAATCATGTTCGGCCCGGGCACAGGTATCGCGCCTTTCCGCGGCTTCCTTCAGCAGCGCGACTATCTTCAGAAAAATGGCCGGACGCTTGGCGAAGCCATGCTGTTTTTCGGCTGCCGTCACCCGGAACACGACTATCTCTACCGCGACGAAATCGCCGATTACGAACAGCGCGGCATCGTATCGGTCCAAGCAGCTTTCTCGCGGCACGATGGAACTCGCACATATGTCCAGGATCTGGCGGCACAGAATGCAGACAAGGTCTGGTCGCTTATCGAAGCGGGCGCGCGAATCTATGTCTGCGGTGACGGAGCGCGGATGGAACCCGGTGTACGCAGCACCCTCGCGTCGATTTACGCAGAAAAATCAGGTTGCAGCGGCCAGGCTGCAGCGAACTGGATAGAGACGATGATCGAAGACGAACGTTATGTGCTGGACGTCTGGGTAGGTTAGCCCGCCCGCGGGGCAAAATGTGTAAAAAGTTGTTACCGGGTGCCCGCAGGGCCTGATTTGTCAGCCAGACAGGAACGGACGGACTTGTCAGCTTCCGCCCGGCTCATTCCGGGCGGGCCGGGGTAGCCGACTTTTGCCATCAGCAGCTCATATGTTTCCAGTGTGAATGTGGGATCGATCCGTCTGGCTCTTGCCGCGGCGTCGGTTGCGCGCGCAACATCGCCCAGCAGGCAGGAATAATGGACGTATGAATAATAGGGGCCGGGATAATTCGGGTTGCGGTCAATGGCATCCTGCGCGGCGTCGCGGGCCAACAGATTCTCACCCACCGAGCCGTAACAGCCCGCTCTGAACCATGGCCAAATGGCGTATCGGGGGTGGCGAGGCGCGCGCGCCTCTGCCTGTGTTATCAGGCGAAACCCGGCGTCGAAGTCGCCGCCATAACATTGCTGGCTGCCCAGGATGACGGCGGCGTGCGGTTCATTGGGATCGATGGACAGGGATTCTTCCAACAACCGCACAGCGCCGTCGCGGTCGCCCTGAACATATAAACGGACCAGCGCCGTCGCAGTCATGACTTCGGGGTTACGCGGTGCTTTTGCACGCATTTCGTCCAGCATTCCTAGCGCAGCGGGAACATCGCGGGCGGGATTGTCGGAATACCCGCTGATCACATTCTGGGCCAATTGCGTCGCCAGTATCGCCTGGGCCGAATAATTTTCGGGGTCGATGGAAAGCGCGCGCTTGGCATCGTCAATGGTCAGCATCGCGGCTTCTCGTCCGTAGGCATAGCGCCGCGACTGGGCGCTTTGCACCAGTTCGTAAACCGAGAGATTAAATTCGTCCTTGCTCCTGATAGCTTCCATTTCGGACGCATGAATTTCCGACGAAACCGATGTAGCAACCGCCTGAACCACATCCTCCTGAAGAGCGAAGAAATTTGCCAGTGGCTGCGAAAACCGTTTCGACCACACCTGCCTGCGCGAGACCGCATCGCTCAAGTCCACCCTTAAAACCAGATTGCTGCCTTGCCTGGTCAGCGAACCCGATACGATATAGCGAACATCCAGCACTTCTGCCGCTGCGGGCCCGCTGTTGTCTTTCCCCGCAAACGTTCTGGCCGAACTATAGGGTGCGACGCGGACATCGGGCACCCGCGACAAAAGCGATGTGAGATCGCGCGTCATCCCGTCGGCCAGAAAGGCCTGCCGGTCATTCTCGGTCAGGTTTTCAAACGGAAGCACCGCAAGACTGATTTCCAGATCATCTGCGCCACCTGCTCGCTCCGCTTTCCATAACCCGCTCCACCATGCCGCAGCGGCCAAAACCATGAGAACAGCGAATCCCGCGGCCAGCCACAATGTGCGGCGGCTTGGGGAAAGTAACGGCACAGACGCGGCCTCCGCCGGACTGCCGTCAGCGGCGCGCGGTTTGCCGCCTGCAGGAAGCGAGCGGACCTCGCCGTCAAGCCGGTATCCCAGCGTTGGCACAGTTACGATAACCGCAGCACGCGCGTGATCGCTCGCGAACGATTTGCGCAAAAGGGAAACAAGCCGGCTCAAACCCTCGTCGCTTCCCTGGCCGGGCGGCCACAGCGCGTCACACAGTTCTGCCCGCCCCCATAATTTCCCTGGGCGCTGCATCAGGATAACAAGCAACGCCATCACCTTGGGCTCGAGAAGCGAGCGCCCCTGCTCGCTGGAAAGGCACAACGCTGACGGATCGACTGTTACGCCGGCGACCGAAGATATGCCCTGTGTGTCACCTGCCAGCTTGTTGCCCGCCGGCTCGTTGCCCGCCACCTGTGGTCGCCCCTGATACTATCCCTGAAAAATACCTTAAGCGAAGGCGGCGGCTTGCGCGAGTGAAACTTTGGCTCGTCTTTTGACTGATATTTGCATTATATTTCAACGCTTAAGGAAATCCTAAGCCATAATTCAGCTAATAATCAGGACCAACGCGTCGCTGCGGTCCATCAGCTGCGGTCTATCCGGACACTGGCCGCGCATCGCGCTTGCAAGGCGCTTTGGTCGGGCAGCAGACAGGGGATTTTCGTGATCATGCCCGATAACCAAGTGTCCCGCCGCCGGTCCGCACCCGGTACTGCCGCAACCGCCGGCCTCGCCTTTGCACGCTCGCAGATCTTCACGACCTGCAAGACCCGCGACACACATGGAACCGATCATGACTGACATTCACAAGGGCCGCTGCCAATGCGGTAACACTGCCCTGCAGTTTTCCGGCGAGCCCGAGCTGACTTTTTATTGTCATTGCAAAGATTGCCAGCTGACGACCGGCAGCCCGTTTTCGGTGGAACTGATGGTCCCCGCCGCCGGCTTTTCAGCCAAGGGCCATCTTTCTACCTATACTGTTATCGGTGATTCCGGGCGTGCCGTTCACCGGCGCAGCTGCGCAAAATGCGGTTCGGGACTGTTTCTGGAATGCGATGCCGATCCCGGTTACGTGTTTGTCAAACCAGGCGCGCTGGACCATGCCTCTGTTGTCGAGCCGCAAATTCACATCTTCGTCGGCGGCAGACAGACCGGACTCGATATGGCTGACGATTTGCTGCAATAGGCAGCATTGCCTTACGGCGGAATGAAATTGCATCGGATCCGCCGTCAGTTCCGGGCCGGCTGGCGGTAGTAGAAAGCCGGTAAAGGCGGACGGCAGGATAATTTTTCCGCAAGAACCGACCAATTGATCAAAATTCCGCATTTTACCGCCAATTCCGTAATATCTGCGTCACATGAAGGTTGCATCACAAGCTCCGAAACGGGGCTTAAGGGCTATGCAGGTGGTAAACATCCTAACGACAAGTGCAGTGGGCGAAAGCAACCTGGACTTTGTTCATGATGACAAGAAATTTACCTTCGACAGAATTCGCGGCGACGCGCCGATAAGACTGACCGACGGGCCGGTCTGGGCATTTGTCGACTGGCTGATGCCGGATCTTTCAGGGCTCGAAATGTGCCGGCGGCTGCGCGCCGACCCGCGCACGGCCGATGCCCATGTTACAATGGTTCTCGAGCGTGACGACGTACAGGATCGCCGCCGTGCGCTAAGCGCGGGTGCGGATGATTACATGGTCGGTCCCGTTGATCGCACGGCAGTGCTCGACAGGGTGATGGCCTTGCTGGCGACCAGCCGGCGCCATTCGCTGAAGCAACTGGTGGTTGGCCCATTGGTAATCGATATGGAGGCACTGATAGCCCGCTGGGACGGTGTGCCGATCGCACTTCAACCAGGTGGCTTCCGGTTACTGAGGTTTCTGGCGGAAAACCCCAACCGGCTTCTGTCCCGGCAGGACGTGATCGAAGCAATATCGAGCAAGGAACAAAAAATCGACGAACGCAGCGTCGATGTCTGGATCGGGCGACTTCGCAAGGCGCTGAAAAAGGCGGGTGCAGGCAATCCTGTCAGGACGGTGCGCTGGCACGGCTATGTGTTCGACGCGCCGAACGCCTGACTGTCCGCAATTCCTGACACAATAAAGGGCAGCCATAAGCTGCCCTTTTTCGTGTCGTCAGAACTCGGCCGAAACCCCGAGCGAGAACGATGTGCCCAGATCATAGCTGTTGATTTCGATCCGGTTGGTACCGTTCGTCTGGTATTCCTGAAAGCTGCGTCCGAAAATATTGCGGACTTCGCCCTTGATTTCGAAATCCTGCCCGAACACCGTCGCCAACTGGCGTACAACGAAATCGACTTTCAAACCGGGATATTCGACAATATCGGGCAACGCATTGGTGCCGCGGCTTGTAACCCGTTCGCTGCCGTATGAGACAAGCAAGGTGAATTGCTGCAGGCGGTCCAGATCCTCCAGACCAAGCTGGACGTTTACAAGATGGTCGGACTGACCTGTCAGCGCTCCGCCATCGCGGAAAAAGTCTGACGCAGGTCGCGTGCCGCCCGGGAAAACGCTTGTCGTGTCACCATCGGCAACTTTTATTTCGGACCGGGTATAAGTGTAATTGGCACTGAACACGGCTTGTTTGGATTCGAACCAGCTGCCCAGATCATACAGGTCATAATTGTACTGGATATCGGCTTCGACACCGTAAAGCGTTGCTGACGGCGCATTAGCGAAGCTGGTTACCTGTTCATTGTCGGAGAAGCTGGAATAGGCTTCGATCGGGTTCGTGATGTCCTTGTAGAAACCAGCAACCGCAATACGCTTGCCGCGGTCGAAATAGTATTCGGCCTTGACCTCGGCATTGATCAGTTCGCTATCGACCAGAAACGGGTTGCCATTGAACTGGCGGTTGGTGTCCGGATCATAATAGGTCTGAAAAACCAGTTCGCGAAATTGCGGCCGGGCAATGGTTTTTGACGCTGCAAGCCGCAGCTGCAAACTTTCCGTCGCTTCGAAGGTCAGCGTTCCTGCGGGCAGAAAATAATCATTCGACAGCGCCGTATTATTGCCCGAATCGATGGCGACCGCGAAAACATTCACCGGATCAACCGTTTGGTCCGCGGTTTCGTACCGCACTCCGATATCCAGCGTGACGCGATCGACCGGGGTAATCTGCAGCTTGCCGTAGCCCGCATGGATTTCCAATCCGGCCTCGAATGCCGGGTCGGACTGCGTGGTCTCGATCAAACCGACGTCATAAAAATCGATAACCGCGTCACCAAGCAGGTAATCGGGGCGAAAAGCGCCCACCCCGTCGGGAAAATCGCTGCTGGCGTCGAACAGAAACTCGCGCCGTTCAGAATATCGGTCAGTCTTGGTATATGCATAACCGGCGGTCGCGCTCAGCCAGGTGGTGAGCGGATAATTGACGTCGAACCCGGTGTAGTAAAGTTCTTCCTGCAATTGAGAGAAAGTAACCGAGGCGTTGCCGCGTTGCCGGTCGAGCACATTGACGAACAGCTGGCCAAAGGGATCATTGGCTTCGTTGGTGCGGACATATTCGAAAGAATATTCAAACGGTGCCTCACGCTGCGTTTGCGCGTATCCGGCGCGCACATCCACGCCAAGATCGCCAAACTCCATCTCGCCGACAAATTGCGTATCCAGCAATTCGCGTTCGAACCAGCCGGTGTTCTGGATCTGCTTGGAAAAACCCGACTGGAAATCGTCTCCGAATGACAGTTGCGCCTGCTTCAGGGTGTCGCGGATATACAGATTGGTCCAGCGGAACTGGTGTTCGCCTATCTCCAGACCAAAACCAATCAGGCCGTTCACGACAATCCGGTTGTCGGTCGTGAAATCACGAAAATCCGAATCGAGATCGAGATCGGCGTTGACTGCGCTCTGATTGGTAATGACGCGGTTGCGCCATTTGTTGCTGATCGATGCAGTCGCAATCACTCCAAGGCGGCCATCGGAAAAGGCATCGAAGGATGTTCCACCAGTAATCGAGCCCGAAAAATTCGCCGGAATCCCGCCCAGGTTCTGCGTCAGAACAAGGTTTGGATTGCCCAGCTCCCGGCCGATCGCCTGCTGGTCCACCCCAAGGTCGGACAAGCGCGCCCCGCTGTCGAAAAATTGCTGCAGCGCACGGGGCACGTCGCGCGTACCGTCATCAAAACCGGTCCAGTCAATATCAGACCCGTAATAGGCATAACCTTCCATGCCCGTAGTCTGGCTGTCGCCGCTGATGCTGCCGCCGATTTTCAGAAAACTTTCTTCCGGTACCGCGCGGGTCGTCAGATTGATGACACCGCCGCCAAATTCGCCCGGAAAATTTGCCGAATAGGTTTTTTGCACCAGACTGGAGGCGACGATATTGGTCGGGAAAATATCAAGCGGAACGACCCGGCTCAGCGGCTGCGGGCTCGGCAGCGGCAATCCGTTGAGCAAGGCCAGCGAATAACGGTCGCCAAGGCCGCGCACATAAACCAGCCCGTTTCCGCCGGTTGAAAGGCCGGTTACCCGGCTCAGCGCGCCGGCAATATCACCTTCGCCTGTGCGGGCGATATCAGCGGCTGAAAGGACCGAAACCACCTGCGTCGAACTGCGTGTGACATCACGGTCGCGGCGGCCGGTGACGACAATTTCGCCGCCCCCGCCAGGGATCGATACATCCGCTTCCTGCGGGTCCTCCTCCGTTTGGTCCTGTGCGCTATCCTGCGGCTGCTGGTCGCCATCGGCGATGGTTTCGCGTTCATCCACAGCCGGAAGGTCGCCGGCGTCCTGTGCGAAAGCCGCCGCCGGCAGCGTCAAGGCTGTAGAAAGCAGCAGGATAGCCAAGAGCCGGATCCCTGCGGTCGGCGTGCGGGCGGGATAGATGCCAAGAGACATTTGGAAGACCCCTTCGTAAATCAGGTCTGTAATTGCTACCGGTTCGAAAACTCCGGCGAAAAGATGAAGGGATGCGTCCGCCGCAGCGCACGCATCCCTCCAAGGCGCTGCTTAATAGACCGGGAGGGTCGCGCAGTTGCCGGTGTTGCTACCAAAGGACGCTGCGGATGAGTTGCAGGTCCAACCCTGGTACCAGGTGTCCGCAGCTCCATTCACCGCACCGACATAAGCGGCGTTGTCGAAGAAGGTTGACGCACCGGTCGGATTGAACGCGGTCAGCCCGGATTCGTTGGCTCCGTTTATGAACAACATCGCGAGCGTGTTGATGAAGGTTCCGTTGTTGTTGGTCCCGCCGTTAAACAGGGTTTGAGCCTGGGCAGCCGAAGCGCCGCCGCTGCTGCCATCGCGGAAGTTGGTCGTGCAGTTCAGCGCGGTGGAGTTGAAGCGCGGCGGACCGGCTTCGTCAGCACCGGCATTGGCGGCAGCAATCGTTGCTGCATCGTCGATGCGGATGCAGGGAACGCCGCTATCGGCAACCACTACGGTGTTGAACAAGGCATAGTCAGTCCCGCCGCGAAGCCGGATGGCTTGCGGGGAACTGGCATTGCGGTGCTGGAATACGGCGTTTGAGATTTGCGTATTCTGGCGCGGCGTTTGCGCTTCCAGACCATTGCTGGAATCCGCCTCGATAATGGTGTCACCGGCGCCGGCGCGCTGGATGGCGATGACATATTGCAGATTGGCTTTCACGCCTGTGTCCGTGTCGAGCGAATCGTCTTCAGCGCCCACGACGATCAAGTTTTTGACATTTACCCGGCCACCAAAGAATTCGACGCCGTCATCCGAGCTGTTGTAGCTCATGATGTGGTCAATCCTTGTGCCCGAGCCGCTGCCGCCGGTCGTGAGAGACTGAAGCTCGCTATCACCTGACAGAACGAAACCGGAGTAGCGGATTTGCACATATCGCAACGTGCCCGAGCTGTCGCCAGGGGTTGCGCCGCCGAACAGGGCCGGCTGCGCCGCACCTTCGACCTGGCGTTCGCAGCCCGTCGTGCCCGGTGTCGCGCCCGGTGCGATACAATCGGTTACCGGAGCACGGCCCGCCAATACGACGCCGCCCCACTGACCCGACGATGTTTCGGAATTGAGGCCGAGCACATTGTCGCGGCTGGTGAAGATGATTGGCCGGGTTGCTGTCCCGGCTGCGTTTATCCTGTTGCCGCGGTTGACCATCAGGAACGATGATCCGCTGGCGTAAACGATAGCGCCCGGCTCGATCGAGAGCGTCACGTTGGTGTCAGCCGCGCTTGCAGTTGGCCCGCCGTCCGTTCCCACGTCCACACGTCCGGGCATCCGGTACACGAGGCCCCTGATATAAGGGAGCGTGGAGGATGAGTTGAAGCGCGAAGGCATGGCGCAGATGCGATAGGTGCCGGTGGGCCCGCTGATCGTGCCTTCGTCTGTCAGGCCTTGTGGATCGCTGATCGTCGGGCAGCCGCTTGCCGCCGTAACTGTGGCCGTCGGCGTCGGTGTTGGTGTGGCCGGCGGCGTGGGTGACGGATTGTTGATGGTAATATTGCCGCCGGTACCGGGGGACGAAATTTCATCGGGGCCGCAGGCGGTAAGTGCCAGCATACTGCAACCAAGAATAAGCGAACGGGTGAAATGTGTCATGGCGGACGGCCCCTCAATAAAACCGGAGAATCAGAGTGCGAAACGGTTTCGCTGAGGAAGCAATTAGGGGCGGTCTATGACAGTTTCTTTTCAAAAAATGCTTTTTTTAACCGTCGCTTATGTGTGCCTTATATGACCAATATGACAACAGTTGCGAGTAGTCGCAGGATTCCAGCGGTTTACTCTGTGGACCGCTACGATAGCGGTATATTACAGTTTAATGACAATGTTACAATTTTATTGCAGTTCTGGTTTGCAGGTTCATAATCCATCCTATCGAACACTGTCTTGGGAGAGACGATATGACGCTCATAACTGTCCTTGCAGCAGCAATGCTTGCTCAGGCTGCCCCCTCTGCGGCGGACCAGGTCGATGTGGCTTATGTTCAGCTGGCAGCCGATCAGAACGCTATTGCGCTGGAACATCTGGAAGCGCGGGTTGCCAATCAGCCGGCCGATCCCGCAGCGCTAATCAATCTGGGTATTGCTTATGCGCGTGATGGACGAACCGCCCAGGCCAGGCAGATGTTTCTGGCAGCACTGACAAGCAGCGAACGGTTCCAGCTGGAAACTGCCGCCGGAAACTGGGTCGACTCGCGGTGGCTCGCGCGTAACGCGATTGCCATGCTGGATACGCAGGCAAACGGTTCCGGTCCGCAATTTGCCAGCGCAAAATAGGGTATCCATCCGGCATTTGCGGACAGCAGGCTGGACGAGAATCAAGGGCCTGCACTGGTTCCTTATAGAACCAAGTTCCGTTATCGAATGTCGTGGATTGCCCTGAACCCGGGCCGTAACTGCGGCGTTTGACCGGCTGCGCAGTTCTTACCGGAAAAATGACCTGCCTGTCACAGGATTGTCATCTCGCGGTTTCATCTAGCTCCAAACGGAGGGTTAGATGTTTACGCGCGTTACGATTCGGCAGCAAATTTTGGTGGCGACAGCTCTGGCCGCACCCTTCTGCTTGCCCGGCGTCGCCATTGCCGATGTCTTGGAAATTGATGACGGCGCCTATTCATGGATCGCCGGCGGACCAGTTTCCCCACTGTCCGGTGCTTTGGAAACCACAACGGGCGAGCCGAACCTCACCTTCTTTGCCGAAGGCGAAATGCCCGTCGTTCCCGATCACGCGGTCGCTTATCCGCAAGTCGCGGCTGCCAACCTTCCCGCCGCCTATTCTGCCAAAGTTCATGAACTGTCCGCGCGATTCGATCTCAGCCCTTCGCTGATCGAAGCCCTGGTTTGGCAGGAGAGCCGCTGGCGCGCGAATGCGGTGTCGCCGGTGGGTGCACGCGGGCTTGCCCAACTGATGCCGGGCACTGCACGGGAGCTGGGCGTGAACCCTGATGATCCCTTCGCCAATCTCGAGGGCGGCGCGCGGTATTTACGCCAGCAGATCGACCGCTTCGACGGCGATCTGGAACGCGCCCTCGCGGCCTATAATGCCGGGCCAGGACGCGTAATCCGCGCCGGCGGCGTGCCCGAAATTCGTGAAACCAAAAACTATGTTGCGGCCATTATGGGCCGCCTGTCCGATCATTCCCGGAGATGACTTGATGAGTTCGTCCACTCGCCTCGCTGTGCTGACCGCAATTGTATCAGCCCTGTCGCCAACCGCTGTGCTGGCGCAATCTGCCGATCCGCAAGGCTCCGGCCCGATCGTATCCGCACTTGCCTGGATGCAGGGAACGCTGCTGGGCAATGTTGCCACTGCCGTCGCGGTTATGGCGGTGGCTGCTGTCGGCTTCATGATGCTCACCGGGCGGATGAACTGGCGCTTCGGCGCAACGGTCATCATCGGCTGTTTCATCCTGTTTGGCGCTGCATCGATCGTGTCGGGCATCCAGTCCGCAGCGGCGGTAGGTTGAACTGTGACTGCGCTGATCCGCCACCCCGTCCACCGCGCGCTTACCAGGCCGCAGATGTTTGGTGGCGTCACTTATAATTTCTTCATTATCAATGCCGCTGTCACGACCGAATTGTTCCTGATCACCGGCAGCTTTCTCGCGCTGCCTGCTGCACTGGTCATTCATGGCATCGGATATTTCGCCTGTCTGCGCGAACCGCGCATTTTCGACTTGTGGCTTACGAAAGTCAGCCGCTGCCCGAGAGTAAAAAACTGGAAGCGCTGGGGTTGCAATTCCTACGCCCCCTGAACCGGCTTCCGAGCCCTTGGCCTGAGGAGGGCCGCGCGACGTGAACAAATGGATTGGAGCAGCCGGGTGGAGCGCGAAGGAAGCCGCTGCCGGCGACCGCTTGCCTTACGCCGAACTGCTCGACGATCACTGTCTCGCGCTGCGGGACGGTTCGCTCATGATGGCGTTGCAAGTGCCCGGACTGTTGTTCGAAACCGAAGATTCCGAAGCGCTCAATGCGCATGCCGCAACCCGCGAAATCATGCTGCGGTCTGCACTGGACGCGCGTTTCGTGCTGTACCATCATGTCATCCGGCGGAAGGTCGAAGCCACTTTGGACGCCGAGTTCAGCGATCCGCTGTCGGCACATATCGATAATCGGTGGCGCGAACGGCTGGGCTCAGGGTCCTTGTTTATCAACGACCAGTTTATCACGCTGATCAGGCGCCCCGCACGCGGCAAGGCCGGTTTTGCGGAACGGGCAGCCAAATTGTGGCGCAAGAACGGTAAGGGCGAAACCGAGACGGACCCGCGGGACCTGCGCGCGTTACGCGCGGCCGCCAGCGGGCTGGTCGCTTCGCTGGGCGCTTACGGCGCACGCTTGCTTGGCGAGTATCCGGCAAGCGGCGACAAGACGAATTCGGAAATTCTCGAACTGCTTTCGGCACTGTATAATGGGGAAATGCGCCCGGTCCGCTGTCCGGCGGAAGAAACAGACATCGGTCATATGCTGCCATATCGCCGCGTCAGCTTCGGCCTTGATGCGATGGAAACCCGCGGAGCAAGCGGGGCGGAATTTTCGTCGATTTTGTCGTTGAAGGAATATCCAGACGCCACATCGCCGGGCCTGCTGGACGGTCTGCTGCGGTTGCCCTGCGAAATGATCGTGTCCGAAAGCTATGCTCCGGCAGAACGCCAGACAGCGCGCGAGAAGATGGATCTGGCGATCAGGCGTCTGCGTTCTGCCGATGAAGATGCGGCAGCGGAACGTGCCGATATGCTGGCTGCGCGCGACGAACTGGGTGCAGGCTCTGCCACTTTTGGCGATCATCATCTGACCATTCAGGTTCGCTCGCACACGCTTGACGGTCTTGACGACATGACTGCCGCCGCTGCTGCAGCCCTGGCCGATAGCGGCGCGATTGCAGTTCGCGAAGACACCAATCTCGAGCCCGCGTTCTGGGGCCAGTTTCCCGGCAACGAAGTCTATCTGGTCCGCCGCGCAATGATATCCAGCGCCAATATGGCAAGTTTCGGTTCGCTGCACGGCTTCGCGCTGGGCCAGGCCGAAAACAATCATTGGGGCGATGCTGTAACCTTGCTGGAAACCACCAGCGCCACGCCGTTTTTCTTCAATTTCCATCACGGCGACCTAGGAAATTTCAGTGTCATCGGCCCCAGCGGTTCGGGCAAGACCGTGGTGATGAACTTCCTCGCGGCGCAGGCGCAGAAGTTCAATCCGCGGACCATTCTGTTCGACAAGGACCGCGGCGCCGAAGTGTTCGTGCGCGGAATTGGTGGGCGATACGACAGGATCAGCGCGGGCGAGCCGACCGGGTTCAATCCGCTTGCCTTGCCCGACACGCCAACAAACCGCGCCTTTCTGCGCGATTGGCTAGGCGTTCTGCTGAAGGCCGAAGGTCCTGAAGAGTTGGCGTTGCTGGCCGAGGCGGTGGATGCAGCCTATGCCAATGACGCCGGCTTGCGGCGCCTGCGGCATTTCCGCGAGTTGCTGTCGGGTGCACGCCGTCCGGCGCCGGGCGATCTTGCTGACCGCCTGACCCCGTGGATTGACGGGGGTGAGCATGACTGGCTGTTCGACAATGAACATGACCGGCTGGATCTGCGCAACCGCGTTCTCGGCTTCGACATGACCGCGCTGCTTGATAATCCGCGCCTGCGTACACCCACCATGATGTATCTGTTCCACCGGATCGAGGAGCGGCTTGACGGTGAACCGTCGATGATCCTGATCGACGAGGGGTGGAAGGCGCTGGATGACGAAGTTTTTGCCGCGCGTATCCGTGACTGGCTTAAAACCTTGCGGAAACGCAACGCACTGGTTGGATTTGCCACGCAAAGCGCGCGCGATGCGCTCGATAGCAAGATTGCTACCGCGCTGGTCGAACAGACCGCGACGATGGTGTTCATGCCCAATTCGCGTGCGCGGGCAGAGGATTATTGTGACGGCTTTGGCCTAACCGCGCACGAACTCGCTCTTATCCGTTCGCTGCCCGCGCATAGCCGGTGCTTTCTGGTCAGGCAGCCCGATGCCAGCGTTGTCGTGCGGCTTGACCTGTCGAGCGCGCCCGAAGTGCTGACTGTGCTGTCCGGCCGCGAAAGCTCGGTCCGCAGCCTTGACCGGATCCGCGCTTCTGTCGGGGATGATCCGGCCGACTGGTATCCGCTGCTCACAGGTCATGACTGGCCTGGCGAGCGTATGACCGATGATTATCCGTTGGCGGCTGCAGAATGAATCCGTCCTGCAACAATTCGCTGGAGGGCCTGGGCTCGGGCATTGCAGCCAGCCTGCGGGCCGTGGACTGTCTTGCCGCCGAAACAACGCAATCCGCATTTGGCCGTCTGTTCGGCAGCGAAGGCGCGCTTGCACCTGCGCTTACCATCCTGCTGACGCTGTTTATCGCCTTTTTCGCTTTTGCGTTGATTACCGGGCGCAGCCGTATCGGAATTGCCTCACTGACACCGCGAATGGTCACGCTGGGACTGGTGCTGACCTTTGCAACCAGCTGGGCCGCGTATCAAAGCGTGGTGTGGAACCTGGCCACTGCGGCACCCGATCAGATCGCGACGATCATGGCGGGCACCCAACGCTCCGCGACGATCTTGTTTGCGGAAAATATCGACATTGCTTTTGCTGCAATCGAACAGACCACAGCGGGCATCAATTCCGCCGAAATCACGGCGTTCTCGCCCCCCGGCTTGTTGTGGCTTGGGGCGATCCTGTTTTTGTTGGGGACCGTCGGTGTTCTGGTCACCACGCGGATCGCGCTGGCCGTGCTGATTGCTGTGGGGCCGGTGTTCGTGGTGATGGCGCTGTTCCCTGCGACGCGCGGATTGTTCGTGGGCTGGCTGAAAGGCGTGGTGATGCTTGCCATTACGCCGCTGTTTGCAGTTCTGGCAGGCGGCGTGATGCTGGAAGCCGCGGTACCTGTGCTGCGGATACTGGTGCAGACGCCCGGCCAGATTGATGCCCGCGCCGCTATGGCATTTTTTCTGATTGGTGCGGTGCATGTCGCACTGATGGCGCTGATCCTTAAAGTAGCCGGTACCATGGTCGCGGGCTGGACCGTTTTCGGTTTCGCCAAAAGCAGCAGCGAGCGCGATGATCGCCCTGCTGCGGTGATCGTCAACACTGCGGCCGCCCCGCAGTCCGGCGGCATGGCACCCGCGACCATTCTGCCGCCAAATCGCCAGATCACTGTCCCTGCGATGGCGCGGTTGCAACCCGCGAATGACAGCGGCCCTGCCGCCCGCAGCGCGGGTGGCAGCCGTATCGTCAGCATCGAAGGCGCGCGCCCGACAAGAGCGGCAGGCGAAGCGATGGCAACCAAATCACGCGCACAAGGGATCGGTAGCCGCTTTCGCGCTGCACCCGCGCGATCAACGGAGAAACTGAAATGATGCGCGCCGCAATTCTCGCGCCCGCTCTGGCTTTGGCACCCATGATGCCCATGCAGGCCCACGCGCAGGACGCGCGGCTGATCGAACGGATGTACGATCCGGGCGCCGTCGTGCTGATCGAAGGAAAAACCACCGTTCAGGCGACGATCCAGTTTGACGAGGACGAGCGCATCGAGAACGTCGCGATCGGCGATTCGCAAAGCTGGCAGGTCACTCCCAATAAACGGGCCAACCTGCTATTCGTCAAACCGCTCGCGCAGCGTGCTTCGACCAATATGACAGTGGTGACAGACAAACATACCTATCTGTTCGATCTGGTCGCAAACCCCAGAGCAAGGCCGCTTTACGTGCTGCGTTTTTCCTACCCGCCAGAGCCGGAGCAAGATGAACCCGCAATGGCGGAGGCGCCGAGCGCACTTGAAATCGCAGCAGCAAGCGATCCTTACGCCGTGAGCGATCCGGCCGCACTCAATTTTGCCTGGGTTGGTGACGCCGAAAAAAAAGCCGATCGCCGCTTGCTGCCGGACCGGACTTATGATGATGGCCAATCGACGTATCTGGCCTGGCCGGGCGGCAAGGCAATACCCGCCATCCTGATCAAGAATGAAGAAGGGACCGAAGGCCCAGTCAATTTCACCGTTCGCGGTGAGACAATCATTATCGACGGCGTCCCGCGCGAGATATTTCTGCGGTCCGGCGACCATTCAGCAGTGCTGGTCAATCGCGGGCCGCCGCGCGCAACACGCCAATCCGGCGATGCTTCCCTTGCGGGGCTGGTTAACACGGCAGCGGAGAAGAATTGATGCGCATTGCCAATAAACTTTCGAACACCGGCATGGCGGAAGCTGCCAACGACGTCGATCCGCGCGAAGGTGAAAGTGCGGAAATCATCGACCTGGCGAGCCGCAATTCCTTTCCCGCCGTCACCCAGCGGAAAGGCAAATCGGACGGGCTTGGCCTCGCCGCCGGCGTCGCAGTGGTCGGCCTGCTTGGCGCGGTCACGCTGTGGAGCCTGAATGCGACCCGCACCGCACCGCCCGAAAGCATCGGTAATCCGGAAATTACAGCCCCGCCGCCAGCGGTTGTAGCTGCACCGCCCGCAGAAGCCGGCGCGGTGCCCGCCCCGGCCATCGCGCCGCGTGCCGACCCCGCACCATCGCCCGTGCTGGCGGCCCCGCCGCAGACAAATTATGCTCCGATGACGAACCCCTATGCATCACCCACAATCGTGTTTGATTCGGGCGCATCGGCCGCGCCGTTCACGGGCGCATCGGCGGTTCCGTCCGGGCCCGGACCCGACAGCAGCAACGGCACCGATTTCGCCAGCCGCATCGGCGGTGTTGGAGGGGGTCCGGCTCAGGCAGCGCGAACGGTCGATCCCAGAACGACGGTAACACAAGGCACTTTGATCCCGGCAATTCTCGAAACTGCTATCAATACGGATGTACCGGGCTATGTCCGCGCCGTCGTAAGCCAGGATGTCCGCAGCTTTGACGGCGTGCGTATTCTGGTCCCGCGCAGTTCGCGGCTGATCGGCCAGTATCAAAGCGGGCTGCAAGCGGGCCAGAAGCGCGCCTATGTCATCTGGACGCGCGTCATTCGTCCCGACGGCGTGTCGGTCGATCTTGCATCACCCGCAACGGGCTTTGATGGAACCGCAGGCCTGCCGGGCAAAGTGAACAACCATTTCTTCAAACGGTTTGGTTCCGCCATGCTGTTATCGGTTGTCGGGGGACTTTCGACAATTGCCAGCGGCGGCGCTTCGGTGGTCGTAGGGGGCGGCAGCAGCGCAGCGGCAGCAGCGGTCACCGATGGTGGCAAGATCGGTCCCACCGTTCGCGTACGCCAGGGCGAACCGATCCGCGTGTTTACCGCACGCGATCTCGATTTCTCGCAAGTCAGTTCATGATCGACGCCCGCTCGCACGGACTTGCCCGATGAACGCGGAGGTTCACAGATTGCCGCGTGACCCCGGACCCGGGCAATCCGGCGAAAGCGGCAGCGTCTATCTCAAGGCGTATCTCGCACCGTTTACCCGGTGGCTCGAACGCGATACCGTGACAGAAATCCTCGTCAATCAGCCGGGCGAAGTCTGGATCGAGGACGCCGCGGCGGGCTGTATGCAGCGGATAGAAGCACCCGATATCGATGACCGGTTGATCCAGCGGCTGGCTGAACAGGTTGCAAGAGTTAGCCATCAGGGAATTAACCGCGAGCATCCGTTGCTTGGCGCGACCTTACCCGATGGTGCGCGCATCCAGTTCTGCGGTCCGCCGGCGACGCGCAAACACTGGACGCTGGCAATCCGGCGCCACCGCAGGCTCGATTTGCCGCTCGACGCTTACGATTCGGGTCCTTTGAAAACGCCGGTACAGCCAGCCATGCCGGACAAGCAGAAAGAACCCGTTGCTTTTCTGCGGTCCGCAATTGCGCTGCGCAAGACCGTGTTGATATCGGGCGGAACATCGACCGGTAAGACAACTTTCCTCAACGCGATGCTGCGGGAAATACCCCGGGACGAGCGGGTAATATTGGTCGAAGATACGCCCGAGCTGCGAATTCCCGGCGCCAATGGCGTCGGGCTTGTGGCGGTAAAGGGTGAACTTGGCGAAGCGAAGGTAACTGCCAACGAACTGCTTCAGGCAGCCTTGCGGCTGCGCCCTGACCGGATTGTACTTGGCGAATTACGGGGCGCGGAAAGCGTCAGCTTCCTGCGCGCGATCAACACCGGGCACCCCGGCTCTTTTTCAACCATTCATGCCAACAGCATTCGCGGTGCGCTGGAACAGTTATCGCTGATGGTCATGCAAACGGGCATCGGCCTTACGCGCGCAGACACGATTGCCTATGCCGCATCGGTAATCGATGTTTTCGTGCAGCTGGGCAGGAGTGAAGGCCGCCGCGGAATAACCGCGATTGCCGAAAGTTCCGAAGTTATCCCCAACGCGGACCGATAAGCGTTACACCGTCCAAGGCGTGCCGCCGCTAGTATCTGGATTCAATAGTGTTCGAGCTTGTCCAGAAGTTGAGCCAACCGGCGTTCGCTATAATGGGCGTGCTGCGAAAACTGGGACCGCAACGCACGGTCCTTTGTCCAGTTCTGAAGCTGCAACAATGCACCCCGTTCGGGCATGCTGAGACCCGGCCAGTTGCGTGTCATTTCGGCCAGCCGCGCATCCTGCGGTTCGTGCCCGCACATCGCCTGCCGGATAGACTCGATCAGAAGGCTTCGTGTCTCTACTTGCCGGGTCATATGGCTTCTCGTTTTGCCAGGTCATTCAAGCCACGAACTGGAAAGATCAGCGGATTTTAAGCGATTCGCTTGATGCTGGTTGCGAACTTATCCTATCGCGTTGAGGAGTCAAACACCCGGCGCTGGCGGTCACAATGTCCGAAACCCGGACCTGATGGCGCGGCGTCGGTGACTGCGCAGCCAGCTTGTTTGCAATTTGTCGGCGACTGGCAAAACCTGCACTTTCCAACCGCTGCCAGCGCCGCGTGACCTTGCCAGTCACACTGACAAACAAGGGTTCCAGAAATAGCAGCCGCCTCTGTAGATTACTCAGATAATCGCGCCCCGATGTGCCAATGTTTCGCGTGCTTTTGCCTGCCCTGCTTCTACGCAGCTTTCAACGGGTTCGTTCAGCAGCCAGGCGCCCAGAAATCCTCCATTGAATGCATCTCCTGCTCCGCTGGAATCAATAACTTCAGTTGGTATTGCCGGAAAGAGGCGCTGTATTTCGGATTGACGATCAGCCAGAACGCACCCCTTTTCTGCAGCCTTCACTGCCACGATGTCACAACCGGTTTCTACCCATCCTGATGCTATCTTGAACTCGTCTTCGGAATGGGACCAAAGTTCGCACTCATCATTGTTGGTGGGCAGGCCGATGCTGCAATGGCTCATTGCCAAACGGGAGGCGTGCCGCGCTTCTGAAAGGTCCGGCCACAATGCTGGGCGAAAGTTGCTGTCGTATGCCACCGCCTTGCCGGAATTTCGCCTTCGCTCCGATAGGCGCAGCAGCTTACCGCGCCCGTTGTCGTCGATAATGGCGAGCGTAATCAGGCTGTAGTAAACCAGTGTCGCCTGCTCTGCAGCAGCCATCGCTTCAGCGATCCCGGGAAGGGAAAACATTTCGCGCGCCGCGCTGTGGTCGCGCCAATATAGAAAGCTGCGCTCCCCGTGGTCGTCCAGATGGATCGCATAGATGCCAGGATTTCGTTCCGGATGACGCAGTACATAGCGCGTGTCGATGCCTTCCTTGGACCACGCGGCAACCAGCGCATCGCTGATCGGGTCTGTTCCAACCGCCGTGACGTAGGCGACATCATGACCGGCGCGCGCAAGGTGAACCGCCGTGTTTAACGTATCACCTCCATAGCCAAGGCCGGTACCGCCATGGCTATGATATTCCAGCATCGCTTCGCCGAAGATAAAAGTGGTCATATGTTCATCATCATACGTTCTGATCGCGATCACCGGCCGGTGTCAGGAGTAAGCCAGTCCGCCATTGATATCGATGTTTGCGCCGGTAACGTACGATGCCTCGTCCGAAGCGAGAAAGGCAACCAGATCGGCGGCTTCTTCAGCCTTGCCCTGCCTGCGTAACGCTGTCGAATTTGCAACGTTTTCGCGCGCTGCATCGGGTGTGAATTTGTCGTGGAATGCTGTCGCGATCATCCCGGGGCATAGTGCATTAACCCGAATACCCGTGGGGCCCAGCTCCTTGGCCATGGCGCGGGTGAATGTCATTACCGCCCCCTTGGATGTCGCATAGGCTGATGCGCCCCCTCCCCCGCCGTCACGTCCGGCAAGTGAAGCAAGATTGATGATTGCGCTGCCTTCGCTCATGTACGGCACGACGGCCTGCGTTGCGAGGAATGTCGATGTGACATTCAATTGCATGACATGGTTGAAGAACTCCTCATCCATCTCGCCCAGAGTTTTGCGAGCAACCAACCCGCCCGCATTGTTAACCAGTATATGGACTGTATCGCCAAACGCATCACGCGCTGCGGCAACCATCGATGCAACCTCATCCGCTTTCGTCACGTCAGCCTTAACCTTGACTGCCTTCCCCCCGCCCGCTGCCGCTATGGCCGCCAGGGTGGCATCGGCATCAAATTCGTTGCTGAAGTAATTCACGACCACATTTGCACCCTCGCTGGCGAGCTTGACCGATATTGCCCGGCCTATGTCGCGGCTGCCACCGGTTACGATCGCTGTTTTGCCTGCAAATTTCATTTTGTAGTTCCTGTGTTCTGGTTCGGATGGATCATGCGGATTTTGGTTTGAGCGGCTTGATATCGGGGCACAAAATCAAGACCGAGAGCACGGTCATGATTGCCAGGCCGGCGCCAACGACAAAGGCTGGCGTATAACTGTTGATTGTAATGATCGGGATCAGGAAGTTGAGCAGAACGACGGCAAGTTTTGCCGCTGTACCGGCATAGCCTGCAAGTGTGCCGACCGAACTACCGCTGTAATAATCGCTGGGCAAGGTCTGGATATTGCCGACCGCTGTTTGAAAACCGAACAGGATTGCAGCCATCAGCATAACCGCGAGAAACGGCGTTGCTGCCTGCGTGGTCAGCAACAGGAACACCAGCATAATCAGGCCGCCGAGCGTGATCACGGATTTGCGTGTCCTGTTGACGCTCCAGCCAGCGTTGATCCGGTTTTGCGCCAGCAATCCGCCGAACCATGCACCAAGCATGGCACCGACGTACGGTATCGACGCATAAGCTGCGATTTCCTCGACTCCGAACCCGTAGGTTTCGTTGAGATAAAGCGGAAGCCAACCGATGAAGAGCCACCAGATCGGATCGAGGAAGAATGATGCGAGGATTACGCCCCAGCTTTCCTTTTTGGAAAGGATTTCACCCGAACCCGGTGCATATGTCGCAACCTCGTTCGTTTCCTGGTCGCGCTGACCGGTCAAAATGAACTGCCGTTCTTCCTCGGAAAGCCAAGGGTGGGCTTCTGGTCCGGATTTGTAAACGATCAGCCAGGGAATCAACCACAGAAATCCCAATGCACCGACTGCAATAAAGGTGGCCTGCCAGCTTTCGAGAAACACGAACAGCACCCCGATCATCGGTGCCGAAACGATACCGCCAATTGCCGCACCGGAATTGAAAATGCCTTGCGCCAGCGAACGTTCGTTAATGGGAAACCATTCGGCGTTGGCCTTGGTCGCGCCGGGCCAGTTGCCGGCTTCCGAGACACCGAGCAGACCACGGAAAACCGCGAAGGTCGTCAGATTGGTCGCGGCCGCGTGGAGCATGGTCGCCGCCGACCAGACCACGATCGAAAGGACAAATCCAAGCCGCACCCCGATCCAGTCGAAAATCTTGCCGAATAATGTCTGCCCGAAGGCATAGGCGAAAGTGAAAACATTCAATATGATGGCGTAGTCGGTCTTGGTCAGACCCAAATCTTCGGAAATTTCAGGCCAAAGAAAACCCAGCGCACCGCGATCGATGTAATTGATGATGGTCGCCAGTGCGACCAGGCTGACGATGACGAACCTGAAATAACCCTTACGCATACTGACCACCCTCGCCCAAAAGATCTTCGCGCGCAGCGCTGCTGGTTGTCCCGCCACAGGGGCCGTCCCCGACAGCCGCATTTGCCGGTACAAGACCGCCGCCGTCATTGTGCGCCATGGTTGCCAATCTATTCAGCCCCGCCGCCCAGATCGATGCGCGCGGCGAACCCGGTCCACGAAAACTCACGCCCGTCGATGCTCGCGCTGTGGCGCTTGCTTTCGACATTATCGTAAGACACTGCGAGTGCGGTTTTGTCCCCGCTGGTCGTCTCGATAATTACCAGATCGTTTCCGCCTTGCCGGACGTGACGCAGCGAAGCGATTGCGCTCCTGCTGCCGATAGTCTGTTCGGCTGCGCCGTCGTAAAGGCCGTGCGATTCCAGAATGCTGACAAATGTCGCGCTGTCGGTGTTTTGAATTCTTTGGATAATGATCGGCTCACGCCGCAAATTGAAATCCGGATCGTTCGCCCCGCTTTCGGCCAGATAGACTTCAAGGGCGCCGGATGGCACAAAGCGGTAAGTGTAAAACCGTCCATCCAGCAACCAGGTCACGTAAGCATTACCGCCCTTCGGCCTTGCGACCGCATCAACCCATATATGTTGGTAGCCATTATCATCACCCAGTACGGGCCGTGAGGCGACATTGTGCCGGGCGTCAAACCCTGTTTCCATAATATGGCCCGAATAATGAAGAGGAAGATCAAAGGTCAGAGCACCCTCGCCGCTTGCTCGCATGACATCGATCGTTACAGGTGCGGTAAGGCCGGTCACATCCATCCGCGCCAGCGTGCGCGTCATTATGACATTTTCACCACGATAGGCACTATCGATGGTGGCTGTACTGACCTGCAGCTCCGGCTTGGCCGAAAAGTAAAGTTGCCTGGGCGCAAAGCTGTCGGCTATGTCCACGTTGCCGCCGAAATGGCTTGTTTCGTTCACGACAAGCGCGTTATGGGCAACGCTCTGTTTGGCCCAGCTTTCGTTCTCGGGCAAATACCGACCACCCTCTTTCGCTTCGATATTCAAAAATCGCGCCGCACCGTAATCGCGCACCACTTCGTGGCCATTGTCATAAAGCTGCCAGCTAAGCTTGTCGAAATGGCCATGTCCCATGCCCTGAGAACTGTTCTTGGCAACCAATGCAGTATGGCGCGGGCCGGTGCCATTGCGAAACACGGCAACCGCACCCTTGTCTCCTTCGGGGCCATCGCGAAAAAGCATCGAACGAAAGCCGAACGGTGCGGCCTTCCCGGCTGCAAGATCCCGCGATACCTTCAGCCCGTTATTGCTAAGGACTGTCCGGTCCTGAAAATCCGCTATCGACAGCAGGCCCGGATCGCCAGACACCGAATAGGCGATAGCTACGCCCTCATACAATTCGGCTGTGTTCAGGCTCTTGTCCCGTATGGCATCGTTAAACGGGAAAAAATGACCACCGTAAGTCAGCTGGATCGTCGTGGTCAGAGCCTTTTGCAGGATTCCGTCACGGTGCGCAAAGATTTCCCGTTCGGGCTCGTTCCGTTCGATTGCGTCTGCAAATACCATGAAAGGCAGCAATGCGAACCGCTGATAATATGGCCCTTCGGTGTAATATCCGTCGGGCGAAAACAGCAATTCGGTTTGCCGGAGAAAACCGCTCTCGCCGCTTTTGTCGGACCCCAGCAAAGCGCGGTCGACCATATCGCGGTCACCCAGCAAATAGCCGGTCATGCCGACACCGGCGGTCGCCCATGTCGCGTGATTGTGGATGAGGTTGAAAGTTCGGTTGGAATCGACCGAAAGGAACATCGCAGCAGGGCGGAAAACGTTGTTGTCGATCCGCTCTCGTTCATCCGCTGAAAGTGTATCGCGAATTGCGCCGTAACCCTGCACTGTGTGGACCAGCCACATGGCATCGTTCAGCACCTGCCAGAACAAGCGCCCGACATTCTGATTGGCCTTGGCAGGATGTTCGCCCAGAGCCGGGTACAGATCGGCATAGGCAAACAGCATATCGCGCACATAATTGCGGTATTTCTGCTCACCCGTTATCCGGAAAAGCTGACCTGAAAGATGGATCGCGCGGTAATTCCGCTTGTGCTGCTCGTGGGTGTAGCCGCCGCCGGGATCTTTCGGCACGGGCACCACCACACCCTGCGCCATCATGCCGGTAACAAATTCCTCGGAGCGCGATAACTCGGCTGCATAGAGCGGGGGCAAGGCAACAGGCTGATCTTGCGCGATATTGGCCGCATTCACCGGAAAGCCAAGCCCGCCAGCGACCAGCATCAACGTGGCAAACAGCAAGAAAGTGCCCCTCATTCCGCCATCGCCCCATCAATGATATTTCGCGCGGCAGTGACACGCGCTGGCCCGTCGAAGACCAGTTCTTCGAGAATCGGTTCGGGAGTTTCTGCAAAGCTGTTGTCGGTAACAGATGTTTTCGGCGTTCCCACGGTGTGCACGATTCTGAGCGGCGCCGAACCGGCAAACGCATTGCCCGACAATTTTGCAGTCTGCACCCCGTGCAGGTTGATCGCAGCGCCCGACCTGTTCGTGGACGCCCTGCCCACATCGGCCAAGGCATTGCCGCTGATATTGACGTAGGGACCAAAGGTGCTTTCGTCGCTTCCGCCACGATAGACGTCCGCAATGGGACCGCCGACATTGGTAAAGCTGCTGTCGATAATGTCGAGATATTCGACGTTATACTGGCCGTAATCCTCGGTCTCGGCCGCAGCTGAAACAATAGTCCCGGAAATATCAGCAAAGTTGCTGTTCTTGATCGCTATGCGGTCGGCCAGAGTGCTTTTGCCAAGGGTAATCACGCTGAAGGATTTGTTGACCGTCAGATTACGCACAGTCACCCCGTCAAACTCGATCTGCATGTTTGACTGGATCGGATAAATGGTCGTCCGTATCACAGAGTTTCCAACAGAATCGGGCGCAAGCTCACCATCGATGACAAGCTGTGCAAGCTGGAGATTGCCGCCTTCGCGCAACTCGATCAGCGATGGCCTCGCGAACCGGATTACCGGCAGATTTTCGCGATCCTCCCCTCTGAGCGTCAACGACTTACCCAGCGCAACTGTCCGTTCCACGATGTATTCGCCTGCCGACAGCGTTAGGATATCGCCGGATTTTGCAGCGGCAATCGCGGCAACCAGTGTGTCACTTCCCGGCGCGACCTGTGTGACCATGCCGCTCGACCCGAAGGGACGATCGGCAGTGGGCTTAGGATACCAGGAGACGCCCACCTGATCGAGAGCCACCGGTGTTAAATCGCGCGGCGCACCAACATTCGCGAGCGCCGGGTCCACCGGATAAAGCAAACCGTTGCCTGCGCGTGCCAACTTACCCGGAGCAACCCCAAGCTGCGGCAAAGCAGCGTCTATCCGGCCTGCAAGAACGCGGTTGCCGCCAAAAGTGATACCGGAGGCGTCAGCATCAGCGACAATGAACTCTTCCGCTCCCGTTCCACTGAGCAAGTTACCGGAAAATACCGTTTTGGAAGGAATTGCCGAACGCTCCTCGTCCGCGCCCAGACCAAAGGTAATGCGCGTGCTATCCACGACCGTGTTGCCCGAAATCCTGGCGTTCTCGACTTCCACGTAGCGATTGACCGGCGAATTGGGTACGCCGTTCATGACTGCAACCGCGCTGGAGAAACCGTCGCCGCGCAGCCCCTCCATATAATTGTCACTCACCTTCTGGTCGCGGTTGATGATCCGGACACCGCCCGTGTAATCCTTGCCCCCGCCAAGAAAGACATTTCGCTCGACCAGGTTGCCGTCACCGTGGCGAAGCGTCAGTGTGCCGCGCGAACGCAAGAACACATTACCGCGAAAAATATTGCCGCCGGATTTCGAGGAAATTATCTCGACTTCACCGTCCGCACGGTCGAACACGTTATTTTCGACCAGCGTGTTGGAATTGAACATCGAATAATGGCTGGTTCCGATGCGCAGTGTCTCGCCGCCATTCGATCCCAACACGGGCCGCGGGCCGAAATAGTTATGATCGATCCGGTGACCGTTCTCGCGGCTTTCCTCGCTGTCGAGCCGCACCGCGAATGTCACGCCCTTGTTGGTCTTTCCGGCCAGATGATTATGGTCGAACCGGTTGCCGCGGCCATACATGGCGACCCAGTAGTCGGACTCGTACCGGTCGGGTTTGCTGAAGCTGTCGATGACCACGTCTGTAACGCGGCTGTTGGATGCCTGGTCCTGTGCACTCTGGCGGAAGGAAATGACCTCGCCCCTCGGGCTGTATCCGTTTTTGAAAACCAGGCCCGAAACAACAATATACTCACCGCCGATCCGGAGACTCGATTGCCCGGTCAGCATGACTGATCCACGTGTTTGGGAGGTAACCGTAATCGGTTTGTCAGGCTCTCCCTTGCCGGAAATTACCATTTCGAAGTCGCGCCACTCACCGCTGGCCAATGTGATCGTGTCGCCCGCGTTCACTTGTCCGGCGGCGGTGACATATTCTGCCTGGTCATGAACGAGATAATTCTCGGCAGTTAGCGGACTGGAAAGCCCGCAAACAAGCATCGCACCGGCAACCAAGCGGGCCGTCAAATATCGGGCCCCCTTGGCCGGCAGCCTCTCGCTCCTGATCGGCTCCAGCCCAGCGGCCGACTGGCCAGGAGACGGGGTAATGCCCGGTATGTGCAGCGCTTCTGCCCCGCCAGACTTTGCCGCGAAATCCGGAGCCTGGACAAATCGTTTGTGACCAGCCGCGTTAACCCGGAGCATATCTTCGCCAAAAGCGGGAAAATCAGTCATTTTTTGCTCCGATAATGGTGTCCGGCGATTCTGCGTGACGGGTCTGCAGCACCGCAGTCACACTCTATCATCCGGTGCGATCGAGCAGCTATCCAGACGGCGGCCATGACCTATCTATCTAGCCAGCCAGCCGCCATCAACGGCAAGGATATGCCCCTGAATATACCGCGCAGCATCCGAGGCGAGGAACACCGCCGCTCCGCCCAAGTCTGATGGCGCGCCCCAGCGACCCGCAGGGATACGCTCAAGAATCTGGCGATTGCGGTCCTGATCAGCTTGTAGTGCAGCGGTGTTGTTGGTCGCGATGTAGCCGGGTGCAATTGCGTTGACGGTGATGTTCTTGCCCGCCCATTCGTTTGCCAACAGTTTGGTCAGGCCGCCGACGCCGCTTTTGGACGCGGTATAGCTCGCGACGCGGATGCCTCCCTGGAACGTAAGCATGGAGGCTATGTTGATGATCGAACCGCCCCCGTGCGCGATCATGTGCCTGCCTGCCGCCTGGCTAAGGAAAAACAAGACCTTGAGATTGGTGTCAATGACTGCATCCCAATCATCCTCGGTAAATTCGGTGGCATCATTGCGGCGGATAATCCCGGCATTATTGACCAGAATATCAAGCCGTCCCAATCCTGCGACCGCTTGGGCTACGATCCTCTCGCACGGATCTATGGAGGACAGATCAGCGGTAATAACGAGCGCGCGCCGCCCCGCTTGTTCGATCAACCCCACTGTTTCGGACGCATCGCTTCGGGCAACCAGCGCAATATCGGCGCCAGCCTCGGCCAGAGCCACAGCGATCCCCTGTCCGATGCCGGTGTTCGCTCCGGTCACCATGGCGACCCTGCCGGACAGATCGAATGGATTGCAGGCCATCATGACCTCAGAAATGTGAGAAAGGTTCTGGCCCGCATCACAGGCCGCGCAGATAGGCGTTGATATCTTCATCCTGAGAATTCGCGTAAAAATATTCGCCGAATTTCTCGCCAGCGATCGCCGACTTGAGCAAATCCTGATTGACGTTTTTGAGCACCGTCAGCATGTCGTGACAGGTTGCCGACTTCATTTCGGCCAATATGCCGCGGTTGGTCTTCATGATTGCAGCACGTTCTTTTGGATAACCAATTCCGCTCTCGCCCTCGAAAAGCTTGCGATAGCAATCCTGCAGGTTCAACTCGGCAGCCCAGCCAAATCCCTTGGCGTAGGGCATGGCGATGGCGTTCCCGTCGTTAATCTGAGCGAAGAGGAACGCGTCGGTCGGATCGATCACGAGGCCACAAAACACGCCTGGCATGGCATTGCAGGCGAGCATCGAGCCCATGCCCGTGCCGCATCCACTGACCACAAAGTCCGCTGCTCCGGAATTGATCAGGATGCCGCTCAGCAAACCGACCATATTGTAGGTCAGTTGCGCTTCATCTTCTGCGCTGAACATGCCGTAATTGAAAATCTGGTATCCAAGCGGCTCGGCTACTGACTTGAGTGCGTCGTGAATGATGCCATTCTTGGAGGCCTGGCTGTTCTCGTTAATTAGTGCAATTTTCATAGCTACCCACTCTCTGCCTCGATGTCGCAGCAGCCAGAGCGGCGCAGCGTCCCAAATTGACTTCGGCATTTAGGTAACCGGTGTCATTTAGCGATGCAAGTGCTGTTTTGGTCTGCTCCCCGCCTATGATCAATCGTCTGCCGGAGGTCCGACAGAATCGCGCTTGATCAGCTCTGACGGGAACAATGATTCCTGCATGGGAGGATCATCCGGTTGCATCATCAGCTTTAGCGCAGCGATCCGTCCCATCTCGGCGATTGGCCATCTGACTGTCGTCAACGCGGGCCAGACATGGCTCGACATCGGGGTGTCGTCAAAGCCTACGATCGAAAGTCCACTCGGCACATCGATGCCTTTGCTGCGGGCCGCTATGAGTACGCCGATCGCCATCTCGTCATTGGAGGCGAAAATTGCTGTCGGGGGAGAGGGTTTTTCAAGCAATTTCAGCGCGGCTTCCACACCGGACTCGTAGGAGTAGCGGCCTTGCTCGATCAGATCCGGGACGACTTCCAGACCCGCCTCTTCAAGCGCATCCTCGTAACCTTTGCGCCGCTCGAGCGCAGAGCGCGAATTCCTGCGCCCCTCGATCAGGGCAATCCGCTTGTGACCACGCTCGGTGATGTATTTGACCGCCTGCCGCACCGCCTCACGGTCATTGGACATTACCAATTGCTCGGGTTTGTCGATCTCGGCTGACGCCATCCGGACATAACGCGCGCCGAATTCGCGGCAGACATTCGCCAATCCATCATCTTCTGAAATCGGAGGCAACAAAACGACACCATAAGGGCGTTGACGCTCGAGAAAGTCGCGCAGATCCTGCTGTATCGAAGGCGAATTACGATTAACCGGCTGAACCATCAGCCCAAAGCTCGTGCCTTCGAGCGCTTCGAGTATTCCTTGCTGAACATTCACCAGAAACTGCGCGTTGGGATTGTCGTGCACGGCCGCAATGATGAAATTGCGCCGCAACGCCAGAGCGCGTGCCTGAGGGTTGGGGACAAAGCCGATTTCCTCGATCACCGCTTCCACATGTTTGCGAGTCTTGTAACTGAGCAGTGACGATTTGTTTATGACCCGGCTGACGGTTTTCTTGGAAACATCGGCAAGGCGCGCGACATCATTGATCGTTGGTTTGCCGTTCTGCACCATTATTCAGTCCCCGATTGTATGTGCCACCCCCTTAAGCGAAACTACTTGCGAAACGAAAGTCAGAATGCCGCCGGAAGTGCAAGCGAGAGCGATGGTACAAAGGTGATTAGCACCAATGCCGCCAACAATGTGAGGTAAAAGGGCCAGATCGTGCGGATCATCGCGGGTATGCCTATCTTGCCGACTGCAGAGCCTACGAACAGCACAGACCCTACTGGCGGCGTCACAAGCCCAATCCCCAGGTTCAGCATCAGGACTATCCCGAAATGCACCGGATCCACTCCGCTAGTCATCGCGACTGGCAAGAAGATGGGCGTAGTGATGACGATCAGTGGCGCCATATCCATAAAGGTGCCCAGCGCGAGCAGCATGATATTGATGATTATCAATGTCATGACCGGGTTGTCTGTCATGACGCCGATCAGACTGGCCAGTTCGGCGGGCACTTCGAGCAAGGCCAGCGCAAAGCCGAAAGCCGTCGCCGCTGCGATTACGAACAGCACCATCGATGCGGTCCGAACCGATATCTGCGCGGCCTGGATGAAGCCTGTCCAACCAAGGCTGCGGTACACAAAGGTGCCGACAAGCGCGGTGTAGATCACGGCGACGGCGGAGCTTTCGGTCGGCGTGAAAAATCCGCTTAAGATACCGCCCATGATGATGACCCCGGTCAATAGGCCGGGAATGGCGAGAACGAAGGCCATGAACAGCGCGCGCCAGCCAGGAAAATGCCCCTTGGGCAAACCTCTGCGGCGGGCAACCAGCCAAGCGGTCAGCATGAGCATCATGCCGGTCAGAAGACCCGGAATTACTCCTGCCAGAAACAGATCGCCGATCGAAACCCCGATACCCGAAGCGGCAGAATAGATGATCATATTGTGCGAAGGGGGGATAAGCAGTCCGACGATGGCTGCAGTTACAGTCACGTTAACCGCGTAATCCTTGGGATAGCCCTTTTCCTCCATGAGCGGCACCATGGTCGAACCGATCGCCGAAGCGCTGGCGATGGCAGAGCCTGACACGGCTCCAAACATCATCGATGCGCCCACATTGACCAGACCCAGTCCGCCGCGCACCCTGCCCAACGCAGCGTCGGCCACGCGGACAAGCCGCTCCGCAATTCCCGATCGGTACATCAAGTCGCCGGCAAAGATGAAGAACGGGATCGCCATCAGAGTGAATACGCTAATTCCGGCCGCCATACGCTGCACCGCGACCACCAACGGAATGTCGATCACAACGAATGCGGCAAGCGCCGCGCCGAACAATGCAAATGCAACCGGAACACCGAGCAGAAGCAGCAACGTCAAAACGCCGAACAGGACGAGAATTTCCATTATACGTCCTGATTTTCATCAGGGCCGGCTATGGCGCCTTGCCGCAGATGATTGAGCGCGAACAATGCGATTAACAACCCGCATAACGGAATGGGAATGTAGGCAAGCCCGCGGCTGATACCCAGCACCGGAATAGTATGGTCGCGCACCAACCAGGAGAGCTGCGCCCCGTAAACAAGCAAAATGATACCACCGCCCGCAACCAGCAGTTGGATCACGTTTCGGACCAGATGCGCGTTTGCATCAGAAAGCTGGCTTTCGAACAACGAGATGCGGATATGAAAGCCTTCGTAAACGCCGGCAGCGGCAGCAAAGAACACATACCAGATCATCAGGATAAGCGCGGTTTGTTCGGACCAGGATGGGCTCGCATCAAGGACAAACCGGCCAAACACTTGCCAACCGATAATGGCCGTCATCAATATAAGACCCGCAGCGCCTAGCTTGATAAGAAGATCTGAGATCTGCCGCATTACTTGCCCCGTTTGCGCATAGACAGAATCTGGTCGACCAGCTCCTGCTCGCGCGGCGTGTCGATAAAGTCGGCCCACATGACCATCATCGCTTCGGTAAAAGGAGCAGGATCAACTTCGTTTACTTCAACCCCTGATGCGAGCACGATCTTCATGCTTTTGGCAACCTGGGCATCCCATAATTGCCGCATATACGGGACTGACAACTTGGCTGCCTCGCGTATGAGTTGCTGGTCTGCTGCGGTCTGTTTGTCCCAGCTTATCTTGGACATCACAAACATTTCTGGCGAGAGCAGGTGGCGCGTCAGACTGTAATAGCGCGCGACTTCAAAATGCTTTCCGCTTTCAAACGACGGCCAGTTGTTCTCCGCCCCGTCGATTACCCCTTGGGCAAGCGCCTGATACACCTCGTCGAGCGGCATCGGGGTCGCGTCGGCTCCAAGCGATTTGATCATCGCGACATGCAGATCAGAGCCCGGGACACGCAGCTTAAGCCCCGCCATATCGGCGGGTGTGTTAATCGGGCCGCGCGTATTATAAAATGATCGCGCACCAGAATCGTAAAAACACAATCCGATCAATCCATGCGGTTCAAGCGAAGCAAGTATTTCGTCGCCGATCGGACCATCCATGCTGGCCCGCATATGCCCGGTCGATTCAAACAGGAACGGCAGTGCCGGAACACGCGTAAGCGGTTCGATGGAATTGAGCGGTGCAAGGTTTACGCGGTTAAAATCGAGCCCGCCAAAGGTCGCAATTTCCAGCGTGTCGCGCTCGTTGCCAAGCTGACCGCCTGCATACATCTTGAGGCCCAAGCGGCCGCCCGTCCGCTCGCTCAGGATTTCGCCAAAGCGAATGACAGCCTGCACTGTTGGATAGCCAAGCACATGGGTGTCGGTCGCGGTCAGCAGGCTGGAGAAACGCCCTTGGCATGCCGCCAGCATTGCCAGCGAACCGCTCAGTACCATGCGCCGCGACAGGGTGAGCCCACCGCCTTTGCTGATCGCGCCTGCTGCGCTGTCCATCAGCTTGCTGTTGCCGTGTGGAGCGTGACCGAAAAGGACCCGTATCTGCCAAAAGAAATGCTGGAACTCGCGCCCGGTCCGGCCTCATGAATTCCCGTAATCGCGCCGGTCGAAATATAGGTGCCGGCTGTCACCTCGATACCTTTTTCCTTCCCGTGGGACAGTAGAAATTCGACCGTTTTTTCAGCAGCCCGAGCAAAATTGCCAAGCTCGCGCGAACCGACCGTTTCATCGTTGATAAGGCATTCGACCACGATCGGCGCCACGGCTTGATCGCGCCAATCGAGAATTTCCGGCCCGACAATCATGCCGTTATTATTGCCAAAATCGCAGATAACCGCAATCGGCCCGATTTCATTGATGGCAGGCAAAGGGCTGCTTGCGATCTCTGCACCGATGAACAACCTGTCCTGCGCGCGTTTCTCGCCTAATTGCAGAATCAATTCCGGTTCAATCGCAGCAAATCCGCCCGAAAATACGGGTATGGCGACGCAGGCACCGTTGGTTACATATTTCACCGATCGGGCAAAAATAGGACCGACCAGATGGGTCTCGCCGAAAATGTCGATGAAATCGGACGGGACCCCGCCAACCTTCCAGCCGGCAACTTCGTCAGGCCAACTCTCGCGGGAGAGTTGCTGGATTGCATAGGCATCGGCGAAGTTTTCCGGAAGCGTCCCGGGAAAGCAGGGTAGCGCTGTGGCCGCTCGCCTCGCCCCGACAAGAATGCGAGAAATTTCGCGCAATCTGTCACGAGCAGCCATTGTCGGTGCCTCCATACTTACCTCGCCGATCCCAGTCTCATCAGAACCTGACGGTCGCTCCAAGAGTGATCCGGCGATCCGGCAGCCCCTGGAAGCAGAATTGCGCTCCGTCATTCACACAGAATTGCTGAATGTCGTTCTTCAGCAGGTTCACGCCTTCGATGCCTACATTGATGTTATCTGTGACGTCATAGGTAACGCTGGCGTTCAGCTGGCCGCGCGGTGAAGTGACCGTGGAGAAGCCAAGGGTACTACCAATCGATGCGCCACCTGCTGTATCCAGCGTGCGGAATGCATCACGCCAGGTGTAGCGCGCGCGCGCCGACAAACCGTACTTTTCATAGAACAACGTCACGTTATACGCGTTCTTCGAGAAGTCGAGCAGGCCCTGTGGTGCGAAGAAAGGTCCGGTCAGACCGCTGCTCGATTCAAGGATATCCGTACCGCGAGCGGAAGATGTCTGGAGACCTTCGCCGCCGCTGAACTCCTGATACGTGTAGTTCGCAATCAAGCCAAAGCCGGATGCGAAGCCCAGCGTATCCTCGAAGCTCGAGAGATCATACTGGAACGCGACTTCGATACCCTTTTGCTTGGTGGTTGCGCTATCATTGGTTTGCGTAAGGAGATCGACACAGATACCCTGCTCGGACACCCCCGTAACAAAAACGCCCTGATCGGCGATCGGGTTGAAAATACCACCACCTTCGCATGGCGGTGTGATGTCTTTCAAACCACTTGAGCCACCGGGAGTGACCTCTGCCTCATTAAGCGTTGTGACGAAAATATTCGTCCGTTCCTTGTAGAAAGCACCGACGCTCAACACCGCTGCCGGGGCGAAATACCAAGACAGCGAAGCATCAAACGACGTTACCGTTTCCGGCGCGAGGTTCGGATTGCCTACTCTTACCGGCGCAGTCGAGCTGGTGCCGAAAGATACCGACGAAGACAGCGCATTGAAGTCAGGCCGGTTGAGATCTTCGCTCCAGCTACCGCGTAAGACCAGATCATCGCTCAGATCGACGGCCACATTGAAACGCGGGAGAAATTCCTGATAAATACCGCGACTCACTACGGAATCGATCGTTCCGTCAGGGAATACGGTATTACCTACCGACTGGATTTCCGTGCTTACCCACCGCGCGCCAAGATTACCGCGTACGGGACCGAATTCAAAGTTGGCTTGGCCATAAACAGCGTGCGTCGTCTCGCCAATATCGAAGAACGCATCTGCCGCATTTGATGGCTCGCCTATTACAACCCCGTTGGGTGTTTGTGCGAAGGCCGCCTGAATAGCGGCAAAAGTGCCTTCGGGATCGTTGAACGCCCGATCGGGATCAATCAGCAAGAAGTTACGGAACGCCAAGCCTCTTCCATCAGCGTCAGCAAAATTGCTCGGCCCCGCAACAAGGAGGTCAGAGAATTGCGAGCCGTTCGGACTATCAAACAGCAGGCTGAACCCGCGGTTCGTGCCGATATCGTTGAATGTGCTGGAACGCTTCGCATAACGATAACCTGCATCAAACGAAGTGATGAAACCGGCAATGTCTTCCACATCAAGTGAGAAATCCACCCGTCCGGCATTTTCGGAGTTCTCGACCGTGTTCCGCCCGATCGTCACCGCATCCAGAACCACATTATTGGGATCTAGCAGTTGCGCCTCAGTTGGCGCAAATGGCGAATCGAAGTTGATGCCGAATGTCAGCGAACCGCCTGTAAGGTCGTACCGGAAAGGCACGGCATTATCGTTGCTTGTGTTTCTCGTCGGATTGCCATTGGCATCCAGCCGGTCAAGCGGTGCATTGGGGTTGATGAAGTTGAGCGTAGTGCTCAGGTTGGGGTTCACTGTGTTGGCGACCGTTCGCGAAAGTTCGACCCGCGTGGACAAACGTCCTGTCTCGAACTCGGTGCCAAGGATATACACTTCGCTCTTCGTGAGACGCGCACCTGTATCGCTTGAAAAACGCAAATTCGGATCGTCATCATCTGTAGCAAGATTTGGTTCGATAACACCGGTCAGCGCGGCTTGGATGCTGCCAAGCTCTACGCCGCCGAGCGAGCCGTAATCGATGGTCTCGAATGTGTCGGGAACATTGTTGAAAAGAACAGAGCTGACGCCCGACGCCTGGATGCGATAGCTGTCTTGCGCACGCGTCTGATCATTGTAGATCGTATCGAAATAGATCCGCACATTTTCAGACGGTGCCCACTCAAGTGTACCGGCGAAGTTGATCGTTTCGTACTCGAAATTCTCCTGCTCCTGATTGAGAAACTGAATTCCGATATAGTCGAAGGCCGGGCCGGGGTTGCCTGCGGAATCGACCCCGGCACCCTGCCTGACAAGCGTATCGCGATCGACGCGCGGACGGAATGACGTTGCTTCCTGCTCGGTATAACTACCGGACAACACGACGCCCAACTCACCTCCGCCGAGCGGCCAGACATTGCCTAGACTGAGCGCGACACGCGGCGAATAGGAGCCGGACAGTTCGCTGTATTCACCTTGGACACGCGCGACGATCAGCGGATCGGTCAGATTAAGCGGACGGATTGTCCGCAGGTTGATAGTACCGCCTACAGACCCTTCGATGGTTTTGGCGGTTGGCGATTTGGTCACTTCCAGCGATGAGATGATGGCAGCATTGACATCTTCAAAATTGATCCCGCCGCGGCCCGTGCCCGAACCCACGGTCCCGACGCCGTTGATTTCGGTACGGTTATCGTTGGTGCCGCGAATTTGAACTCCGGACCCGACACCGGCACGCCGGGTGATTTGAACGCCTGGGATGTTCTCCAGAACTTCGGCCAGGTTTTGATCGGGCAGCTTACCGATGTCTTCCGCCTGAATGATTTCGACGAGGCTGTCGGCACTGCGCTTTTCATTCAAAGAACTGGCGAGCGAACCACGAATACCGGTAACGACGATGACATCGCCATCGCTTTGCGTCTCTACCGAAGCACCGCGATCCTGCACTGTATCCTGCGCGAGCGCGACACCGGGCAGGCCGAGCGAAATTGTCGATGCCAGCAATGCGTAGCGCATTTTTGCAAAGCGCATGTCAGATTTTGATGCCGAACGATCAGCAAATGAAGTCATGGTTCTCTCCCTAGATTCCGCACATTTTTACTATACGGCCGGCTTATTGACACCGGTTACCTTAATAATTGACACCGGTGCCATTGAAGGTCAATACCCACTGTGAAAAAGTTGAAAAGAATGTGCGAGGGTGAGCAGAATGGCATTTTTGCGTATTGATTTTATGGCCTTGGGCTGCATGACAGCTGTGCTTTTGGGGACACACACCGCAGTTGTTGCGCAAGAAATGCCGCGCATTGTTGCCGATGAAGCCGTTGCGAACCAACATCCTCTCCCCGACTTTTCCTATGCCGGCTACGGGTTTGGCACGGAGCCCATTCCGCACGTCGATCATGTCCTTGAAGTCGCCGATTACGGTGCGATACCCGATGATGGCAAAGATGATAGCGCGGCGCTGATTGCAGCGCTTGCTGCAGCGCATGAACTGGATGGGCCCGTTCGCGTCCAGCTGCGGCAAGGCCGCTACATCTTGACCGAGATATTGTGGATCGAGAAAAGCGGGATCGTCCTGTCGGGTATAGGATCGGGCGATAACGGCACACAGATTTTCATGCCTCGTCCGCTCAACCAGATTGACGATGACGGTGCACTCACCGAGATACGTGAATATCTGAAGGAAAACGACAAGTACGAGCGTCAGCCGGACGCCAATCTCGACGTTCTGTTTTCTGAATATAGCTGGAGTGCAGGCTTTATCTGGGTGCGTTATCCAGGGGGCCGCCACGCGACATACAAAGAAAGTTATGACCGGCCAATCGAGACTGTCAGCCAGATCACTGCCGGCAGCCAGTTCGAACAAAGACTGATCGTTTCGCAACCCGACAAGTTGAAAGTCGGCGATGTGATGCAGATCAATTGGCACAACCGGCAAGGTCCGGGGGGCGCGCTGATTAAATCATTATACGGCGAGACTGATCTGCAAGTCGGTAGCCGCCACTGGGAAAAACCGGACCGCCCGCTGGTGCGTCAGGCAACCCGCATCGAAGCAATCGACGGTAATACCGTCACCATTGCCGATCCACTGCTGCATGATATCAATGCAGAGCTACCTGCATATCTTGCCCGCTGGGATCACCTGACCGATGTCGGTATTCAGGATCTTGCTCTCACATTCCCGGAAAACCCGTATTTCGGGCATCATAACGAAGCCGGCTTCAACGGCGTGTACTTCACTGGCGTTCACAACGGCTGGATCCGGAATGTCAGGATCAGCGAATCCGATGCTGGTATCCTGACCGACGATGCCGCCAACGTGACAATTGCCAACGTTGTGACCGATGGCAAGCACAAGGCGCATTACGCCGTCCATGTTGGCAATGTGCACAATTTGCTGGTCGATGGGCTGACCGTTTTCAACCCGACCGAGCATACTTTCAGTTTCAACACGCAGGCAACCAAATCAGTCTACAAGGACTCGGTCGCATGGCACCAGCCAACTCTTGATCAACATGCCGGTGCCAACCATCAGAACCTTTATGACGGCCTGACAGTCCATGTCGTCGCAGACCAGTCCAGCGCCGATGGCAAGCCCATGTATGATCTCTTCAAGGCTGGCGGCGCGGGCTATTGGAACCCGGGCCATGGCCGATACAACACAACCTGGAACCTCAAGGTGATAGCTGAAGGCAATGTTGCGCCCGATAGCCCGCTTGTTTTGCTCGCCGGATCAGAAGGCCCGGACGCACGGGTTGTAGGCCTGCATGGTAACCGCAAGATCCAACTCGATTTCCGTCCCGAGCCTTATGCCGAAATGTTAGGCAAGGAACTTACGAACATTCCCTCGCTTTATAATTACCAGCTAGGCAAACGTATCAAGCAAGGGCGCTGAGCCATCGATGGCAACCAGTACGCGCCTGATGCGTAGTATGGTTATGAGATATTCGATCATTGGATTGTTTGGACTTGCGACAGCTGCCTGTTCTCAGAACGCAAGTGAAATTCCGGCAGAGCCGGCGCCCGTGGCATCATCCCTATATGCATATGACGCCGGCGATCCCCTGGGTTTATGGCCGCAGCTTGCGGATGGCGCGGCGACTGACGAAAATATCGTGTACTCCCCCATCAGCACCGCGCAAGCGCTCGGACTGGTTCATCTGGGGGCGCAAGGGCAAACCGCCCGCCAGATTGAAGCATTTCTTGACACTGGTCCCGGCGATGCAGCCGACCGTAGTCTGGCGGCCCAGCGCGAGCAGCTGATGCCCATGGCGGGATCGCGCGTGCGCGTAAAAATCAGCAATGCCCTTTTCCTCTCCGACGATTTCAACTTCCGTGCTGCCTATACACAAGGCGCACTATCGCTTTACGCGGCAGAAACCATGACGGTCGATTTTGACGATCGCCCCGCAGACGCTGCCGCCGCCATGAACCGCTGGGCAGATCGCGCCACCGAAGGCCTGATCGCGCAAGTAACCGAACCTGCCGCAATCAAACGGGATGCTGCTGCATATCTGATTAACGCAACCTTCTTCGAAGGCGCCTGGTCTGACCGCTTCACCAAGATCGAGGCCAGCAAATTCCTGTTTGGCGACGGGGAAGTACGGCCGTTCAAAATGATGAGCCGGGAAGGGTACTACGCCACTGCCCGAAGTGGGGGATGGAAGGGTGTGCGTCTGCCGTATGGTGAACAACGATACGCGCTTGATCTGATGTTGCCCGAACAGCGACTTTCAACCCTGCCAGTAATATCGCCCGCGCAGATAAGTGCGTTGGGGGAAGCCCTCGGCGCTGCCGGGAAAAAACCCGTCAGGCCGATCATCCCTCGCTTCCAAGCATCAATGCGGCGCGATCTGATACCGCCATTGTCTGCCGTAGGCCTGTCACTTCCTTTTGATCGAGACCGCGCCGATCTGACAGCGATGATCGAACCGGGCGGGCCACGGCTATTTATCGACGACGCGTTCCAGATGGCCAAGCTGGAAGTATTCGAAACCGGCACACGCGCCGCAGCGGTAACGGTTATGGTCCCAAGGCCGATTAGTGTGCCGCCGCCGTTCGAAGGCGAGGATTTTCGCGTGGACCGACCATTCCTTTTCGCATTGCGCGATCTTGAAACCGGCGCGGTGCTGTTCTTCGGGCGGATCATGAGTCCGGAAGCCTATACCGGATCAGCCGACTTGTCCTGATAGCGGGCATCAAACTTTTCTCGCCAGTATTTCACTATTCGGTTATCGGTCGGTGGCTGAAATTTTGGAGATCGAGCAAGTGATCACGATTATCGCTGCGTTGGTATTGGTGGCATTGACTATTGCGGTTCATTACGAGGTGCTTCGCTTTACTTCGCAGCGGGTCGCACACATCAAGATTCCTCCGCGCTGGCGGATCATCGTAATTCTGGTTGCAGCCATGATTTCGCACCTGGTTCATGTATCGATCTACGCATTTGCGTTTCTCTGGCTGGAAAACCTGGCCGGCGTGGGATCGATCGACGGACCCGCAGGTCACGATTTCAGCGACGCCTTCTATTTTTCGATCACCAGCTATACGACGCTGGGCATCGGCGATCTGTTCCCCACCGGCGATCTGCGATTGCTGAGCGGTATCGAGGCGCTCAACGGGCTGGTGATGGTGGGATGGACCGCGTCGATGACGTATCTCTACATGGAAAAATTCTGGCATCTGCGAGACACCCGGCCGGGCCGTTGAGGCACACAAATGTTTGCCGGTTCAGCCTGGCAGGCTGAGGGGCCTCGTTTGATAACTCGATTTCCATTGCTGAACGTCGGATAGCATTATTTCTCCCAAACGATGCAATCTCTGCGATAGCCTTGTATAGCCGAGCGGCTCGCGCTCGATGGCAATTTTCAACTGGCCCAACCGCCTGTCAAACGCATCGGACCGATCCGCTGTGACGGCGAAATCGCCTTGCATGCGAATACCATAGAGCGAAGCGGCAAGCGCCGGAAGTAATGCGGTCGCGAATGTGACCATTTCGGTAATCCCGACCCCTGCGATACTTCCAGGATTTCCGCTGACCGCTTTCAGGCCCAGCCAGACAAGGCAGGCAATAATCGTCAAGGCGAATAGCCCGTCGCCGATCAGGTGTAACCGATGATCCGCCGCCTTCATGGCGCGGTGCGTGCGCCTATGGTACTGGATTTGCTCGTCGAGCAATTCTATCGCGGCCTCCCGGACACGCTCCATGTATTTCCGGTCGCAGGTTCCCTCGGCCAACCCCATTTCGCGTGCGCTGGCCCTGCTATACCAGCTAATCCAGCCCGGCATTCGCGTCCCGTCCTCGGCATCGCGCAGCGACAGTTTGCCAAGCATGGCAGGCAGCACAAGCAGGCGAAGCCTTTCGGCAAGGTGCCGGTGATCCAGCCATGCCTGATGCCACCCTCGCTGGTTGGCCTGATGGGTGTTTACGATGATGGTGAAAATCACTGCGAGCTCCGCAGCGATCAGAAACGTTTTCCCTGCAGGCCAAAGCAGGCCGAACAGCGCAAGGAACACCGCGAGCGCAGCCAGCACGAAATTCCGGATGAAGCTGCTGCGGAAACGAAGCGCAAACCTGTCTGCATCGGCATCCGCGATTGCAAACCGTCGCAGGAACGGGCCGGACATGAATGCCCCGAACTTGCCGCGCCCCTTGGTCGCGGCGAGCAGGGGTTCCATATTCGCTGAACATTCTTCGGTCGTCGGGCCGCGGAAGCGCGTGTTGGCAAGTCGTTTTACCCCGGCAGCAACGAGCAGCAGTGGCCAGGAAAAACCGCGGCTTCGTACAGATCGGTGTTCGTTGAGGAATGCCGCCAGTCCCTTGGCTTCTAAGCCGGCCTGTGGCGGCGAAACCAGCGCTTCGATCAGCGAAGACAACGCGTTCATGGCATCAGTCCGTCCAGTTCCGCCCAGCGATGGGCGGTCAGGGACAACATCCTCCACTCCGCTCCAGATGAGTTGAGGCGGCTGTGCTCCCGACGGGCGAATATGGATGACCGGCATATGCTCGGCTACAGCCTCCGCAATGACTGCGGGCGTGCCGCCGCGGCCACGCGCTTCATCACCGTCCCATATGGCAATCAGGATATCGGACTGGGCGATGACCAACTGCCCGACGATTTCGAACGCCTCGTCCTGCGAAATACCGGGGGCATCAAGCCGCAGGTTGGATTGGGCGCCCTGCAGAAGACATTGCGCAGCCGTCCATTCGCCTTTCGTAAAACCGGTTTTATACTCGTCCTCATTCATGGGCAGGACGACAGCGAGCGGGATGCCATTGGCAACCGCTGCCTCCGATCCGATGGTATCCGCGCCTGCCGCCAGCGGAGTGACGAGCTCGATCAGCGGTTCCTCTGCGGAAAAAACCGCCGTGTTCTGGCTGTGAATTTCGTGCACCTGCTCCTTCGCAGCTGCGAAGATCCGGCTGCACTCGGTCCGGATCGCCTCGTAATGCGCGGTGTCCAGCCGGGGCGGCCTGTGTCCCGTTATTCCGAAACGGAGAATTAGCCTCGGGCGCAGGTCTGTCGGGCCCGGTCCATTCACCATCACCCCGCCCCTGGTGTTGCTGACGATGGCTGCGCGCCCTGATTTGCGGCTTGCGAGGGTTGCGCAGGATGCAGGGGATGCGGCGAGGGCCGCCCGTTGAGCGGGTAGCCCCAGATCTCGTCCAGCGCGGGTTTCTGCGAAATGGCGTGCGAGGCAAGCCTCCCGCTCATCACGGCACATTCAACACTACCGACATTGAGCCCGGTGTAGGTCCAATCGCCTGCGATAGTCAGATTTGTAAAGCCCGTCTGCCAGGGGGCCAGGCGATATTTGGTGCTGCCCGCCGGGGTTGGAACATAGCGTTCGGTCGGATCGATATTTGCGCGCCAGAACTGGCTGGCAAAACGCTGCTCGCCCACGCCGGGTACTTCGCGTGTATCCACGAGCAGGCTGTAGTCGAGAGCTTCCGGGGCACCCTCGCCGTGGGTTGCCTTGTTGATTGCCAGGGGCATCAGCGGGCCGATGGCTCGGTTCAGATAATCGATGGCCGATTGCGCCACCTTCGCTTTCATCCGCGCCGGATATTCGTGATCGCTGAACGGCGGCACCGGTGTTTCCAGCTCGGGCATCTCGTCACAGAAATACCACAATGATTTCGGCGTGTTGTCGGCTGGCCAGTCTTCCCATTTCATGATGTGCCGCAATTCGCAATGGCCGTCGAAGGGCTTGAGATAGGTGTCCGCCAGCGAAGTGTTTTCGCCCTCAAGCGGGACCGACCACCCAAGGTCGAACATGCTTTTTGACAGCCACATCTGGAATGCCTGTGTCTGGACCGGTTTTATGGCGTTTATCATGTCCGTCCAGTCACCGGATTTTGCGACGATTTGCTCGCATACGTAAGGAACTGCTCCGATTGAAAGCGCAAATACCAGCTGGTCGTAATCTTCGCCCGCCACCAGCGTTCGCGTGCCGACCCGCTCCCACGGGGTCCACCACGATTCCAGATCGACTTGAGCCGCCTTCATCTGCGCGCCCTGCGCGAGCTGGCCGTAATTTGGCTCCGGTGGCCATGACGGCAGGTTTTGCGGCGCCGGGTCCATCAGGGGGGAATATTCGGTCACACCATTGGCGAGCGTAGCTTGCAGATCGATATCGACCGACGCGATCTGGGTACCGTCACCGTTGAGATTGAGCGACGTGACTTTGGAGAAGAATTCGAATTTGACGCCGCGATTGCGCAAAACTTCGTAAAACGGTGCGATCACTGTCTCACCGGTGCCGGCCGCGAAAGCGTAAATCGCGTGGCCGCAAAACGCCAATCCGCGCAGCGACCAATGCACATAAGCACCTGCGGCCATGTTTGCCGACTTTGAAGTGTCGCCACCGGGATATTGATAGGCGAGATTGATCGTGTTGAGCGCCATGGGCGAATCGACGGTAACCTGCTTTGCGCCATGCCGAAGAAGCCAGTCCGACCATAGTTCGTCGTCGAGAAAATCGAAGCCCTTGGCGGGTATGTCATCGGACAGCACTCCGGTCAGCAAAGCGAATGCCCAATCCACGATGGTGAATATCTCCATCGCCTCGTCATCGCTTTCGATCAGCGGAAAAACCAGGGAACGCAGCTTTCGATAGCCCTTCTCCAAAACCGGCAGCAAGGCTTTGCCCAGCGCCTGTTCTTCGCTCAGCGCCGCCCGCTCCATTGCAAGCGCAGCAGCTTCGAAATGATCGCGCAGCCAGTTGGTGTGATGATGCGGCGGCGCGGCGGCATGGGCGCGGTCGAAGAAGGCAAGCACCCGTGCAACCAGTTGTTCGATCGATATGATAGCTACGGGGTCGGCCGGATTGGGAAATTTCCTGTCGGGCGGGAAATGTGCCGCGAACACCGATGGCACACCATCGGGATAACTGTACATCTGCAGCGCATCCAGCCCTACCAACGCCTCCTCGAATGTGGCGATCGGCGTGCCCGGCTCGCGCGCGAGTTCCGCAAAGACCTTACCGAGCATGGGGCAAGCGTTGTAGTAGCTTCCCAGAAAGCCGTGAATCCCGTGTTCCTCGATCCGGTCGTTGGGTCCGCGCGACGACGCACATTTACCGCCCAGACGCCAGCCGAGCGTGTGGATGGTGACTTCATATTGTGGCTGCGACGATAATTCGAAGGCGGTGGCAAGCGCGCCCATGCCTCCGCCTAGAATTGCAACCTTGATCGGTTGGTCTGAATTCGCCATTCGCCTTCTCCCTGTTCTTCGAATTTCAGCCGGTCCAGCCAGCTTCGCGCAGCGCCCCTACAAAATCCTCAAGATCATCTCTCTCGCTATACGGATGACCCCATTCCAGTGCCGCCAGCGAGTATTTGTCATTCAACTCGACGCCTCTGGCGCAAGCTGCGCGCGCGGAGGCATTATCCCCGGCCCGCTGGCTGCATGCCGCCAATTGCAGGTGGAGGAAAAAGAAATCGGGCCGCCGCGTCAGAGCGTCCCGCGCATGCCTGAGCGCTTCCTCGGGACGCCCTGCGCGCAAGGCCGCGACCGACATGGAGCGCAGCCATAACCAGTCGTGCGGGTCATTGGGGCTCAGGCTGAGTGCCTCGGCGTTAACTTCCAGCGCTTCGTCCGGGTCGCCGCGGAAAGCAAGCAGGCGGCCAAGCTCGCCCAGCGCCTGTGCATTGCCCTGATTGAGGTCCAGCGAGCGCCGTTGTTCGGCCATTCCCTGGTCGAACCGTCCCATGAGAGACAGCACGATACCCAGCGCATAATGCGTCGTTGCATCTCGCGGATCGGCGGCAACAGCGCGGGTGGCGTAATCGTTCGCCCGCTTGACAGTCTCCACGAAATTTTTGGTTCGACCACCCCAGATGTCGCCCAGCTGCGAAAGGGCGAGCAGCACCAGTGTCGGCGCATCATGCGGGTCAAGCTTGAGTGCCTTGAGCAGAATCTCTTCGGCCTTGCGGAAATGTTCGAAAGTGGCGCGCCAGTAATGATAGCGCCCTCTGATAAAAAGGTCCCAGTGGCGCAAATCCTGCGATCCGCGCGCGGCCCGGTTCTGCTCCAGATCGAGCAGCGCCGGTTCAATCGTGCCAACGATACCGTTGGTAATCGAATCCTGTAATTCGAAGATTTCGTCGATCGGCCTGTCTTGGTGGCCGGACCACACAACCTCGTCCGTATCTCCGTCGATAAGGTCGGCGCGAACCCGTGCCTTGCTGCCCATCCGGCGTATCTGGCCCCTCACGAGATAACGCACCGATAGATCGGCGCAGGCCTGCGCGGTGGAGACGGTTTCCGCATCGTATGAAAGTGACGACTGACGCGATGTGACGCGTAGCAGGCGCGAGCGCGACAGGCCGGCGATAATATCTTCAGCCATGCCTTCTGCGAAATAAGCCTGATCGGCGTCATTCGGAGGATGCCGGAATGGCAGCACCGCGATCGATGGTCTGTCGGAATGGTCGGAAAACATGAACGGTTTATGCGGCACGGGGTCTGGCTCAGCGCTTCGGACTGTTTTCGCGCGCGGTTCGAACCTGGCTCGCAAGGCCCGCAGCAAGGCTTTGAACTGGTTCTCGTCCTCACCGCCTTGCCAATCGATGAGGGGAAGGACTTGCACCTGGCGGAAACCGAGCGGTGGATCGGTCCCGTCGATCGATACAGGCAGATAGGTTCCGCGCGCCTTCGCGTGTGCCGCCTCGTCCTGGACAAATTCGCCAAGCTGCCCGGCGGATTCCTTGCTCCAGACGACGATGACGACAGCGGCCATTTCCAGTTTGTCGAGAATTTCCTGCCGCCAGCGCGAGCCGCCCTCGATCTCGGCATCCCACCAGACGTTCAGTCCGTGGTTCTTCAAGCCGCAAACCAGATGCTCCACCACCGGCCGGTTCTCACGCTTGTAAGAAACGAAAATCTCGCTCATCAGCCGCCAGTCCCTCCTGTCAATGCGAAAAGGTACTAACGGACACCAAGCAAGGACGCCCAATCCCTTAACTAGGAAGTATCTTAAGGCAACGAGTTTACACTACTGCTACACCGAGTGCAAACTAACACAACACTATAACATCGCGATATGTCTCGCGCAGCACCCTTGGTCATTCGCTTTCTAAATGCCGGACCTCGATCCGAATGCTGAAATAAAAACGTTTTTGGTTAAGTCTATTCTGAAAATCAAACAGCCGTACTCCGGGCGCATCCCAGCGCTGGCTCGGGCGACTCCTAGAAACACATCAACCAATGGGATTGCCAATCAGACCTGCGGTCCGGTCATCCTGTTCCGGGTGATGCTGCTTCAGGCTTTCCGCTTTGCGGTGTTTGTTCCGGCCGCATTGGCTTCGATGTCGGCTCCGGTAATCGCTTCGATGCTGAAATCGAGTTCCCCCGCTCGCAGTTCTTCCGCGCAAACGCTGCAGGCCATCACCATCGTAAGCGGCTTGTCGCAGATTCTATGCTGGAGAAGCAGCGGCGGACCCTGTTCGGCAGCATAATATTTGTCCCCCCACTGCAACATCCCCAGAATGACGGGGTAGAGATCGCGCCCTTTTCCGGTCAGCCGGTACTCGTGGCGCGGAGGATGGTCATTATAAAGCGTGGCGCACAGGATTCCGCTTTCGATCAGTTCGTCAATTCTTCCGGACAGGATATTACTGGCCATCAATGTGTCCTGCTGGATCTGATCGAACCTGTGAATGCCGGTAAACATGGCGCGCACGATCAGCGTTGACCAGCGATCGCCAAAGATGCCGATCAATGTATCAACCAGTGCACCACCTTCGCGTCTCGCGGTAATGCTCTTGGAAGGACGCCGCCGCCTGCTGTAGTCGGGGGCAACCTGCGCCAGTCCCGGGCCTGGTTTCCAGTCAACCTCATGCGCCTTGATTTCCTCGGCACAATGATCGCAGGCCGGCCTGGGCTCGATCGATCGGCCGCAGCGGGAATGATGGATTCGCACTATGAACTTGCGCTTGCCCGTTTCCCAGCGGTGCTGCCAGAACAGCATCGCCAGTGCGATCGGAAACAGGTCCCTGCCCTTTTCGGTCAGCTGGTATTTGGCGCGCCTGCTGGCCCTTGCAACATTTTTCCCCAGGCAATCTTCGGCCACCAGCTTCTTTAGCCGGTCACTGACCACAGAGCGAGGCAGGCCGGTTTTTTCGACAATGGCCTCGAAACTGCTTGTTCCCAGGAAACTCTGCTCCAGAACCAGCAAAACCGGTACATCGCCGATAACTTCGAGGGCCCGCCAGATCGAACAAGCTCTGATTGTTTCCATCTTCACGCGCTGGCACCAATCCTCATTCAGTATGCTGGTCGTGCTGCAATCTGTGGGCGATTGCGCGGTAAGCGGGAAGGCTGACCGGGTCGATATTGGCGTTGGCAGCCATGGGATGCGAAGCCAGGCGCACAATCACCATTTCGGATGCAGAATCAATATAGATCGTTTGGCCATGCACACCGCGGGCAGCAAATACACCGCTGCCATGATCCACCCACCATTGGTCACGGTAGCTCCATCCGGGCAAGGTCGTGTAGCCGGCCCCGGCGAAATCCGATGTGCTTCCCCCGCGAGAGATTCTGTCCACCACAGCTTCCGGAACGATCTGCTGCCGGTTGAACCGGCCGCCCATGCGCATCATTTCGCCGAACCGGGCGTGATCACGTGCGGTGGCGTTCATACCCCCTGCCGCCCAGCCGGTTCCATGACCATCGACCAGAATGTAAGCATCCTCTTCGGCGCCTAATTTGCCCCAGATCCGCTGTTGCAGAACTTCGACCGGGTTCCTTCCCGTCACTCTCCCGATCAACCAGCCCAGCACTTCGGTATTAACCGATTTGTAGGCGAACCGGGTGCCGTGCCGGCCCAGCTTGTTCAGGGTTGGCAGATAGGCATAGAAGCCGTCGGGCCCCTGATATCCCTGCGGGCGCGGAAATATCTCGCCTGCCAGGGCAAAAGCGAAAACGTCAGCGGCGGGATCGGTATAGTCTTCCGAATATTGGATCGAAGTTGTCATGTCGAGCACCTGGCGCACCGTGGCATCGCCAAAACCGCTGTCCGCCAATTCGGGAATATAGTGCCCGATCACCTGATCCTCATCGAGCGCACCCTCGGCCACAAGCATCGCAGCCAGCGTGCCGTAATAGGATTTGGTCATCGAGAACGACATGTGCGGTGTGTGCCGCGCGGTAACCCCGGAATAGCGCTCATAGACGATTGCGCCGCGATGCAGCACAACAACCGCATCGGCATAGCTGGCCTGCAAGGCCTCATCCCACCGCATCGTATTATTGACAGCGCCATTATTGTTGGCGGCATTGTCGCTGCCAAGAGGCAGGAAGGTCACGGCTGCAAGATCGTCGCGCAGCTTGACGGGCAACACGCTCGCCGGTGCTTCGCCGCGCCACAGATTGATGGTCGGAAACAGCGACCGCATGTTGGAAAATGCCCACCGCGTGCGCGGAAAGGTATAGTAGCTCCCGTCACCGTGCCGAACCAATTTGTCTTTCGGCGGCGGCGAACCATCCATCCAGTCCAGCATCGCCGGATCGGTTTCATCCGCGCTGGTCGCACCCTGCTGCGCCTGCGCCGGGACGCAGGCCAACAGCACGCCCGAGGTTATCAGGCCCGAGGTCATCAGGCCCGCCAGGCCCAGCAGGTGAGCCTTCACCGGTTAGAACCTGAAGTCTAATTGGAGGGCAATGTTGCGCGGCCGATCGTAGATCGCGTTATACGCTATGCCCGTTCCGCGAGTGAAAGTCGTTGCCAGCGGCAATGCACCCGCGGTCTGCATGATCCGTTCATTGGTCAGATTGCGTCCGACCAGCGCAATGGTCCAATTGTCATCGACATGGCCAAGCGAAACCCTTGCACCCATTTTGACATAGCCACTTTGCCTTGTACGGGGATCAAGATTTGCGGCTGCGATGTAACTGCTTGAGAAGTCCGCGTTGAGGTTTGCCCCGAACTTGATGTTTCCGCCAATTTCGTGGCTGAAATCACCATTGAGATTGCCCGACCATTCGGGGGTGAGCGTGTTTCGCTTGCCGGTATAGCTGCAGAAACCGCCGTTATCGGGCACCTGCTGGAAAAAGCATTGCCCAAGCGGGAAATCGGTGAATTCGAAATCGAGATAGGCGATGGCCCCGCTCAGGGTAAAATGGTCGTCCAGCGCCCAGCGCAAATCTGCCTCGACACCTTGCGTCTTTGCTCCCGATGCGTTGCGGACGTTGAAGCTGAGTACGCCGTCGAATACATTGGTCTGCAGATCGCTGTACTTGGTGCGGTATGCCGAAATGTTGATGGCAAGCGTCCGGGCCTTGTACTTCAGGCCCGCTTCGAAACTGTCGGCCCTCTCATCCTCGAAAGTGAATGCACCCGGCGTAGCGACCGTGGTCGAACTGGGGAGCGAGTTGCCGCGAATGTCAAACCCGCCGGCCTTCGACCCCCTTGCGAAGGATGCATAGAACATCAGATCGCCGGTAATATCATATTGGATGTTCGCCATGGGATTGAACGAATCTTCGCTCAGCTTGTCCGCGATCGAATGCGCTTCGATATTCAAGGCCCGGAACGTGCCGATAACCACCGGATCAAGGATCGCGGGAACTGCCGCGAGGCTGAGTGGCCCCCGATTGACCGCCAATGCACGACTGCCTTGTTTGCTTTCGTGGTTCAAACGTGCGCCCACCGTGACGCGCAAGGCATCGGTAATGGAAAATTCCCCCTGAGCGAACACTGAAATCAGGTCCGAACTTTGCGAATAGGTGCGATCGTTTGCGGTGTCCCCCAGCGCGCGGAAGGGCGAGCCGAAAAAGAACGGGTTGAACTGTACATGATCGGTCACCGCCAGCTTGGTGTTCTGGTAATAGACACCCGCGATGTAGTTGAAGGGCTGGTCCCCTGGCGATGCAATCCGCAACTCTTGCGAGAACTGGCGATAATCCTCCGATTGAGTTGTTCCGTCGAGCAAAGGCAGATTTGTGAAATCGACGTCGATCGTCTCATCGACGCTGTAGTCGAGATATCCGGTTACCGAAGTGAGGGTGTGTTCACCCAATTCGAGATTGGCGTTGAGCACGCTGTTGAAAATCTTGTTCCGGCTCAGATAGCCGCCATCGGCACGCACATAATCTTCATCGGTTTCGACGAACAGCGGCCCTGCAAAAACGGCACTGTAGCTGCCGACCGGGCCAAACGCTTCACGCGGCTGCCCCTTCGTCTTGAAATCGGCGTACTCGATCTTGAGGTCGGCCGAGAGCGCGCTTTCGCCCTCGAATTCCAGGATACCGCGAACAAAGGTTTCGCGCAGATCCGGTTCATTGCGGTTCTGCCGTGTGTTGAAGAAATAGCCATCCATGTCGCGGTAATAGCCGACTATACGGGCGCCGATATTGTCGGTGACCGGCCCTGAAAGCACCCCGGTGACGCGCGCTTCATTATGCTCGAACTCATAGCTTGCGCTGACTGATCCCTCCAGATCGCTCGTCGGGCGGCGACTGACGACATTGACGGCACCGGCAATGGCGTTCTTGCCAAACAGCGTTGGCTGCGGACCGCGCAGCACCTCGATACGTTCAATATCGACCAGCGGCATGCGGCTGAGCTGGTCGCGTCCATAATAGACACCATCGACAAACATCGCGACGGATTGTTCGAAGCCCTTGTTATCGCCCGATGCAATCCCGCGGATCGCGATCCGGTTGGCAATCGCGGTCTGCGTAATTTTCAAGTTGGGGATCGAGGAGGAAACCGACTCTAGATTGGTCTGTCCGTAGGATTCCAGCGTTTCACCACTGACGGCAGTGATCGAGATTGGAACATCCGACAGGCCTTCTGCCCGCTTCTGTGCAGTGACCACGATTTCAACCAGCCCGCCGGTTTCCCCGGCTTCCGGTTGGGCTGAATTCCCTGATGATTCCGGATTTTGGGATTGCGCATTCGCATAGCCCGGGGTTGCCAGTGCGGTCCCCGCCAAAAGTAGTGTGATAGCAGTTTTCATCGATCGTCTCCCCTACCCCCGCAGGTGCCCGCCAGCAGACCGAGCCGCATCGCTATTGCACCTGCGCCATGAGTATGCTTATACAAGTCAGTATGAATGCACAACCATCTTTTTCGCGCAGGTCGATCAGGATATCGCCGTGAGCAAGCTGACGTCCTCGCTCGCGCGGAACCTTCGGATCCCGGCGATTGCAGCGCCGATGTTTCTTGTCTCGGGGCCGGAAATGGTGATTGCCGCATCGCGGGCGGGCATGATCGGTTCGTTCCCTACGCCCAATGCGCGCACACCGGAAATTCTGGACCAATGGCTCGAACAGATCACCGCGGCTCTGGAAAATGATCCCGGTGCTGCGGCATGGGCCGCCAATCTGGTCGTGCATCCGTCGAACGATCGCCTCGCGGAAGACCTGCGTCTGGTAGTGCGGCACCGCGCCCCGCTGGTCATTACGGCGCTTGGCAGCCCGACGCGCGTCCTCGATCAGGTTCATGATTATGGCGGGCTGGTATTTGCCGATGTCAATTCAGTGGGCTTTGCGCGCAAGGCGGCGGGCGCGGGTGTCGATGGCCTGGTGCTTGTTGCTTCGGGAGCCGGGGGGCACACCGGCACCACGAGCGGCTTTGCGTTTGTCGAGGAAGTTCGGCAATTCTGGGACGGGCCGATCGTGCTGGGCGGCGCCATTTCCACCGGTCATGCCATTCGCGCTGCCGAAGTGCTGGGGGCGGATCTCGCCTATCTTGGAACTTCGCTCATTGCCTGCGAGGAAAGCATGGCCGACGCGGGGTACAAACGGATGGTCGTAAATGCCGGGGCCGAAGATATCGTCCCGTCCAAAGGCATCACCGGGATCACCGCGAACTGGCTGAAGCACAGCCTGATTGCGGCCGGGCATGACCCGTCCAATATGCCCGAAGACAAGCAGCCCGATTTTGAAAATGCGCAAGACGATGCGAAAGCATGGAAAAATGTCTGGTCGGCGGGTCAGGGAGTCGGTGCAGTTACCGCTGTCGAACCCATCGGTGCAATCGTCCAGCGCCTGTGCAATGAATACCGAAATGCGGCTGCGAAGCCGCCATTTCGGGTGGAGGAGCAAGTCAATGCCTGTTGAACTGATCGAAACAATCCGGTCAACCATCCAGCCCAATGATCACCCCTATATGAAGGGCGCGTGGCGTCCGACGCACAATGAATGGAATGCGTCCTACAAGGATGGCGATGTCGAGGTGATCGGCCAGATCCCCAAGGATATCGACGGGGTCTATGTCCGCACCGGGGAAAACCAGATCCACGAGCCGATCGGACGCTATCACCCTTTTGATGGCGACGGCTTCATCCATTCGATCAGCTTCAAAAACGGCAGGGCGAGCTATCGCAGCCGGTTCGTGCGGACCAAGGGTTTCGAAGCGGAGAAAGAGGCCGGACGTTCGCTATGGGCCGGGCTGATGGAACCGCCGCAAAAATCGACCCGCCCGGGCTGGGGTGCACAGGAATGGCTGAAGGACAGCTCCTCGACCGACGTCGTCGTCCATGCAGGCAAGATCCTTTCGACCTTTTACCAAAGCGGTGAGGGATACCGGCTCGATCCCTATACGATGGAACAATTCGGCACCGAAGGCTGGGTCCCGCTCGATGGTATATCGGCGCATGCCAAAACCGACCAGGCCACCGGCGAGCTGCTGTTTTTCAATTATTCCAAACACGCGCCCTATATGCATTATGGCGTTGTCGGACCGGACAACAGGCTCAAGCATTATGTCCCGATCCCGCTGCCCGGGCCGCGCCTGCCGCATGATATGTGCTTCACCAGCAATTATTCGATCCTCAACGACATGCCCTTGTTCTGGAACGAAGAACTCTTGAAACGCAACGTCCACGCGGTCGAATTCCACCCTGATATGAAAACCCGCTTTGCGATCATTCCGCGTTATGGCCAGCCCGGCGATATCCGCTGGTTCGAAGCCGAGCCCACTTACACGCTGCATTGGACCAATGCCTATGAAGAAGGCGATGAAATCGTGCTCGACGGCTATTTCCAGGAAGAGCCGCAGCCAAAGTCCTATCCCGATGCACCCGAAGGGCTGGAGCGGATGATGGCCTATCTTTCGCAAGGGCTGATGAAGCCCAAGCTGCACCGCTGGCGATTCAACATGCGGACCGGAGAAACCACCGAACAGCGGCTCGACAACCGGATTCTCGAATTCGGCATGATCAACCAGAAATTTGCCGGGCGGAAATACCGCTATGTCTATAGCGCCATTCCCGAACCCTACTGGTTCCTGTTCAAAGGCGTGGTGAAGCACGATCTCGAGACGGGCGAGAGCTGGTCATACGAACTGCCCGAAGGACGCTATGCCAGCGAAAGCCCGTTCGTCCCGCGAATTGGCGCGACACAGGAGGATGACGGCTACATCATTTCCTATATTTCCGATGTGAACAGCGACTGTTCGGAATGCATCATCCTTGATGCACGCGACATCGGGGCCGGCCCTGTCTGCCGCATTATCCTGCCCGAGAGAATCTGCGCCGGCACACATTCAACCTGGGCCAATGGCGATGATATCGGGATGCCGCAGAACAACATTCTGGCAGCCTGAGATGCATTGCGCGCCCGAGGATAAAAGGACGCTTTATCGGGAACAAGGCTGGTGGGGAGACAAGACCCTAGCCGACCTTTTTTTCGCGAATGCCGACGCACATGGGGACCGCGTGGCTTTGGTCGATGCGCCGAACCGGTCCGATTTTTCCTTCGGCGGGCAGCAGCGCCTGACCTATACGCAGTTGCGCAGCGAAGTGGAACGGCTGGCCGGGGCATTGATCGATGGCGGAATCGGTCATGGCGATGTTATCATGATCCAGCTCCCCAATATCAGCGAGTTTGTCAGCCTTTATTTTGCAGCTGCCACGATCGGTGCGGCCGTCAGCCCGGTGGCGGTGCAATATCGCAGCCACGAACTCGCCGGGATGATGCGGCTGGTCAAGCCCGCGGCTTTCATTTGCGGCACCCGTTTCAGGGGCAGCGATCATGTCGCAACTGCCAGCGGATTGTTGAACAGCAATTGCCGTTTGATGACCTTTGGTCCCGATCCGGTTGACAATGCGCTGGACCTGACCACAGCGGCCGGCAATCCGCAGGCGCTTGCCGACCATCGCGTGCTCCATCCTGCCGGTGCGGACGATATCTTTACGATTTGCTGGACGTCGGGGACCACGGGTGCACCCAAGGGCGTACCGCGCAGTCACAATCACTGGGTCGGGATTGCCCCTGCGACATATCAAGTCGGCCAGCTTGAAGCGGGCGACGTTTTGTTAAACCCGTTCCCGCTGATCAACATGGCAAGCATCGGCGGTATCACGATGAGCTGGCTGCGGCTGGCGGGCACCATGGTGTTACATCATCCGTTCGACCCGCAAGTCTATCTGCGCCAGATTGCCGAGGAACGGCCGCATTTTACAATCGCGCCGCCGGCAATCCTCAACATGCTGCTCCAGAACGAAGCGCTGTTGGCCCAGACCGACCTTTCCAGCCTGAGGTCTATCGCCTCGGGATCCGCACCTCTGTCGCCGGCAATGGTCAAGGGTTTTCAGGACCGGTTCGGCATCAATGTGGTGAACGTGTTCGGATCGAATGAAGGCATGTCGCTGGCCACCGGTCCCGATATTGTGCCCGATCCGGTGGAGCGCGCCAGTTATTTCCCGCGCGAGATGCCGCTCGTCCCCTATTTTGGCGGCGAACCGCGTGCCATTCTGCAGACCCGTCTGGTGCCCGCCGGCGGGGATAGTGAAATCTGCACCGAAGGTGTTGCGGGCGAACTGCAGATCAAGGGCCCGACCGTGTTCGAGGGGTATTTCGAAGCACCGGACCGAACCGCCGAAGCCTTTACACGAGACGGATATTTCAGGACCGGGGATCTGTTCGAGATTGGCGGAGAAGGGCGTTTCTACCGCTTTGTCGGGCGGTGCAAGGATCTCATCATTCGAGGCGGCATGAATATTGCGCCCGAGGAAATCGATCAGCTGCTGGGCGGGCATCCCGATCTGACGGAAGCCTGTGCATTCTCCCTGCCCGATCCGGTAATGGGTGAACGGATCGGGTTGGCTTATGTCCCGCGCGAAGATCGCGAGGTCGGATTGCCGGAGATCTCGGAATTCCTGCAACAACAGGGTCTGGCCAAGTTTAAATATCCCGAACGCCTGTTCCGGTTTGCGGAATTGCCTCGAAATGTGACCAACAAGGTCATGCGCGACCAGGTGCGCGAGCGGGCGATGGCCTTGCAGGAAGGACAAGCCTGAAATGACTGGAGAAATATTCGTTCTGGGCGGCGCTCAAAGTGATTTCGCTCGCAATATGGAACGCGAAGGCAATGGCATGTTCGACCTCTTCCGCGAGGTTGCCGAAGCCGCCTTTGCAGCAACCGGCATCGAACCGCGCGAGGTTGAAACTGCTCATGTCGGAAATTTTGTTGGCGAACTGTTCACCGGCCAGGGACAGATGGGCGGGTTCTTTGGCCACGTCCATCCCGATCTTGCCGGGATCCCGGCCTCGCGCCACGAGGCAGCTTGTGCATCGGGCTCGATTGCAATCCTTGCGGCATCTGCCGAGATCGAAGCGGGCCGCTACGGATTGGCAATGGTGCTGGGCATCGAACTCATGCGTAATGTACCCGGCCAAACCGCCGCCGAACATCTCGGCGCTGCGGCATGGGTCGGGCAGGAAGCGGTCGATGCGCGCTACCTGTGGCCATGGATGTTTGCAAAGGTCGAAGAGGAGTACGAACAGCGTCACGGGCTGGACCGCGCCTATCTCAAGGCGATTTCTCAAAGCAACTTTGCCAATGGCAAACGCAATCCCAATTCGCAGACGCGCGGCTGGAAGATTGGCCCCGATCAACTGGGTGAGAACGACGAATTCAATCCCCGTATCGAGGGCCGCCTGCGCAAGTCGGACTGCGGACAGGTCACAGACGGCGCGGCAGCTGTGTTCCTGGCCTCGCGCCCGGTTGCCGAGGCCTGGGCCAAGCGGCGCGGCATCGCGCTCGATTGCGTCCCCCGGATCAAGGGTTGGGGCCACACCACCGCGCCGCTGATGTACCAGCGCAAGATCAATGACAGCCAGGGCCAGCCCTATGTCTTTCCCTTCGTCCGCAAGGCGATGATGGATGCCCTGGGCCGCGCGGGGATGCCCGATATCTATGGCTGCGACGGGATCGAGGTGCACGATTGCTTTTCGATCACCGAATATATGGCGATCGACCATTTCGGGGTCACTCCTGCCGGGCAGAGCTGGCGCGCGATTGAGGACGGCACGATTGCGCTGGGCGGCAAATTGCCCGTCAATGCTTCGGGCGGATTGATCGGAACCGGCCATCCCGTGGGCGCTACCGGAGTGCGCATGATGCTTGACAGCTGGCGGCAGGTGACCGGCAATGCCGGTGACTATCAGATAGAAGGTGCGCGGAACGTCGCGACTTTCAATGTCGGCGGCAGCGCCACGACCGCGTGCAGCTTTGTCGTCGGTAATTGAACGGGTGGACGGCGCCTTTCTCCACGATGCGCTTCGTACACCCAGAGGCAAGGCGAAAGCAGATGGCGGGCTGCGTGGCGGAGAGACAGGGATTCGAACCCTGGGTACGGTTGCCCGCACAGTAGTTTTCGAGACTACCCCGTTCGACCACTCCGGCATCTCTCCGCGAAGCACAATTGCCGCAGAAGCGGCTATCGTTGGTCTTGAACGCGCGCCGCCTAGCCCAAGCCCCTCGCCTTGCCAAGCCTTAACGGGTGCGAAATCGGGGGAAGCGTCGCACGAACGCCTTGTTTCGCACCTGCACAATCTTATATCGTGACCATTATGGACCGTGCCAGCTTCTTTTCGCCCAACGCAGGGCGCCGGATCGACGCACCGCTGAACGCCAATGCGCGTTTTGCGATCGGCGATGTCGTGCGCCATAAAATGTTCGATTTCCGCGGCGTCGTGTTCGATGTCGATCCGGTGTTCGCCAATAGCGAGGAATGGTGGGAATCCATCCCGCAAGACATCCGGCCCGACCGTGAACAGCCCTATTATCACTTGCTGGCGGAAAATGACGAATCGTCCTACGTCGCTTACGTCAGCCAGCAGAACCTTTTGTCCGACAGTGATGGCGGCCCTGTGGACCATCCGCAGGTCGAGGAATTGTTTACCGAATTTTCCGAAGGCCGCTACCGGATGCGCCAGCGCCTTACGCATTAAATGCCGGGTTGAATATTGGCCGCCTGCTGGAGGCTAGCTTTTCAGTTTCCAGCCGGATTTCAGCAATCGGTACGTTCCCAGCCCTAGCACGAGATTGAACAGCGCCAGCCCCAGCGCGGCGAACGCGACTGCTGCATTGGTGCTGCCGATATCGCTTTGCCCCAGAAAACCGAAGCGGAAGCCGGAAATTACATAGAAAAACGGATTCAGGCGGCTGATCATCTGGAATGCGGGGGCAAGATTGTCGATGATATAAAAAGTCCCCGACAACAGCGACAGTGGCGCGATCACGAAATTGCTGATCGCCGCATTGTGATCGAATTTTTCAGCCCACAGCGATGTCAGCAGCCCGAGCAGCGCGAGCATGATCGCACCATTGAGGCCAAACCAGACTATCGCCCAGGGATGTTCTGCCGACAGCGACACGCCCGGCCACAGCGACATCGCCAGCGCCACGGCCACACCCACTGCCAATGCGCGCGTAACGGCTGCGGCCACGATACCGACCATCAGTTCGCCTTCGGACAATGGCGGCATCAGATAATCGATAATCGTACCCTGTATTTTACCGACCAGCAGGCTGAAGCTGGAATTGGCAAAGGCGTTCTGCATCATCCCCATCACGATCAGGCCCGGCGCCACGAACGTCGCGAACGGCACGCCCAGCACTTCGCGCCCTTCGCGCCCCATCGCGACGGTAAAAATCACCAGAAACAGCAGGGTCGTGACGGCCGGCGCCCAGATTGTCTGCGTCTGGACCTTGAGAAACCGGCGACACTCCTTAATATAAAGGGTCCAAACCCCGAGGCGGTTTATACCGCGCAGCACGGGTTTCCCGCGTGGTGAGAAGCCCGACGTGTCATGGGCAGCGTTTTCGGCAATGGGAGCGTCTGCCTGTACCGTGTTCTGAGCTTGATCGACCATGCGACCGCGAGTAGGGCCATCAGCTTGTCCTGACAAGCAAGACGGACCGATTCTACCCCGCGATCGAGGGAATCTGGTGCGGGGCTGAGAAGTTGATAATTCTGGAGCGCAAATGAGCTGGACTGACGATCGCATCGCGACGCTGAAGAAAATGTGGGAAGGCGGCAGCACTGCCAGCCAGATCGCAGAAGAACTGGGCGGTGTTAGCCGTAACGCAGTCATCGGCAAGGCGCACCGTCTTGACCTGAAATCGCGCCCATCGCCCGTGAAGGCGAGCGAAAAGAAAAAGAAAGATGCGGCCAGGACGCCGCCGCCGAAGTCTGCCGCCAAGAAGGCTGCTCCCAAGGTGCATTCGCGGCCGGTCATCAAACCCAAGTCGAACCCGACCGCGGCAGAACGTGCAGCAGCGGCCAAACCGCCGCCGCCGCCGCCGGGCACGCCGATCCAGCCGGTTCCGAACCCGACCCAGAATTCACCCAAGATCGTGTCCGTTGGCCCTGGCGGCTTTTTGCGGCAGGGCCCGGGCGACCAGCAACCGCCGATCCCGCCCGCGCCGCCGCGGCGTCTGGTACCGGCCAAGCCCAGCCCCGATATTGCCGAAAAAACCAGCCTGCTGGAACTTAACGACCGCGTCTGCCGCTGGCCGATGGGGCATCCCGGCGAACCCGACTTCCATTTCTGCGGCGTGACCGTGAACCCCGGCTTCCCCTATTGCGTGGAACATTGCGGCCGGGCCTATCAGGCGCAATTGCCGCGCGGTCAGCGGCGGCCGCCGCCCCCGCTGCCCTTTGGCGGCCCGCGCGTGCGCTGAACCCGCCGATTTCCGATTATCAAGGAGCGCCGCACCCGAATGGGTCTGGCGCTCTTTTTTCTGGCGGCTAAGGTCCCGCCAAACCGAATCCGAAGGACAAACAGATGGCGCTGACACTTCACCAAGCCGTGATCCCGAGCTGGCTGCAGATTATCGATAGCGTGGATCGACTGATCGACCAGGCTTCGGCGTTCGCCGGTGACAACGGGCTGGACGAGAGCGAGATGGTGCAGGCCAGATTGATCGGCAACATGCTGCCCTTCGCCTATCAGGTAAAAAGCGTGTGGGGCCATTCCGGCTTTGCAATCGAGGCGGTTCGCGCCGGCGAATATCGCCCGGAGATGGAACCGCCCCCCGGTACATTTGCAGAGCTCAAGGCATTGCTGGATAAAGCGCGCGGGGTGCTGGGCAGCACATCGGTGGACGAGCTGGAGGATATCGCGGGCAATGACATGGTGTTCGCCTTCGGCGATACGTTCCGTCAGGAATACACGGTGCAGGATTTCCTGCTAAGTTTCAGCAATCCGAATTTCTTCTTCCACGCTGCAACCGCGTATGACATTCTGCGGATGAGGGGCGTCACACTGGGCAAACGCGACTTCCTTGGCGCGACGCGGGTCAAATCCTAACGCCGGCGCCGGGCGAACCAGATCCAGTGGCGCGGCCCCTTGTTATTGGGCCGTGCGCGGACTTCCACTTCCTCGACTTCGAAGCCGGCATTGCCAAGCCGCCGCACGAATTGAGGATCGGGCCCGGCTGACCAGATCGCCAGAATGCCGTCCGGATGCAGCGCATCGCGCGCCTTGCCCAGCCCGGTCTTGGAATAAATCCGGTTGTTATCACCGTGCACCAGTCCGTCGGGGCCATTGTCCACGTCGAGCAATATCGCCTCATATTGCGTGCCCAAGTCGGCGGCATCGCCGATCACTTCGGCCACATCGTCAAGTTCCAGCAGCACGCGCGGGTCGTCCAGACATCCGGCAGTAATTGCGGACATCGGCCCGCGCGCCCAGGTGATAATTTCGGGCACCAGTTCTGCCACTGTAACGCGCGCCTTGTCGCCCAGCCGTGCCAGGGCGGCGCGCAGGGTGAACCCCATTCCGTAGCCGCCGATCAGCACATTGGCATTGTCTGTCGTCAGCCGGTCCAGCGTCATCACCGCCAGTTGTTCTTCCGAATATTGCATCCGGGTGCTCATCAGCTCGTTACGGTCCAGCACGATGATGAAATCGCGCCCATGCGTGACCAGTTGCAGCTCCGCTCCGCCGGGCACCTGTACAGTATCGATAATCTCGCGTGTCAGCATCAGCCTCTCACATTATCTCGTCTTCGTCGAACAAGGGATCGTCAAATGCCGCCTCTTCGATCGCCGACAATCGCGCATCGGCCGTGCCGGGCACCGCAACCCGCGCAATATGCATCAGGGCGTCCCCCTGATTGACCACCGGCATCACGCTGCGTCCGATGATCAATCCGGTAAGCGGAGCCAGCACCGGCGTATCCTGATCGCCAAACGGATCGCTGACATAACCGATCTGTTCGTGTTCGGTTACCATATCGCCCGTCTTGCGGATCGCGCGAAAAATCCCGCCCTCTTCTGCGCGAACCCAGCGGCTGCCATCACTGCGGACAGGCAGGGCTGCCAGCGCGGTCTGTTTGCGGACACCCATTTCCAGGTGCGCCATCACCCGCAGAATGCCGCGCACCCCGATACGGATGGCAAATTCATCGAACCGCAGCGCTTCCCCCGATTCCATCAGCAGCATGGTGCAGCCATTTTCATCCGCCGTCTGGCGCAGTGACCCGGCGCGCAGTGGTGACTGGATGATCGCTGGCGCGCCAAACACATCGGCCAGCGCGGCTGCAGCTGCATTGCCCGGACTGAAGCGGATCTGCGGCAGGTTTTCACGGTTCAGCCCGGCAGAATGCAAATCGATCCCGTAATGGCAGCGCTTGATGATTTCTTCGGTAAATACATGCGCCAGCTGCGCGGCGAGCGAGCCTTTCGGCGAACCGGGGAACACGCGGTTCAGATCGCGCCCGTCGGGCAGATAACGGCTGTGCGAAGTAAAGCCATACGCATTGACCACCGGCACGCAAACCAGCGTCCCGCGCAGCCGTTTGACCGAAATGTTTTTCAGCAGGCGCCGGATCATTTCGACTCCGACAATCTCGTTGCCGTGCACAGCGGCGCTGACGAACAATGTCGGCCCGGGCTTTGGTCCGTGCAGGATCCGCACAGGCATGGTGATTTCGGTACGCGTCGACAGGCGGCTGATCGGCAGGTCGACCGTTTCGCTGGTGCCGGGCGCAATCCGGTGTCCGGCGATCTGGAAATGGGGAACTGGCGGAGCTTTGGTCACCGTTTTTACCTTGTACGTTATGGCCTGAAGGACTGCGCCCTGCGTCTGCACGTCCGCCTGTTAAAAGAAAAGGGGCCAAGCCGGACGCCCTGAAAGAAAAGGGGCCGCATCGCTGCGGCCCCTTCCCTGAATTCAGCTTGTCCTCAAAGACCTAGTCGTCTTTCAGGAAGGCCGGCATATGGTCGGGGTTTCCGCCTTCTTTGCCGCCCCGGTCGCCGCGATCCGCATTGGCATCACGGTTTCCGCCGCCACGCGGGGCCCGGCCACCATCACGGCCACCATCACGGCCGCCATCTCGGCCACCATCTCGGCCGCCACCGCGGCGCGGTCCGCGATCACCGCCGCCGCCGCCGCCGCCGCTACGAGGCTTGCTTTCGCGCGGAGGACGGGTGTCCTCCAGCTCTGCGCCGGTGTCCTGGTCAACCACCCGCATCGACAGGCGAACCTTGCCGCGCTGGTCGATCTCGAGAACCTTGACCTTCACTTCCTGACCTTCCGAAACAACGTCGGTCGGCTTTTCCACGCGCTCGTTCTTCATTTCGGACACGTGGACGAGACCGTCCTTGCCGCCCATGAAGTTCACGAAGGCACCGAAATCGACGATGTTGACGACCTTGCCGTCGTAGATCTTGCCGACTTCGGCTTCTTCCACGATGCCGGCAATCCATGCCCGCGCCGCTTCGATCTGGGCGGTGTCGGACGAACTGATCTTGATCAGACCTTCGTCGTCAATATCCACCTTGGCGCCGGTTTCAGCCACGATTTCGCGGATGACCTTGCCGCCGGTACCGATGATGTCACGGATTTTCGCCTTGTCGATCTGCATCGTTTCGATACGCGGTGCGTGGGCCGAAAGTTCGGTCCGTGCGCCGGTCAGCGCCTTGGCCATTTCGCCCAGGATGTGGGCACGTCCGGCCTTGGCCTGCGCCAATGCCTGGGTCATGATTTCCTGCGTGATGCCGGCAACCTTGATATCCATCTGCATGGTGGTGATACCCTGTTCGGTACCCGCCACCTTGAAGTCCATGTCGCCCAGATGATCTTCGTCACCCAGAATGTCGGACAATACTGTGAACTCGTCCCCTTCCAGAATCAGACCCATCGCGATACCCGAAACCGGGCGAACAACCGGAACACCGGCGTCCATCATCGACAGACAGCCGCCGCAAATCGTCGCCATGGATGACGAGCCGTTGCTTTCGGTAATGTCTGACAGGACGCGAATGGTGTAAGGGAAATCTTCCTTGGTCGGCAGCACCGCACGCAATGCGCGCCATGCCAGCTTGCCGTGGCCGATATCACGGCGGCTTGGTGCGCCGAAACGGCCCACTTCGCCCACCGAATAGGGCGGGAAGTTATAGTGCAGCATGAAGTTGGTGTATGTCAGGCCTTCCAGCCCGTCGATCATCTGCTCGCTATCCTTGGTGCCCAGCGTGGTGGTGCAGATCGCCTGCGTTTCGCCGCGGGTGAACAGCGAGGAGCCATGCGCGCGCGGCAGGAAGCCGACGATGGCTTCGATCTGGCGAACTTCGTCGGTCTTGCGTCCGTCGATCCGCGTGCCGTCCTTGAGGATGGCGCCGCGCACGATTTCGGCTTCGAGCTTCTTCACGGCCTTGCCCGCTGCCATCTGCGTCTGGCCGTCTTCACCGGCAAACGCTTCCTTGGCCTTGGCACGAACCGCGTTGAGCGCGTCGGAACGCTGCGATTTGTCGGTCAGCTTGTAAGCTGCAGCGATATCGCCGCCGACCACACCGGCCAGCTTGTCCTTGATTGCCGAATTGTCGGAAACCGCAACATCCCAGGGTTCCTTGGCAGCCTGTTCGGCCAGATCGATAATCGCATTCACGACTTTCTTGATCTCGTCATGCGCGAACATGACGCCGCCGAGCATGATTTCTTCGGACAGCTCTTTCGCTTCCGATTCCACCATCATCACGGCATTGCCTGTCGCGGCAACGATCAGATCGAGCGCGCCATCGGCAGCAACCGACTGCGCGGGGTTGAGCGTATATTCGCCGTCCTCGTAACCCACGCGGCAAGCGCCGATCGGGCCCATGAAAGGAACACCCGAAATGGTCAGCGCGGCGGATGCTGCGATCATCGCGAGAATATCGGGTTCGGTTTCACCGTCATAGGACAGGACCTGCGCGATAACGTTGATTTCGTTGTAGAAACCTTCTGGAAACAGCGGGCGCACCGGACGGTCGATCAGGCGGCTTGTCAGCGTTTCCTTTTCGGTCGCACCGCGCTCACGCTTGAAGAAGCCGCCGGGGATCCGGCCTGCTGCGGAGAATTTTTCCTGGTAGTGGACGGTCAGCGGGAAGAAATCCTGGCCTTCCTTCACACCCTTGGCGGCGGTCACGGCGCACAGCACCACGGTTTCGCCATAAGTGGCCAGCACGGCGCCGTCTGCTTGACGGGCGATGCGGCCGGTTTCGAGGGTGAGGGTCTTGCCGCCCCACTCAATCGATACGGTTTTTGTGTCGAACATGTATTTTCCTTATGAACCCGCGCGGCCTTATTGCGGCGCGGGGCCTACTTGTTTCCGGGAATGCCGGCCCGGACCGGTACGGGGCTATTTGCGCCCCTTGGGCAGCTTCGCCGAATGCGAAGGCAGCCCGTAATGCGAAAAGGCGGCCCGCCCGTTTTTCGGGAGAGCCGCCTTTTGCAAAATTCTTACTTGCGAAGACCCAGCTTCTTGATCAGATTGTTGTAGCGCTCGACATCCACCTTCTTGAGGTAAGCGAGCAAGCTGCGACGCTTGTTGACCATCATCAGCAGACCGCGGCGCGAATGGTTATCCTTGTGGTTCGCTTTGAAGTGGTCGGTCAGATTGCGGATACGTTCGGTAAGGATCGCGACCTGGACTTCCGGGGACCCGGTATCGCCTTCGGTCTGTGCGTTATCCTTGATAACTTCCTGTTTTTTTTCAGCGGTAATCGTCATTCATTTTACTCCGCGACATCGGGAAGGTTGAAGCCCCTGACAATCTTTGTCGAACCTTCGGAAAGTTCCACCAGAGCGACCGGCACAGTGCCGGCCCTCGCCCAGTAGAGCCCGTCAGCTTGGGGCTGCCCGGATAATACGCGGCCCTGTCGGATCGCCCCTGCCTCGTCCGGACTGAGATCGAGGGCCGGGATGTCGTCCAGCCCCGCCTCCATCGGCAGGATTATGTCTTCAAGTCGCGCGCCCTTACCCACCGTGTTCAATTTGTCCAGCGAAATCGCGCTGGTTTCAGTGAACGGACCTGCCTTTATCCGCCGCAAATAAGTCACATGGCCCAGCGTGCCGAGGCTGCGGGCAATATCACGCGCCAGAGACCTGATATAGGTACCCTTGCTGACATGTGCCACCAGCGTTACCGCATCGGCCAGTTCGAGCGGGGCAGCCGGATCATAGGGGTCGGGCCGTCCGCCAACTGTGTCGAATGTCGATTCGACATCGTCCATTCGTCCGGCGCCCGACGGAAATTCAAGCGAATGGATCTTAACGCTGCGCGGTTTCATCTCCACCTGCTCGCCCGCCCTCGCCCGGTCGTAGGCACGTTTTCCGTCAACCTTTAGTGCGGAATAGGCTGGCGGGATTTGTTCTATGTTGCCCGTAAAATGCTCCAGCACAGCCGCAACGGCCACAATCGGCGGCCTGCGGCCGGTTTGCGCGACTACTTCGCCTTCGCTGTCCAGCGTGGTGGTTTCGGCGCCGAACTGGATAGTGAATTCGTAGATTTTGCTGGCATCAAGCATTCGCCCGGCCAGTTTGGTCGCTTCACCCAGCGCGATCGGCAGGACCCCTTCGGCCAGCGGGTCCAGCGTACCACCGTGGCCCACCTTGACCTTCGGATAGCCGGCTTCGCGCAAGTTGCGTTTCACCGCGCCGACCGCCTGGGTCGAGCCCATCCCCACCGGCTTGTCGAGGATCAGCCAGCCGTGAGGCGCAAGTGGTTTTGCCGTCATGCTAGCGAACTAGGGACGGCTCACGTGTTTTGTAAGAGCAGATCAGGCTGACGCGGGCTGCGCGTTGCCCTTGCCAAAGGCAAGCTGGGCATTCTGGCCGAACACCAGCCGGTTCATCACCAGCGCGGTCAGAACCGAGACAATCAGCGTAAAGAACATCCCGTGGATGTAATGGGCCGGCTGCCACCACATGCTCCAGAAAGCATAAAAACCAACGCCGGTAATGACCCCGATCATTGCCGCGCCAGCTTTCACATTGCGGAACACGAGGCACACGATAAACGCCGAAAGTATCGGCATGGAAAGCAAGCCGTACAATTCTTGCACCGTGTTTATCAGGCTTTCCTGACTGGCAAAAAACGGCACTAGTCCAATCGCCAGCACCGACATGCCGATCGAGACAATCGCGCTCAGTTTTGCGACCGATTTGGGGCGATCGACATAGGCTTCGTGAATGTCGCAAACATACAGTGCGGCGGACGCGTTGAGGATCGAATTGAAGGTTGTCAGCACTGCCGCGGCAATTGCGGCTGCAAAGGCGCCCGAAAGCCACACAGGCAGGACATCGCCGACAATCCGGCCGTACGTCGCATCGCCGATATCACCGTAGAGCTTATACGCGACAATGCCCGGTATCACCACAATCGCGGGGACGATTATCAGACGTATGGCAGCAGCAGCCAGCACACCTTTCTGCGCTTCCCTGATGTTTGGTGCAGCCATGGCCCGCTGGGTAATCGTCTGGTTGGTTGACCAGTAAAATGTCTGGATGAAAAGCATACCGGTCAGCAGTGTATGCCACGGGATCGGGCTGTCGTTGTCACCGATCAGCGTCAGCCGTTCTGCCGGAATACCGGACAGATCAAAATCGATCGCCGTTAGCGCCAGATAAACCACCAGCAATGCCAGCCCCAGGATCAGCACACCGCTATAGGTATCCGATACTGCCACCGCCCGCAGCCCGCCGAAGATTGCGTAGGCTGCGCCGACTATGGCCAGCACGATGGCCGCGCCCATCAGATTGGTGATCCCGGTATCCATTCCCGTCATCGTGAGCAGAAACAGCGAACCTCCGTAAAGAATTGCGGGCAGGAATATGAAAAGATTACCAAACAGGAACAGCACCGAAATCAGCGCGCGAATGTGCTTGTCGCCGTATTTCTTCTGCAAGAGCTCGGTCGTGGTGGTGCATTCGTTACGATAATAAACCGGAAGAAACACGAAACACAGGATCATCAAACCTGCGACCGCAGCAAATTCCCACCATGCGAGCAGCGCCATCTGGTTGCCGTTCATGCCGATCAGCTGATCGGTCGACAGATTGGTCAGCGTGATCGACCCGGCCACGAAATACCAGCTCAGCCCGCCATTTGCGAGGAAGTAATCCTTTTCGTCCGCCGCCGCACCTTTGCTTTTGCCCCGGCAGTGCAAATAGGTTGCAAAGGCGATAAGCGCGGAAAGCCCGAAGAAAACCGCGATCTGGACGGGATTGTTCATTACTGGATGTCTCTCACCTGATTTGCAGCGCATAGTGCCGGATGACACCGGCTTGTCCAGCCGCGCTTGTGCATATCGTCAGATGTGCGATGCCGATATGCTATCTCTATCGTGCAAAATCAGCTTAAGTCGTTCTGCTTCTAAGGCACTTACAGGAACGCAGCGAGACAGCGATGACAGCCATTTCCGCATCGAACACTCCGGCGCAGACAGTCACGCTGTCGGCGGGCGGTACGATGCTGGTATTGGAAGCTGCCAAAGGCGAACGGCCACATCTGCTCTATGCCGGGCCCGACCTTGGCGAGTGCGGCGCAGGCACGCTTGCCGCGCTCCAGACGAGACAATCCGCTCCGGGTAGCTCGACAACATATCAGCGCGGATCAATTTCGAACGAATTGGGTGCGGGCATTTCTGGTCCGGCCGGACTTATTGTTCAGCGCGAGGGGCGCGACTGGGATACTGATATGCGTTGTGTATCGGTGGTGCAGCATTCGGCCTCCAGCGCAGATGTGCACTGCGAAGACAGCAGGACGGGTACAGCAACAACATACAGCTTCGTAATCGAACCGGCCTCCGGTGTGGTCACCGCAAGCACTACAATCCGCAATACGGGAGACACTGTGCTGACCGCCGACTGGGTAGCAGCGATGATTTTCCCGCTGGACGACAGGCTGCAGAATATTCGCGCGTTTGCCGGGCGCTGGGCGGGCGAGTTCCAGATCGAGGATATTCCGCCATTTCGCGGCAGTTATCTGCGCGAGAACAAAACCGGACGGACAGGCCATGACGCATTCCCCGGACTTTATCTCGGTACGGCGCAAACCAGCGAGCACAGCGGACTCGCCGCAGCTTTTCATCTGGCATGGAGCGGTAACAGCCGAACCCGGATAGACCGCCATTCCGACGGCCGCTGCATGGTTCAGCTGGGCGAATATCTGCTCCCCGGCGAAATAAGGTTGCAACCGGGCGAAACCTATCAGACGCCGCAACTCGTCGCGGGCTGGTCGGACCAGGGCTATTCGGGGGTCACCCGATCACTCCACAAATACGTCAACCATGCGGTGCTGGACGACCGGATCGAAAAACGTGCGCGCCCTGTCCATTTCAACACCTGGGAAGCAGTCTATTTCAAACTTTCGCAAGCCGAGCTGATCGGACTTGCAGAGCTTGCAGCAGAGGTCGGCGCCGAACGGTTTGTGCTCGACGATGGCTGGTTTGGTGGCCGCCGAAGCGATGCGGCCGGACTGGGCGACTGGTGGGTTTCGGCAGATGTTTTCCCCGCCGGTATGGCGCGGCTTGCCAGCAAGGTTCGCGAACTGGGGATGCAGTTCGGGATCTGGTTCGAACCCGAAATGGTCAACCCCGACAGTGACCTTTTTCGCGCCCACCCCGATTGGGTGCTGGGCAACAAGGGCGCACAGGACACCCCGTTCCGCAACCAGCTGACGCTCGATCTGACAAGCCCTGCAGTATCGGGCTATCTGTTCGATAAAATCTCCGCGGTCGTGTCAGAGTACCCGGTCGATTACATCAAATGGGATATGAACCGCGATACGGACAAACCGGCAAGCGGCGGCCGGGCGGTGATGTCGGCGCAGACCGGCGCGGTTTACAGCCTGATGGACCGGCTGCGCACTGCCCATCCCGCGCTTGAAATTGAAAGCTGCGCTTCTGGCGGCGGACGGGCCGACTACGGCATCTTGCAGCGAGCCGAACGGATCTGGACTTCGGACAATAACGACGCGCGGCAGCGGCTTGATATCCAGCGCGGCGCCGGCCATTTCTTCCCGCTGAAAATCACCGGGAGCCATGTCGGCCCCCGAAAATGCCATATCACCGGCCGCGTCTTCAGCATGGAATTCCGCGCAGCCACTGCTTTTTTCGGTCACATGGGCATCGAGGCTGACCTGCGCGATGAAACACGGCAGGACCGCGCGGTGCTCGCCAGTGCGATTGCACTGCACAAGCAGCACCGCGAACTGATCCACGGCGGAGAGCTTTTCAGGATCGACGGCCCGGCATATCTCAACCAGTTTGCAGTGGTCTCGCAAGACAAAACCAGCGCGCTTGTTTCGGTTTCACTTGTCGATATCGTGCCCGCTTCGCTGCCCCCGCGCGTCCATTTCGCCGGACTTGATCCTGACCGCACATATCGCACAAGCCTGATCTGGCCGCAGATCAATCCATCGCTGACCAGTCCGTCGGTCATCGACGCAGCGCGATTGATGGATGGCGGGATCGCATGTAGGGGCGCTGTACTGATGGAACATGGATTGCAATTGCCGCTGATGCACCCGGATACGGGCCTGATCTTCTATTGCGAGGCTGTGGGTGGCTGACATTCCCGCTTTTGACCTGCTGATTATCGGCGGCGGTATCAACGGCGCGGGCATTGCGCGCGATGCGGCAGGCCGCGGCGCAACCGTGCTATTGTGCGAGAAGGACGATCTGGCGGCGCACACATCGTCATCCAGTACCAAGTTGGTTCACGGGGGTTTGCGCTATCTCGAACATTACGAATTCCGCCTGGTGCGCGAAAGTCTGATCGAGCGTGAACGGCTGCTGGGAATGGCGCCGCACATCATCTGGCCGCTGCGCTTCGTATTGCCGCATGACAAGGGACTGCGACCGGCGTGGCTGCTTCGGCTGGGGCTGTTGATGTATGATCATCTGGGCGGCCGGAAGCTGCTGCCCGCGACCAAAACACTCGACCTGCGAAAGCAGCCGCATGCTTCGATACTTAAGGAGCGGCTGGTCAAGGGCTTCGAATATTCCGACTGCTGGGTGGAAGATGCGCGGCTGGTTGTGCTTAATGCAATGGATGCCGCCGCCAAAGGGGCGGAGGTCGCAGTGCGGACCGAATGCACTGCGCTAGAACGGCAGCGCGAAAGCTGGCTTGCGACCTTGCGCAGCGGCGATGGCACTGTCCGGCAAATCTCCGCGCGCGCGGTCGTCAATGCAGCGGGGCCGTGGGTGGACGGGGTGCTCGGGCGCGCCATTCCCGGAGACGCCCACCAGAACCTGCGCCTCGTCAAAGGCAGTCATCTGGTGTTCCCCAGGCTTTATGACGGGGACCATTGCTACATCTTCCAGAACCGCGACGACCGGATAGTTTTTGCAATCCCTTACGAACGTGAGTTTACTTTGGTCGGGACAACCGATGTCGCCTTCACCGGCGATGCGTCGAATATCGATATTTCGGCGGAGGAATCGGAGTATATCTGCGATGCGATCAACGAATATCTGAAAGTCGAAGTCGATCCCGCGGGCGCTGTCTGGAGCTATGCCGGGGTACGCCCGCTGTACGATGATCAATCACGCAGCAATTCCACCGTAACGCGCGATTATGTTTTCGAACTCGACAATGCGGACGGTGCGCCGCCGATCCTGTCGATTTTCGGCGGGAAGATTACGACCTACCGCAAGCTGGCCGAACACGCGCTGCACAAGCTCGCCAAGCTGGGGATGGTAAGCGGCGAGGCGTGGACAGCAGGCGCGGATTTGCCGGGCGGCGAAATGGACCCCGCAGATTACGCTGGCTTCGTCACCAAGATGGTCGCACAATATCCGTGGTTTCCCGCTGACGGTATACACCGCCTGTGCCGTGCCTATGGCACCCGTGTGAAAGATATTCTCGGCGAAGCCGGCACCCCGGCTGAGCTTGGCCTGCATTTCGGCGTCGATTTGTACGAAAGCGAAGTGCGGTATCTGTGCGAAACCGAATTCGCGTCAACGGCTGACGACATTTTGTGGCGCAGGAGCAAATTGGGTCTGCATTTGCCTGCCGATGCGAAAACCAGGCTGGCCCGGTGGTTCGCCGATGCGGAGGCTGTCACAGTCTGATGCGCGATATCATCACGCTTCCAAATCCGGCGGGCGGCGCGCCGGTTTACCGCCGCGACCACCGCAAGGCTGATGGCCGGATGCTCCATTTATACGGCCATAAAATTCCTGACGGAACCGCTTTGGCTGACGAAGCCGGTGATGTGGCGCTTGGCGGCGAACTGCGCCACCACCCCCTGCGCGGCGAATGGAACATTTACGCGGCGCACCGGCAAAACCGCACTTTCAAACCCTCTGCCGCGGCCGACCCGCTGGCACCTTCGCGCCAAGGCCGTGCTGCGACCGAAATCCCGTTCGAAGACTTCGAAATTGCGGTGTTTGACAACAAGTTTGCCGGCCTGCACCCATCGGCGCAGCAGCCCGAAATAATCGGCGGTGTTGATACGGCAAGTGCAACGGGCGCTTGCGAGGTGGTGGTCTATACGCCGGAAGGCAGCGGCAACCTTCACAGCATCGGTCAGGCTAGGCGCGAATTGCTCGTCGCAACATGGATAGACCGTTATGCCGCGCTGTTCGAAACGGGCTGCGAATATGTCCTGCCGTTCGAAAACCGGGGCGAGGAAGTGGGCGTAACCCTGCATCATCCGCATGGCCAGATCTACGCATTCGGCAAAGTGCCGCAGGTGCAGGCGCGCGCCGCAGAAGCATTTGGCGCCGGCTATGATCTGGCGGCGGAAGTCACGCGCTGCATGCCTGATTACGGTGTGGCCGAAAGTGGCGGTATGGCGGCGTTTTGTCCGCGCTTCGCCCGGTTTCCTTACGAGACATGGCTTGCCCCGTTTACCCGCCGCGAGGGGCCGTGGGATTGCACGACGGGAGAAATCCAGGGTTTTGCGCATTTGCTGGGCGATCTGACCCGGCGGTATGATGCATTTTTCGGGCGCGATACTGCCTATATGCTCGGACTCCATGCTGCCCCGCGCGGGGGTTCGGAAAATTTTCACTTCACCGCGCAATTCTATCCCCTGTTGCGCGGGCCGGACCGGGTGAAATATCTCGCTTCGGTGGAACAGCATACCGGTGTTTTCACAGTCGACGTCATGCCAGAACTTGCCGCCGCCGCATTGCGCGCTGTCTGACATGATATTTCGCGCCGCATCGCCGGGACGAGTCAATCTGATCGGCGAACATACCGACTATAATGGCGGCTGGGTGCTGCCCGCAGCGCTTTCGGTCCAACTCGTGGCGGAACTATCCCCGCGCTCCGATAATGCCGTCACTGTGGTCGCTGACGGTTTTGGCGCACAGGCACGGCGCGATCTGCATGACAGTGCCCGGGATCACTGGTCTGACCCGGCTGTCGGCGCTATCCGCGAAGCCAATGCGCTGGGCTTGTTAGCGGGCGGCGCTGATATTTCTGTCCGTTCGACAATTCCGGCCGGCGCAGGTCTATCCTCCAGCGCGGCGTTGATCGTCACGCTGCTCAAGGCAGCCAGAGAAGCTGCACAATCCGGGCTGAGCGATGTCGAGATTGCGCTGGCAGCCCGGCGGGTGGAGAACGACTATATCGGCGTGCCTTGCGGAATCATGGACCAGATGGCGGTCGCCCTCGCCCCGCCCGGTTCGGCCATGGCGCTGGATACGGCGACGCTTGATTACCGGCTGGTACCCTTGCCCGCGACCCATTCGCTGGTGGTCATACATTCGGGCATTACGCGTAAATTGGCCGATGGCAGATATGCCGTGCGGAAAGAGGAATGCGATCAGGCCAAGGCGATTTTCGGCACCGCTGACCTGTGTCTGCTCGAACCGGAGGTAATTGAACGGATGGCGGAAGTTCCGCCCACGATCCGCAAGCGGGCCATGCACTGCGCCGCCGAACACCGACGTGTGCTTGCCGCCGCGCGTGCGCTTGGCGAACGGGACGTGGCTATATTGGGCAGATTGATGGACGAAAGCCATGTTTCAATGCGCGACGATTTCGAAACGTCGCTGCCGCCAATCGACGCGCTTGTGCGGGATGCGCGCCAATTGGGCGCCGTCGGCGCGCGGCTGACAGGTGGCGGTTTTGGCGGTTGTATCGTTGCCTGTGTTGCGAGTGATGCACGCGAGGCATGGCTTGGCAAATTGCTGCAGCGTCATCCCCAAGCGCGCTTTATCGATGCGGTTGGCGGGTACGCCTAGAACATCTGCGCAACCCATGTCGCCAGGCTGTAATAATGGCCGAGCGCCCATTCCACCGGTGGCAGAACGACATTTTCGATTATATTGGCCTCCGGCAATAGATAGGGAATGCCGATCAACAATATGAACAGCAGCGGAAAGCCTAAAGGCCGGATTTTGTCATAAACCGCTGCGGCCCTGTCGGGCAGCAGACCTTCAATGATATGCGAGCCGTCAAATGGCGGGATCGGTAGCAAATTGAACAATGCCAGGAACAGGTTGATCGCAAGAAAATACTGCAATCCCTCAACCACAATGGCCATTCCGCCTTCGGGCTGCTGCGTCACATTACCCATCAGCACACCCAGCACAACAGCGCCGATTGCGGCCAGAATGAAGTTCGTCAGCGGACCAGCAAATGCGACCGCCATCATGCCGAAGCGCGGATTATGCAGGCGTTCCTTGATCACCGGAACCGGCTTGGCCCAGCCGAACACCGGCGCGCCGACCAACGCCAGAAAGCCCGGCAGCACGACCGTGCCGATGGGATCGACGTGACGGATGGGGTTCAGGCTGAGCCGGTTGCGTTCTTTTGCTGTGGGATCGCCCAGCGCCAGCGCGGTCCAGCCATGCGCGACCTCGTGAAAGACAATCGCGATAACCAGCACCGGGATCAAAATCGCGGCGAGCATAAGTGTTTCTGTCATAGTGCGGCAGATAGGGTGCGCTGCGACAATCAGCCAGCCCATTCATCCTCAAGCAGACCGAATTGCGCTGTATCGCGCACATAACCATTCCAGGTCTTGCGGTTCCGGCGCAATGTCCCTTCCAGCGTCGCGCCCAATTTTGCGACTGCTGCCATCGATCGCTTGTTGCGCGTATCGATATTGAACTGGATGCGCGTGAACCCGTTTGCAAAAGCGTGCTCGATCATCAGCTTTTTCATGATCCTGTTGAAGCCTGACGCGCGGACCGATGGGACAATAAATGTGCCCCCGATTTCCACCGCGCCGCCGCCATCCGGCCATGCGACAGGGTCGATATAATTCGTCATCCCCACCAGCCGGTCTTGCGCCAGGTCAATCACGGCAAACCGCACCCAGCTGGTGAGCTGGTGGAACCGACCCATCGAAAGGTCGAAACCATCATCCAGCATATTCACCGGATAAATTTCCCAGATATCCCGATCTTCGGCGCAGGCTGCGCGCAGCGGCTCCGTATGATGATCGGCCAGTGGTTCGAGCCGCACCGGATAGGCTTCCAATAATGCGCCCAGATCACTCATCCAGAGCCTCCGAAAAATGGCGGCGGCATAGCGCGACATAGCGGTCGTTGCCGCCAATTTCGGTTTGTGCACCGGCCTTCACCGCTGCGCCGCTTTCATCGACGCGCAAATTCATGCTCGCCTTTCGGCCGCAGTGGCAGACCGCTTTAAGCTCGACCAATGTGTCGGCAATGCCGAGCAGTGTTGCCGATCCCGGAAAAAGTTCACCCTGAAAATCGGTTCGCAACCCATAGCAAAGCACCGGAACTCCGCCCTCATCGGCCAGCCGCGCCAATTGCCAGACCTGCTGCGGGCTGAGGAATTGCGCCTCGTCGATCATGACGCAGGCAAGCGGTTCAGCCGCGTGCGCCGCATTGATGCGGTCCCATAAATCGGTGTCGCTTCTGAAGCGGTGCGCTTCAGCCCCCAGGCCAATCCGGCTTTCGATTGCCTTGTCATTGCTGCGGTCGTCGATATCGGCTGTCCAGAGCATCGTCGTCATCCCGCGTTCGCGGTAATTGAAATCAGCCTGCAAAAGCGTGGTCGATTTGCCGGCATTCATGCTGGCGTAGTAAAAATAGAGTTTGGCCATCGGCGCGGTGAATAAATGCGATCATGCCGCGGCGAAAGGTCAACACGGTTTCAATCCACCAATATGCCAATCAATGACGCGTCGATATAACTGTGCTAAGGTCGATGGATGAAAAGACTGCTCGCCCTGTTGCTTGCCCTGCCTCTGCTGGGCGCCGCGCCGGATACGCTCGATTATGCGGTCGATAGGGCGCAAAGTTCGGTTGCGGCGAAGGTCGCATTTCTCGGATTGGCAAGCAAAACGGCCAGTTTCCCCAGCATGTCGGGCACGGTGCGGATCGCGCCCGAACGCCCGCAGGATATGGCAATCAACATCACTATCGATGCGACCCGGTTGACCGCCCCCGACGCAGTAACGCTCGGCCGGTTGAGGGGTGAAAAATTCTTCTGGGTCGAAAAATATCCCGCGATAAAATTTGCGGGTAGATCGATGACAATCCTTGGCCCGAAACGCGGCAAAGTGGATGGATCGTTGACTGCGAGAGGCGTCACGCGCCCGGTGGCGCTGGACGTGGTGTTTGACCGGCCTGTTTCCGCATTAACCGATGGCCGCCCTGTTACAATCACGGCAAACACCCGGATCGACCGGCGGGATTTCGGGATGACTTCCTATTCGCTGATTGTCGGCAGGAAGGTGGACATTGCGATCAAAGCCAGAATGAACCCGGGTAAATAACCGGCCTATTCTTCCTCACCCAGATCGCGGGTGACTTTCGGATCATTGAGCAATTTCTCGATCCGTGCAGCTTCGTCAAAACTCTCGTCACTGCGAAATCGCAACTTCGGCGCGAATTTCAGGCCCAGCCGTTTGGCCACTTCGCGCTGGAGAAAGGCTGTGTTGGTGCGCAGCGCCTTCAGCACCGGCTCCTCTTCCTCACCCAGCAGCGGCTTTACATAGGCGGCGGCATTGCGCAGGTCCGGGCTCATGCGAACCTCGGTCACCGAAACCGAATGCGCGGACAATGTATCGTCGTGCACTTCCTGCCGCGTGAGCAATTCGGACAGGATATGGCGCACCCGCTCGCCCACTTTCAGGACCCGGACCGACTGTTCGGCGGATGTGTGCTCTCTCTTGGCCATCAGTCTGTTGTCTCGTCCATTTTTGATATGATCCGCTTGAGCGAACGCATATTGCGTGCCGTACCCTTGCAGCCCAGTCGCCGCTCCAGAAACGGGCCGGTCAGGCTGGATACGCCAACGCCGTGCACATAGTCGAGGAACAACATCCGCTCGCCCAGCGCAAGCCGCTCGCCGCCTCTGGATTTATGTTCCTCCAGCAACGTATCGAAGTTTTCCTGGCGTGGCTGGCCGTCGAGGAAGATCGTGTGAACGAACTTGTCCTCACCATGCCCGGCGCCGGTGCCATGAAACGGGTTCTGTTCGATCGCGGCCACCAACTCGTCACGCGATTTTACCACCGAAAGACTGTCGATCTCGAAGCGGTCCTGCACCACCCAGGCGATCTTGTCGGCGATCCCCTGCGGCGGCCGTTCCTCATGGTCGAACAGCACATTGCCACTGGAAACAACGGTTTCGACATTCTCGAAATCTTCACGTTCGAGCGCCTCGCGCAGGTCAGCCATCAGCAGACGGTTTCCGCCCACGTTGATGGATCCCAAAAAGGCGACGTAGCGAGCCATAACAGCCTCCTTCGGACACTCCGCGGCAGGATTTGGACCCGCCCGATATACAGTTGTTGCCGCATATCCGGCCGAGCGGGTCAGGAGCCGCTAGTTAAAGCGTCCGTTCACGCTCCTCGACTTCGAATACCTCAAGCTGATCGCCTGCCTTGACGTCGTTCGTATCTTCCAGAACCACCCCGCATTCGAGGCCGGTGCGGACTTCATCCACATCATCCTTGAACCGGCGCAAGCTGGCAATGCTGGTCGCCGAAACGATGACATCGTCGCGCGTGAGACGGGCAAACAGGCCCTTGCGGATGACGCCTTCCTCGACCAGCAGACCCGCTGCCTTGTCCTTTTTGCCAGACTTGAAGACTTCCTTGACCAGCGCGCGTCCCACGACGTTCTCGATCTTCTCAGGGCCGAGTTCACCGGCCATTTCGGCGCGTACATCGTCCGTCAGGTCATAGATCACATCGAAGTATTTGGTGCGAACCGTATGGCGCGCGATCAGTTCGCGGGCCTTGGGATTGGGACGCACGTTGAACCCGATGATGGGCGCATTGGACGCCGATGCCAAAGTGACATCGCTTTCGGTAATTGCGCCAACACCCGACATCAGCACGCGGACCTTGATATCATCGTTCGAAATTGCATTAAGCGCGGTCACAATTGCTTCGGTCGAGCCCTGGACATCGGATTTGATAACCACCGGATATTCGATGACGTGCTGTTTGTCGGATAGCGCGCTGAACATCGTGTCGAGGCTTGCCGGTGCGGTGGTCGTCCGCAATTCGTCAGCTTTTTCCTGACGATATTCGGATACTTCGCGGGCGCGCTGTTCGTCTTCTACCACGGTCAACAGATCGCCGGCACCCGGTACGCCGCCAATGCCCAGCACTTCGACAGCGGTGGACGGGCCAGCTTCTTTAACTTGCTTGCCCTTGTCATCGGTAATCGCGCGAACCTTGCCGCTTTCGGTGCCCACAACGAACACATCACCGCGTTTGAGCGTGCCGCGCGTGATAAGCACAGTTGCAAGCGGGCCCTTACCCTTGTCGAGCTTGGCTTCGATCACGGTGCCTTCGGCAGGGCGGTCGGGACGGGCTTTCAGTTCGAGCAGTTCCGCCTGGATCGCGATCTTTTCGAGCAATTCGTCAAGACCGGTCTTCTGTTTGGCGGAAATTTCGACATCCTGCACATCACCCGACATCGCTTCCACGATGACTTCATGTTCGAGCAGACGCTCGCGGATTTTTTGCGCATTGGCCTCGGGCTTGTCCATTTTGTTGATCGCCACGATCATCGGAACGTCAGCAGCCTTGGAATGTTTGATGGCTTCGATTGTCTGCGGCATCAGCCCGTCATCTGCAGCCACGACCAGCACCACGATATCGGTAACATTGGCGCCGCGCTGGCGCATCTGGCTGAAGGCCGCATGCCCCGGCGTATCGAGGAAGGTGATCTTGTCACCCGCCTTGGTCTTGATCTGGTAAGCGCCGATGTGCTGCGTGATACCGCCGGCTTCGCCGCGAACCACATCTGTGCCGCGCAGTGCATCCAGCAGGCTGGTCTTGCCGTGATCGACATGACCCATGATCGTGACGACCGGCGGACGCGTTTTTTTGGTTTCTTCAGGATCGTTATCCTCGACCTTGATATCGACATCGCTTTCGGAAACGCGCTGAATGTTATGGCCAAATTCCTCGACCAGCAATTCGGCGGTATCATGGTCGATCGACTGGTTGACGGTGACCATCATGTCCATGTTGAACAATGTCTTGACGAGATCGGCACCCTTCTCGCCCATCCGTTTGGCCAGTTCGCCCACGGTAATGACATCGGGCACGATCACATCGCGCGTCTGCTTTTCGCGTTGCTGTTTCTTGCCCGAATACTGGGCACGCTTTTCCTTCTCGCGCGCACGTTTAAGCGCCGCAAGGCTGCGGGCACGGGCACCCTCGTCTTCGTTAAGGGCGCGGTTGACGGTCAGTTTGCCGCCTTTGCGTCCGCCGCGGTCATCCAGCCGCGGTTTGCCCTCGTCCTTTTTCTTGGGACGTTTGATCTCTGGCCGGGCAACCGGCGTAAACTTGCGTGCAGACGGGGTTGGCGATGCCGCGGTTTCGGCGGCGACGACCGGTGCGGGCTCGGGCGCAGCAACCTCGGCAGCAGGTTCTGCCTCTGCTTCGGCTTCTTTGGCGGCGGGCTTGCCGGGCTTCGTCGCTTCCCTGGCCGCTTCTTCTTCGGCCTTGCGATTGGCAGCAGCGCGCTCTTTTTCTTCGGCCTGCGCTTTGGCGCGGGTTGCTTCGTCGCGGCGACCGGCTTCTTCCAGCGATTCGAGGCGGGCTTCCTCGGCTTCACGCTGAAGGCGCGCTACGCGTTCTTGCGGGGTTTCGTCGGATTTCGCAGGCCGTCTGACCGGTGCAGGCTTTTTGGCGGCTGGCGCGGGTGCGGGGGCCGGAGCAGGTGCAGGCGCAGCGGCCGGCGCAGGTTCGCTGCCCGGTTTTACGATTTTCCGGCGCTTCACCTCGACCACGACCTTGTTGGTCCGGCCATGGCTGAAGGTCTGTTTGACTTCGCCAGATTCGACGGCGCGCTTAAGCCCCAAAGGCTTGCGTGTCCGTGCTGGTTTGTCTTCGTTATCGCTCATAAAGCCCGTATTACCCTTTTGTATCAATCAGTCGTCGAAGCTTCCGCGAGGTGCGATTGCACTGTGCGGTCTTCATGTTCATCCGTAGCCTCAAGGCCGCCGGTAAAATGTTGCAGGCGCTGGAGCGGGTCCAGAACCCGCTGGGCCGCGGCGGCATCGGCAATCGCCAGATGGACGACATTATCGCGGCCCAATGCCACAGACAGAGCCGCCCGGTCCAGTGGTAAGCGTTGTCCACGCTTGCCGGAGCCTTCTTCTTCCAAACCAACCCGCCATGCCTGGTCGAGCTTGCTTGCACCATCGCGTTTCGCATCGGCAGCGTGGGCCAGCCACGCAACCTGCCCGCTGCGCGCAGCCTGCGCGATACGGTCACTTCCGACCAGCAGATGGCCTGACCGCATCGCCAGTCCGATCCGGTCGGTAAAGCTGCGCAGCAAGGCGTCTTCGATCATTTGGGGAAGGTCAGCCGGTATTTCCAGCTTTGCCCCCTTGAATGCCCGCGCCAATGCGCCGCGTAACTGCCCCTTGGCGATTGCCGTTTCAAGCTCCGCGCGGGTTACACCGACCCACGCACCGCGCCCGGGGGCTCTGGCGTGGATATCGGGCAGAACGTCACCGTCTGGCGAAATTGCCAGACGCACCAGTCCATCGCGCGGCGCGGTTTCACCCGCCAGCACGCAGCGGCGTTCGGGCGCGGGTTTGCGCGCCTTCCTGCCGTCAGAGATGCCGGAACCTAGCGGCTCATGTGGAGGATTCCGCATCGGCGGCCTCCTCTGATGATGCCGATGTGTCAGCCGCCGGTTCTTCGTCTTCGAACCAATGCGCACGCGCAGCCATGATAATTTCGTTGCCTTGTTCTTCGGTCAGGCCATAGGCGCCCAGAACGCCGCCCTTGTCTTCCGCGCGCTGCGGAGGACGCTTCATCGGCGGGCCGGCTTCGGGATTGTTGCGGCGACGCGGGGCTTCGCGCTTCTTGGCGATAAGCTCGTCGGTTGCAAGGTCGGCCAGATCGTCGAGCGTTTTGATGCCTGCCTGGCCCAATACCACCAACATCTGCTCGGTCAGATGCGGCATGGTTGCCAGATCGTCTTCAACGCCCAGCCCCTGCCGCTCGGTGCGCGCGGCCGCTTCGTGACGCTCGAGCGCTTCCTTGGCACGGTTTTGCAGCTCTTCGGCCAGATCTTCATCGAAACCTTCGATTTCGGCCAGTTCGCTCAGTGCGACATAGGCAACTTCTTCCAGTTCGGCGAAGCCTTCGGCCACCAGCAACTGCGACAGCGTTTCGTCCACGTCGAGCTCTTCCTCGAAAGTCTTGGAGCGTTCGGCAAATTCCTTCTGCCGCTTCACGCTCGCCTCTTCCTCGGTCATGATATCGATCTGGCTATCGGTCAGCTGACTGGCGAGACGCACATTCTGGCCGCGGCGACCGATTGCCAGCGACAGCTGGTCTTCGGGCACGACCACTTCGATGCGGTTCTCGTCTTCGTCGAGCACAACGCGGCTTACCGTTGCGGGCTGCAGGGCATTGACGGTGAACGTCGCCGCATCCTCGCTCCACGGGATGATGTCGATCTTCTCGCCCTGCAATTCCTGCACCACGGCTTGCACGCGGCTCCCCTTCATACCCACACAGGCGCCGACCGGATCGATGCTGCTGTCGTGGCTGATCACGCCGATCTTGGCGCGGCTGCCGGGGTCGCGGGCCGCGGCCTTGATTTCGATGATGCCATCGTAGATTTCGGGGACTTCCTGCGCAAACAGTTTGCGCATGAAATCGGGATGTGCGCGGCTGAGGAAAATCTGCGGGCCACGATTGTTGCGCTCGACCTTGGTGATCAGCGCGCGGATGCGTTCACCCACACGGGCTGCCTCCCGCGGGATTTGCTGGTCGCGGCGAATAACGCCCTCGGCGCGGCCAAGGTTCACGATCACATGGCCGAATTCCACAGACTTGATTACTCCGGTGATAACTTCGTCGGCGCGATCCTTGAATTCTTCGTACTGACGCTCACGCTCCGCATCGCGGACCTTCTGGAAAATAACCTGCTTGGCACTTTGCGCGTCGATGCGGCCCAATTCGACCGCGGGCAGCGGATCGACGATAAAATCGCCGACCGCCGCGCCCGGCTGCAGCTTTTCAGCCTGCGCCAGATCGACCTGCTTGAAGTAATCTTCGACTTCTTCGACCACTTCGACAACGCGCCAAAGGCGCAGATCGCCCGTTTGCGGATCGAGTTTTGCGCGAATGTCATTCTCGGCGCCGTAACGCGAGCGTGCACTTTTCTGGATCGCTTCTTCCATCGCTTCAATGACGATGGACTTGTCGATCATCTTTTCGGTCGCGACTGCGGTTGCGATTGCAAGCAGTTCAGCCTTGTTGGCGGAAATCGCACTGGCCATGGGTCTAGTCTTCCTGTTCTTCGATAATGTCGTCTGCACCGCTGGTATCCAGCGGCCGGGTGGCAGCGATAAGCTTGTCCGTCAGGACAAGTTTCGCCGAATGGATGCTGGCAAAGGGAAATACAACCGTCTTCGCCTTGAAATCTTCGACCGTCACCATCTCGTCCTGGATGCCGGTCAATACGCCCTTGATAGTCTTGCGAACCTTGCCGTCACCGCTGTCCAGACCGTCGGTCAGCGAAACCCGCACTTCATGACCGGCCCAGTCGGTGAAATCTTTCACCCGCGTCAGCGGGCGGTCAATGCCCGGGCTACTAACCTCAAGGCGGTAAGCGCCTTCGACCAGAGTGTCGCCGGCTTCTTCCAGCGCGTCGATCTTCTCCGAAATGGCGCGCGACAGTTCGGCGCATTGTTCGATCAACAACTGTCCGGTTGCCGGGTTTTCCGCCATGATCTGGAGCCCGCGTTCGCCGTCACCTGCATCCGAACCGATCATCTTTACGCGCACAAGATCGAAACCCAGCGCGTTGGCTTCGGGTTCGATCACTTGAGTAAGGCGCGCAATATCAACCATTCGTTCTCCATAAAGCCGACTTCGATGCCAATGCGGTTTCGCGCCGGCCCCGTCTGGCGCCAGCCCCACTTTGAATAACAATGTCGGGATGACTGGTCAGATAGGGCGCCGGCTCTAAAAACGCAATGGGCAATCTCGTCTAATCCTCGGCGAGCCCGTGCTTTTTGATCGTATGCCGCATCTGGTCATAGCTGAGGCTGAGCGCTTTGGCGGTCTGGCGCTGGTTCCAGCGATGCTTGCCCAATGCGTGTTCGACGATTTCCCGCTCCCGCTCCTCTACCGCCGCGCGCAGATCATCGATATTGTCGAGCGATGTCTGCGCAGGTGCCGATACGGCCGGGCCAGCTCCGGGCGACAGCGCGGCTTCCTGACCTGACGCTGCATTCGGCGCAGTGTCCGTAGCTTTCGGCATCCACGGCGAATCGAATGGATCAAACTGGACATGGCCGATCGGCTCATTCCAGTTATCCCACCGGTACACACCGCGCTCGACCACATTCCTCAGCTCGCGGACGTTGCCCGGCCAGCTATATTCATCCATTTCCCGGGCCACCTGCCTCGCAAAGCCCGGCCACGCCTCCCAGCCCAGTTCAGCAGCCATCCGGCGACCGAAATAATCGGCGAGAACTTCTATATCCCCCTCGCGCACACGCAGCGGCGGAAGAGTGACGACTTCGAAGCTCAACCGGTCAAGCAAATCGGCACGGAAACGGCCTTCTTTGGCAAGTTGCGGCAGATTTTCATTCGTTGCTGCCACGATCCGAACATCTGTGCGCACCGGCCGGTTCGAACCGATCTTGGTGACCTCGCCATATTCTACGGCGCGCAGCAAACGCTCCTGCGCCCCCATCGACAAAGTTGCCAGTTCGTCGAGAAACAGCGTGCCTTTGTCGGCTTCTTCGAACTTTCCGATGCGTTGTTTGGTAGCGCCCGTAAACGCACCGGCCTCATGACCGAACAGCTCCGCTTCGATCAGGGTTTCGGGCAGAGCGGCACAGTTCATGATGACCAGCGGTTCGCCCCAGCGACTGGACAGGCGGTGGAGGCGCTCGGCGATAAGCTCCTTGCCCGTCCCGCGTTCGCCGATCACCAGCACGGGGCGCGACATCGGGGCCGCTCTGCTCGCGCGCTCTACAGCATCCAGGAATGCCCCGGATTGCCCGATAAACTGACCTTCACGTTCCATAGGCCCTATATATAGTGAATTTTCCCAACATTTGGCAAATAGTTCGTTACTAATTTTTGGGGTAAAGTTTTAAACTACTGAAACCGCTGTGGATTTTGGAACTGGCACACCCCTTGCTATAACATGAACATAATCGAAAGAGGGAATTGAACCATGTACAACCGCCGCTTCTTCAAAAGCCAGCTTGGCAAAGCTGCGTTTGTCTCGATTGCTGCAATGGTGATGCTGAATGCCGCATCGGTAGTGGTCGGCGGTCAGCCCTTGCTCGGGGACAGCGGTGGTTTCGATCTCGCAGTTCCATCCATGATAGTGACGCTTGCATGAGCAAGCCGACCGAACATGACCCCCTTAGCCCTATCGGGTCGAAGCAGCAGTCCCGCCGCGGGAAGGATGCCGAAAACGGCGCACCCCGCAATTCTCCAGATGCTTCGGCCCGTAACCGCTTCGATGATGAAGTCGAGCGCATGCGCCGTAGCCCCACCCCTACACAGACGGTAAAAAATGCCGCAGATGAAATCAGAGAAGCATTTTCAACCGGAGTTCCCTTGATGGGTATTTTTTCCCGCACACGAGATATTATCGCCGCCAACTTCAACGATATGCTGGATAATGCCGATGACCCGGCAAAGATGATCCGCATGATCATCATGGAGATGGAAGAAACACTGGTGGAAGTTCGCGCCAGCGCAGCCCGCACTATTGCCGACCAGAAGGAAATGCATCGCCATGTGGTGAAACTGGACCGGCTGGAAGCCGACTGGAGCGACAAGGCCCAGCTTGCCCTGTCCAAGGATCGTGAAGATCTGGCCCGCGCGGCACTGGTTGAAAAGAAAAAGGCCACCGATATGGGCGGCCAGCTGAAGGCCGAGATTACCGTGCTCGACGATGCCCTGCGCGCCTACGAACAGGACATTGATAAATTGCAGGTCCGCCTGCGCGAAGCGCGCAGCCGCCAGACTGCTATCGCAGCCCGCCTCGAAAGCGCCGAAAACCGGGTAAAACTGCGCACGCTGATGTCGAACGAGCGCGTTGACGAGGCTTTGTCACGGTTCGACCAGCTGGAACGCCACGTCGATTATGCCGAAGGCCGGGCCGAAGCGCTGAGCATCGCCGATGGTAAGAACACCCCGTCACTGTCTGACGAGATTGCCGCGCTGGAAGGCGCCGACAAGATCGACGACGAGCTCGAACAGATGAAGAAGGCGCTCGGCAAAAATGACGCCGCAAGCGCGTCAGATCAAAAGAAGGATTGAACCGATGTTCCCCAGCGAAATCATCATTGTCCCGATACTGGTTATCGGCCTGCCCTGGCTCATCATGCACTATATCACCAAATGGAAAACGGCGGGATCGATTACCGGTGATGACGAGCAGCTGCTCGACGAGCTTTACCACCTCGCCAAGCGCCTCGACGACCGGATGGATACTGTCGAACGGCTCGTATCCAGTGATAATTCCGACTTCAAGACCACGCGTCTGATGCATGACCGCGAAATCGATAGCCAACCACTGCGCGAGCTGGACCGCCTGATCGCCGAAAAGGGAGATAAAAAATGACGAGCGAAAGAACCACTCTCTATCGCGACAAGATGAATGGCAAGATCATGGGCGTTTGCGCCGGTATTGCCGACTATACGGGCGTCAATGCCGCCTGGGTCCGGTTGGGTTTTATTGCTGCCCTGCTGACGGGTATTCTGGGGCCGATCATCATTCCCGGTTATTTCCTGACCGGCTTTCTGCTGAACAAAAAGCCGCCGCATCTTTATGTCGATAAGCAAGAACAGAAATACTGGCAGCGCGTCCGCCAGAGCCCGACCCGCACGGCTCGCGAAATCCGCAGCCAGTTCCGCGATATCGATCGCCGGCTGGCCGATGTCGAGACATATTATGTCACTAGCAACCCGCGCCTGTCCGCCGAAATCGAACGCCTGCGCTGAACACAAATTGAAGGGGACACGATATGGGAGAAATTATTGGAGATCTTACGGGATTGCTTGCAGTCACCGCTCCGTTCTTGATGGTGCTGGGCATCGTCTGGATCACAAGCCAGAAAAAGCTGGAAGAAAAACGTATTTCGGCGACCGCAGAAAACAGCGCGGAAAAAGCAGCGCAATACGCGTCGCAGACCAAGGAACTGGAACAGCGTGTCCAGGTTCTCGAACGGATTGTGACCGACCGCGGTTATGACATCGCGACGCAGATCGAAGCGCTGCGCGACACGCGCAGCGTCGAACAGGCCGACAGCGGAACTCCGCTCGACATCCGCAAGCAGGAGCGGGTCTGATGGACAGCAATCTCATGCTCATCTTCGCATTTGTCCTTGTAATCGTGACACTGGTGTTCGCGATCGGTTCAGGCATGCACAAACGCCAGCTCGCCTATCGCGAACGCAAGGAGGCTTTTGAACGCCAGACCGGTTTGGCTGATCCGGCGGCGACATCCATCAAGGTCGAGCAGCTTGAACAGCGTGTCCGGGTGCTGGAACGCCTTGCCACCGATCGCGGTCAGGACCTGGCCCTGCAGATCGAAGAACTGCGCGAAAGTTCCGGCATTGAACTGGAAATCGCCGGTAAGGAGCTAGCGCGATGAATTGGGCAACCGCGCTTGTCATCATCGTAGCCATCTGGGGCGTCGTCCAGGCATACCGGGCCCGCAGCGGGATAGTGTCCGACAAGGAAGGCAACCAGTCCGCCCTGCCCCGCGGCAATGAAGAAGAACTGGAGCGCGAGGTCGTCGAACTGCGCGAACGGATAAAAGTTCTCGAGCGGATCGCAACCTCGGACCGCGAAAGTAGGCAAATAGCATCTGAAATCGAAAACCTGCGGGATAAGTAGGTTAACAGAACACGTAAAAAGGGAGCGAGACCGATGAGCGAATATTTGCTGATTGCCGCTGCATCACTGGTTGGCCTGTTGGTGGTTGCCGCCTCCATGCTCAAGGGATGGGAAGGCTGGCTGGCGCTGAAGCGCAGCGAGATCGAACGTGCCACACGGCCAGCGCCGGATGTGGCCGAGATCGAAGGCGGCGTTGGCGAAGGTATGGCCCGGATCGAGATTGCCGACCTGAAAGAACGCATCCGCAAGCTGGAAGCTATCGCAAGCGGGGTGGAACTTTGAGCCAGCGCTGCTAGTTGCGCTGCCTATGAGACCACTTTGCGACATTGCCGAAGAGTACGACTTCCTCGAAGGGGACGAGCGGTATCGCCTGCTGATCGAGCTCGGCCGCGATCTTGAACCGATGCCCGATGCCCTCAAAACAGATGCCACCCTGGTGCGCGGCTGTTCGGCCAATGTCTGGGTCTATCCCACGCAGGATGGTGACAAGCTGCATTTCCTGGCTGACAGCAACGCCGCCATCACCAAAGGAATTGTCGCGCTGGTGCTGGCCGCGGTACAGGACAGGCCCGCCAGTGAAGTCGCCGAACTGGATGTCGCCGCCCGGCTTGCCCCGTTCGATCTGAAAAACCAGCTCAGCAGCAACCGAACACAGGGCGTGCCCAACATGATTGCACTGGTAAAACAACACGCGGCGCGCATCGCCGCCGGATAATCCCGATTGGCGGATAACCATTTTATCAGGTTTGAGGTGCTACACGGTCAGGTGCGCGATATAACGGCCCCGGCGCAGCGCCCAACCGTACCGAGAACGACCTTGTCCGATACCAATCTCCAGTCCGAATGCGACAGGCTGTCCAGCCTGGTTGATGCGGTCCAGTTCGAACGGCTGCGCTGGAACAGGACCGAAGGTCCGATGCTCGAAAAACTTGTGAAGTTGACCCATGCTGCCATCGAGCAGCGGCCCGATTTCGAACTGACAGAAGAAGCATCCACGCCCGATATGAAACGCTATGTGATCAAGATTCATAGCAAGAGGGTTTTCGGGATTGCGCTGGCGATTGCAGATGGGCAGGCAGTGATGACCAGCCAGCCGGCCGACCGAAGCCCTTACAAGCTATTACCGGGCGAGCCGCTTGCCGCGCCGATGTTGGAATTTGATGAAGCGTGGGTTGAAACCACTTTGCAAACCCTGATGCGCAGGGTTCAAAACGCCTGACCGGCAGAATTCGAAATATCTAATCGGCACCCGCGCTGCTGCGCACAACTGCCTCACCGCTTTCGCGCTGGCGTTTCAGTTCCGCTTTCAACTTTGCCGGATCGCCGGCGAAGACGAACCCGAAGCTGACGCCGCCTTCCTTGCCGATTGTCGCATGGTGCAATTTGTGCGCCTGCACCAACCGCTTGGCATAACCGCTTTTAGGCACCCATTTGAAATAGCGCTGATGCACCAGCCCGTCATGAACCAGAGTGTAGATGACGCCGTAGAGTGTGATCCCGAAAGCAGTCCACCACAGCGCAGCGGACACATAGAACCCGATCAGGAACATGAAAAACACGATGGTGCCAAATACCACGGCGAACAGATCGTTCTTTTCAAGCGCCTTGTCATGCGGTTCGTGATGGTCGCGGTGCCAGCCCCAGCCCCAGCCGTGCATGATGAATTTATGCGCGTACCAGGCAAACAGCTCCATCCCGATAACCGAGGCTGCGACTATGGCGATGATCTGCCATACACTCATCCGGGGCCCCCGCGAATGGCAGACAAGGTGTTGCGGCGCGCATTGGGCAATGCCCACCACGGCAAATTTGGGCTCAGGTGGTGTTCGTGATGATAGCCGAAATGGAAACAGCTCGCCAAGCTGGCAAGAACGCCGAAATCCTCGCTTCGGGCATTATGCGTATCGGCAAAGTGGCTGTCTGAATGCCGGTGCGGCCTGAAAGTGCCAAAATAGAAGAGCTGGACCGAAGAAGCAATCGCGGGGGCACCGTATAGCAGCACGATATTCTGCACGGGAACGCCAAGGATGAACCAGTAAACGCTCACCACGCTGAATACGAACACGATCGATTGCCAGCCGAAATAGCGTTTCAGAAATGTCATGTACCAGCGGCCGAAATGGCGCGGATTATCGGGATCGAAATCAGGATCGCTCGCGCTGCCGGGCTTCTTGTGATGTTCGAAATGTGCGCTGCGCATTTTATCCCACGCGAAGCCGGCATAGAGAAACAGCAGGCTCGCGCCGACAACGCTGTTGATGCGCGGCCGGCCAGGTGCCAGCGAGCCGTGCATCGCATCATGGCTGATAATGAACAGCCCGACCGACAGCCAACATTGCAGGGCCCCCAGCAGCAGCGCAAACGGCAGAGTCAGCCAGGTCAGATCGAACAGAAACATCGCGTAAAAATGGACCGCCAGCCAAGCGGCTACATTGGCCGCCGCTAGACCCAGCCCGATCACGGTCTGGCGGGTGCGCGATGCGGTCGCTGCTGCGTAAGAGCGGTCGGTCATGATATGCATATAGGCAATTTACGGCGCAGGTAAAAGCTCTGCAGCGCAGGTTATTCCTTGGGCGGAAAGAAGAACGCGGAAACTTCCTCGCCGATCCGGGCAGGACGCAAAGTCGTGGCATCGATGCAGCACCAGCTCGACTGGATTTCCGCGACCACTTCCTCACCGCGTTCGATCACCGTGGTGTAAAACGCCCGCGCGCCGCGGATTTTTTCCAGCACCGTTCGGGCGATGATATCGTCTTCCAGGAATGCCGGCTTGCGGTAGGTAATTTCGTGCTTCAACGCGACCCATGCCTTGCTGGCGACTTCCTCAGCCGGAGCGAGATTTTGCCAATGCGACAGCACTGCATCCTGCACCCAGCCAAGATAACGGGCGTTGTTCACATGTCCCATGAAATCAATGTCGGAAGGGACAATTTTGATCGGGAATCGATAAGGTGTTGCTGACATGGCTGTAAGTTACACCACAAAGTCTTTCGCTTCCATGACAAGAATTTCTATTTGGCGAGTTTTCTTGCTTCGGTGCCCTGTCCGCCGCTAACCTTGGCTAATGGCAAGCAAACCGCGCACTCTGTACGAGAAGATCTGGGACGCCCATGTGGTGGAACGCAGGGATGACGGCACAAGCCTGATCTACATCGACCGGCATCTGGTCCATGAAGTTACCAGCCCGCAGGCGTTCGAAGCCTTGCGTGTCAGCGGCAGGAAGGTGCGGCGGCCGGACCTTACGCTGGCCGTGCCAGATCACAATTTACCGACCACCCCGCGGCTTGATCCGCAAGGGCTCAAAGTGCCGATCGCCGACGCGCAAAGCGCTGCCCAGTTGGAAGCATTGGAAGCCAACGCGCCGGCATTCGGTATCCGCTATATCGATGCAGCCGCTGCAGAGCAGGGGATCGTCCATGTCATCGGTCCTGAACAAGGATTTTCGCTGCCCGGGTCAACCATCGTTTGCGGCGATAGCCATACTGCCTCGCATGGCGGGCTGGGTGCGCTGGCCTTCGGTATCGGCACCAGCGAAGTCGAGCATGTCCTTGCCACACAGACCTTGCTGCTGACCCGGTCGAAAAACATGGAAGTCCGGGTCGAAGGCCTGCTTGGCCCCGGCATTACACCCAAGGATCTGGTGCTGCATATCATCGGCGTTATCGGAACTGCCGGCGGCACGGGCCATGTAATCGAATACCGCGGTGAGGTGTTCGAAAGGATGAGCCTTGAAGGCCGGCTGACGGTTTGCAACATGTCGATCGAAGCGGGCGCACGCGCCGGGCTGATCGCCCCAGACGACACGGTTTTCACCTATCTCAAGGGACGCCCGATGGCTCCCGCGGGCAGCGATTGGGACAAGGCGATTGCATGGTGGAAGACCTTGCACACCGACGCAGGCGCTATTTTCGACAAAAGCGTTATCATTGATGCAGCCACCGTCGAACCGACTGTGACGTGGGGTACCAGCCCCGAAGACGTTGCCCCCATCGGCGGGCAAGTCCCGGCTCCCGAAGACTTCAGCGATCCATCCAAACAGGATGCGGTGCGCGCCAGTCTGGAATATATGGGGCTGACACCGCGGCAACACCTGTTGGGTATTGCGGTCGAGAACGTTTTTATCGGCAGTTGCACGAATAGCCGGATCGAAGATTTACGAGCTGCGGCGGCAGTGCTTAGGGGGCGCCACAAGTCGAGCACCGTGAAATGGGCGATCGTCGTGCCCGGATCGGGTCTGGTGAAGCGGCAGGCCGAGGCGGAGGGGCTCGACAAGATCTTTACCGATGCGGGGCTCGAATGGCGCGAACCGGGTTGTTCCGCCTGTCTGGGGATGAACCCCGACAAGGTTCCGGCGGGCGAACGTTGTGCTTCGACCAGCAACCGCAACTTCGTCGGTCGCCAAGGGCCCGGCTCGCGGACCCATCTGGTCAGCCCCGCAATGGCAGCAGCCGCAGCGGTTATGGGCCATCTGACGGACGTTCGAACACTGAACCTTGCCGAATAAATCGGCTAAACCACTTGTCAGTCCGCCTATCGCGTAGCATCTAAACATTATGACAAAACGCACTCCAGGTAGCATGGGCGGCAAAGCCACTATCGCAGGCGCCATCGGTTCCGCGGCAATCGCAGCAGCTGTTCTTTACGCCAGCCGGCGCAAGGAAAAGAAAGAGCCGCCAAAAACCTCGACCGCGCCAAAACAGAAGCCGGAAACGGACTAGTGGAAAGTCTGGTCGAGGTCGAAGGACGGGCGATCCCGCTGGGGCGCAAAAATATCGACACCGATCTGATCATTCCCGCCCGCTGGCTGAAAACCGTCACGCGCAGCGGTTTGGGCGAAGGCGCGTTCGAAACATTGCGCGCCGATCCCGACAACATCTTCGATCGTGCTGAATTCGCCGGCGCGCCGATATTGATCGCCGGGGATAATTTCGGCTGCGGATCAAGCCGTGAACATGCCGCATGGGCGCTGCTGGATATGGGAATTCGCGCCGTGATCGCACCCTCGTTCTCGGATATTTTTGCAGGCAATGCTTTCAAGAACGGCATTCTGACCGTCGCGCTGCCACAGGACCAGGTCAACCGGCTGCTGGAAGTTGCTGTAAACGACCCGATTGCGATCGATCTGGAGCGCCAGATTGTGACGACTGGATTTCAGGACCGTTTCAGTTTTGAAATCGACCCGTTTCGCAAGACTTGCCTGCTGCAAGGCCTCGACGAAGTCGGCCTGACAATGGCACGCGAGGATGCAATCGCCAAATACGAAGCCCGGGGGGCCGCGCAAATGCCGTGGCTGGCCAAAGGTAATACGAATTTACACGGAGAGATCGCATGAAAGCCCTCAGAAGCCACGAAACTGGCGGACCGGAAACTCTGAAGCTTGACGAGATCGACGCCCCCGCGCCGGGCAAAGGCGAAGTTCTTGTGGCGGTCAAAGCGTGCGCGATCAACTTCCCCGACACGTTGATTATCCGCGATATGTACCAGATGAAGCCGCCCCGCCCCTTCGCACCCGGCGGCGAAATTTCCGGCGTCATCGAAGCGCTGGGTGAAGAAGTCACAGGCTGGAATGTCGGCGACAGGGTGCTTGCCGGCATCGGATCGGGCGGATTGTCCGAAAAGGTCGTAGTGAACGCGAGGGTGCTTTTCAGGGTACCGGAGGGCGTGTCCTTCGAAACGGCGGCCAGCATCATGCTGACATATGGCACCAACATACACGGGCTGAAGGATCGCGGCCGTATCAAGGAAGGCGATACGCTGCTGGTCCTTGGCGCGGCTGGCGGTATCGGTCTGTCGGCTATCGAGCTCGGGAAGGCATATGGCGCACGCGTTGTCGCCGCAGTGTCCAGCGAGGAAAAGGCCGAGGTATGCCGCCAGGTCGGCGCTGACGAAATTGTCATCTACCCGCGCGCTCCGTTTGATAAAGACACATCAAAGGCCGTTGCAAACCAGTTCAAGGCAGCTTGCGGCGCAGAAGGCGCGAATATCATCTATGACGTGGTCGGCGGCGATTATTCGGAACCTGCCTTGCGTTCGATAGCTTGGGAAGGGCGCTTCCTTGTGGTCGGCTTCCCCGCCGGAATTGCCAGAATGCCGCTGAACCTCACTTTGCTGAAAAGCTGCGATATCGCGGGTGTATTCTGGGGTGCATTTGCTGCGCGCGAGCCAGCAAAGAACGCCGCCAACATCGCCGAACTGTTCGATTTGCTGAAAGCCGGAAAGATCAATCCGATGATTTCGGAGACTTTTCCGCTGGAACGCGGCGGCGAGGCGATAGCAAAACTCGCAAATCGTGAAGCTATCGGCAAACTTGTGGTAACAATGGACGCATGATCTGTGCATAGGCCCGTCCGAGCCGTGCCTCGAACCAGTATATCAGGAGCCAGAAATGACCGATTTCAGTGATCGCCAGAAAGGCGAAGAAGCCAAATACGCCCGCGACGAAGAAATGGAATTCCGCGTCGCCGCCCGCCGCAACAAATTGTTAGGCCACTGGGCGTCCGAAAAAATGGGCCTGACCGAGGAAGAAACCGACGCCTATGCCAAGGCCGTCGTCCAGGCTGATTTTGAAGAGGCCGGCGACGAAGACGTCATTCGCAAATTGCTGGGCGATCTCACCGCTGCAGGTGTCGATGTGGACGAGGCAGGCGTGCGCGCCGCTCTGGAAGAAAAAAACGTCGAAGCGCGCCGCCAGCTGATGGGCGGGGTCTGATTTCATGCCGATGTCAGGCACCGAAATAGAAGAAATGATAAAAACGGCCATTCCCGATGCAAATGTCGAAATGACCGATCTGGCCGGTGACGGTGATCACTGGGCCGCGCGCGTCACATCGGCAGCTTTCGCCGGCAAGACCCGCGTTCAGCAACATAAAATGGTTTATCAGGCGCTGGACGGGCGGATGGGGGGCGTGCTGCACGCCTTGCAACTGACCACCGCCGTCCCCACTTCCGCTGCATAAGAAATCGCTTCCAAGGCCAATACCATGTCCGATATAAATGACCGAATTTCCAAAATCGTTTCCGGCGCCGACGTCGTGCTGTTTATGAAAGGCACACCGCTGTTTCCGCAATGTGGTTTTTCAAACAAGGCGACAGCAATTCTTGATCATTGCGGGGTTGCTTTTGAAAGCGTCGATGTTTTGCAGGATCAGGAAATCCGGCAGGGTATCAAAACATTCTCCGATTGGCCGACGATCCCGCAACTCTACGTAAAGGGCGAGTTCGTGGGCGGCAGCGACATCATGATGGAAATGCACGAAGCAGGCGAGCTTCAGCAATTGCTCGACGAGAAAAATGTCGCGAAAGCAGAGTAGGTTCAGCCGCGATCCCGTTGCGGCAGAAAAAACACCAGACATAAAAAAGGCCCACCGGGACAAGGTGGGCCTTTTCTTTTCGGGGAGATGGGGCCTGGGGACACCAGGGGTATTTGGATAGGCCCACCTCATTCGAAGACCAGATACGTGTAACTATGCACAGTGCGTGCCAGTTTTAACAAACGGCTGAAATCTGTCCCTCTACTGGTCAGGTCGCGGCCGGAACTTTAAGTAAGTGTAAAATTTTCCGACATTTCGGATCGACCCTTGGCAAGTGCCGGTTCTGTCCGCAAACAGGGCGCATATGGACAAATCTGAAAAACCCGACCGCGCGCTTGCGATACCCGCTGCGACAGTCGTGATATTCCGCCACGCGGGTGCGGGCGGACCGCCAGAATTGTTGATGGTGATACGTTCGCGCAAAATGGCTTTCGCAGCCGGTGCTGCGGTATTTCCCGGCGGGCGGGTCGATGCCGAGGACTATGAGCTTGCAGCCGCAATGGAAAGCGCCGTGCCGATCGATGAATTGGCTCACCGGATCGCTGCCATCCGCGAGACGCTGGAAGAAACCGGTCTCGTCATCGGCGTGAAAGGGGATGTGAACGCTGCAATCGCGGTCGATGCGCGCAAGATGCTTCTGGAGGCGGGATCGCTTGCGCCGGTGCTAGCGCAGTTCGATTGGCAAATCGACGAGGCAGCCATTGTACCGTTTGCCCGGTGGTATCCCAAGAACGAGAAGCTGTCGCGGGTCTTCGACACCCGGTTTTACCTCGCCGATCTGGGCACCGGTGCGGTCGATATTGCGGTCGATGAAACCGAAAACTCAAAATTGTTCTGGGCCAGTGCACAGCAGGCACTCGAAATGAGCGCAAAGGGTGACATCGGGATCATCTTCCCGACCCGCAGGAACCTGGAACGGCTTGCTTTATTCGATGATTTTGCGGCGGCAGAGGCGCAGTGCCGCGCCATCCCGGTAGAGACGGTGATCCCCTTCATCACCGGCGAGGGAGATGACCGCCAGCTGCAGATACCCGAAGGCCTGGGTTATCCGATCACCAGCGAACCGCTGGAAAGCGTTCTGCGGGGATAATTGGTGCGCCCGGCAGGACTCGAACCTGCTACCTCAAGATTAGAAGTCTCGCGCTCTATCCAGATGAGCTACGGGCGCACGCCAAGCGCCCCATAGCGCGGTTTGCGCAGCGCGCAAATCATCGGTAGTGGCGATTGATGGATAACACCCCCGATCAAGCCGAAGCGGCCGCAGCAGAACGGCGCAATTTTCGCTACTTCGATTTCGTCATGGCAGCATTTGTCACTATCCTGCTGCTTTCCAACGTGATCGGTGCCGGCAAGGCTGCTGCCATCGATATCCCGTATTTCGGCCACGTGGCATTCGGTGCCGGCCTGCTGTTTTTCCCGATAAGCTATATTATCGGGGACATACTCACCGAAGTGTACGGCTATCCCTATGCTCGCCGCTGCATCTGGGCGGGTTTTTCAGCGCTGGTGTTCATGGCGTTCATGGCCTGGGCGGTGGTTGCCATGCCGCCAGCAGACAATTGGGGAAATCAGGCGGCCTACGAGGCAGTGTTCGGCCAAGTGCCGCGGATAGTCGGCGCATCGATTATCGCGTTCTGGGCTGGCGAGTTCGTCAATTCCTATGTGCTGGCGCGCATGAAAGTCTGGACCCGCGGCAAGGCATTGTGGAGCAGGACGATCGGCTCCACCATTGTCGGACAGGGCGTTGACAGTGCCCTGTTCTATCCGCTCGCATTCCTGGGAGCGGAGGGATGGACGACACAGCTGGTCGTGACACTGGCGCTGACGCAGTGGGCACTGAAAACCTCATGGGAAGTGCTGCTGACGCCGCTGACTTACGCCGTGGTAGGCTGGCTCAAGCGCCGCGAAGGCGTGGAGATTTTCGACACGGACACGAACTTTTCGCCATTTGCCAAATCGGCGCGTTAGGCCTGCGATGCCTCGTGCAGCACGATTGTCGTCCGCGCGCTTTTGAGATGCGGAATGTCATACATCTTGCCGTCGATGCCGATGGCTCCGGTGCCGGGCTGCGCTTCGAAAGCAGCGACAATTTTGCGCGCCATCGCCACCTCGTCCTTTGAAGGAGAGAAGCTTTCATTGACCGGCACGACCTGCGCGGGATGAATAACCAATCTTCCGGAGAACCCTTCCGCGCGGCCAAGCCTGCTTTCCGCTCGCAAGCCTTCCTCGTCGCGGAAATCGGCAAAAAGAGTGTCGATTGCCGGCACGCCTGCGGCATGCGCGGCAAGCAAGACCTGAGCCCGGACCATCTGATAGGTGTACATCCATGAACCATCCGGCATCCGGTTGCCCTGCCCGCCAACCGCGGCAGCCAGATCTTCCGCCCCCCAAGTCAGACCGGCCAGCCGTTCCAGCCCGGCATAGGCAAATTCCCCCAGACTGAACGGGGCGATCGCCGTTTCTGTGGCGACAGGAATGATCTTTATTTTCCCACGATCAATTCCGGACTGCACTTCCAGAGCATCGATATAATGCGACAATTGCTCGACATCGGCGGGTCCGTCGGTTTTGGGCTGCATGATACCGTCAGGTTCATGGCCGATCACCGCGACCAGATCATCAAGCGTCAGTCCGGTGCCGAGCGGATTTACGCGCACCCAGATCTGCATCTTGCGCCCGGCTTTTGGCCGGTCTTGCAGAAACTTTCCAACCAGCATGCGCGCGGCGGGTTTGTTGTCTTCCGCAACCGCATCCTCGAGATCGAGAATAACCGCATCGGCGCCGCACGTATCGGCTTTGGCCAGTTTTTTCACGCTATCGCCGGGAATGAACATCAGCGAGCGAAGCGGGGTCATGCTGCAGGCCTCCTGAGTTGCAGCCCGCTGCGTTTGCAACTGCCGACCAGAATATCGTTCTGGTTAAACGCACGGTGGGCATAAGTCACGATGCCGGCATTGGGCCGCGATTTGCTTGCTCGCAAATCCAGAACCTCGGTTTCGATCCGCAAGGTATCACCGATAAATACCGGGGCCGGAAAGCGCACCTCGTCCCACCCCAAATTCGCAACGGCAGTGCCCAGCGTCGTGTCGCCCACCGACACGCCGACCATCAGCCCCAACGTAAAGGTCGAATTCACGATAATCTGGCCGAAATCGGTGCCTTTCATATATTCGGCATCGAGATGCAGCTGCGCGGGATTGTGCGTAAGCGCCGAAAACATGACATTGTCGGTTTCGGTGACTGTGCGCCTGATGGCGTGGTGGAATACCCGGCCAACTTCCAGTTCATCAAACCACACACCTGCCATAACGACTTCCCGAAGATTGTAACGTGCAAGCCCTAACCGGGCGGATGGATGCCAGCAAGATTACCCGGCAAACCGCAAATCACGGCCAGTCAGCCGATCCATGGCCCCTTGATCGCGACGGTCATCGTCGGGCTGTAAATATTGACGAACATCGTCTTGCCATCAGGCGAGAAGCAGGCACCGGCAAGTTCGGTCTGTTTGTGCAGCTTCGCCAGAGGATAGACTTCGCCCTGCGGCGTCAATCCGCGAAGATGGTTATCGACCACGTCGGTGTACTGGTCCTCACATATAACCAGATGGCCATTGGGCGCCACACATAGATTATCGCCATAATTGAACTGTTCGGGATCGGTGCTTTCGAAAAACAGATGGATGCGGTCAGCGCCGCCGTTATGCCCCGGGACCAGCCGGAATATCTGGCCCAGACCTGCTGCGCCGCCCGATGTGCAGCAGAAATACAGTTCGCCGTCACCATAATGCAGGCCTTCGCCGCGCGCGAATAATGTCGCGCCCAGTGCGGCCCCGCGCTTTCGCAAATCATCGTTCGGGCTTTCGACATTATCCAGTGTGATCCACCGAACATTGTGTTTGCTATCGCGCGCGAAAGTCACGTTTTCCTTGTTGCGGCTGTCGGTGATGCCCCCTTCGACCGCGAGGGCTTGCAACACGCCGCCTTTGTCCAGCTCGCCCGGTACGGAGGGAATGAAGCGGTAAAACAGACTGTCGCCCTGATCTTCCGTCAAATATACAATTCCGGTTGCCGGATCCACGGCTGCCGCCTCGTGATTGAACCGGCCCATCGCCGTTAGCGGCCTGGGCTGCGACATGGTTTTGGCGGCGGCAGGAATTTCAAATACGTAACCATGAGCGGGCAAGGCTTCCAGACCGCGCGAACCCGGCTCTTCGCAAGTCAGCCAGGTGCCCCACGGGGTTACCCCGCCAGAACAATTCCTCATTGTCCCGGCCATCGATCTGAATTGCTTCTCGACAGCCAGCGTGCGTGCATCAAGAACAAGCGTTGTCGTCCCGCCTGGCAGGAATGTTCCGTCAGGCAGCTTGCCATATCCGCGCGTCAATTCGGTCCCCGCGCTATCGCCGGGTACAAGCTCATGATTGCGGACCAGGGCCAGCTTTCCGCCGGGTAGCCTGAAGCAGCCCATACCGTCGGCCTTGTCGGGAACTGTGCCGCCATCGGTCATCGCATCACCCAGGCGTGAGACGACACGGTAGGAAAAACCCTTTGGCAGATCGAGAACGCCGGCAGGGTCCGGCACGAGATCGCCGTAAGACCGGGCAGCCGCGGCCGGATTGCCCATATTGCCGCGCGCCATACATCCGCTCGCCAGCAAGGCTGCAAAGGCCGATCCTGTGGCTTTCATGAAAATCCGGCGATCTGTTTTGAATTCAGGCATTTCATGGTTCCGTTTCAAAAAGGTTTGCGGCGTTCTGATCCTGCAGGATATGGACTAATCAAATCCCGGTCCAGACGGTGCGCGTGAATTACTGTCGGCGGCGGATTTCCTCCACCACTTGAATGCGTGTTTCCAGACCCAGAAAATCCGCCAGTGCAGCAAGATCCTTTTGTGTATTTTCGCCAACGAGCGCGGCGCGGCCCTGTTCTATCTGCAATGTAAGAGTTTTGCCTTCGCGGGAAAGATGGCTGCTCATCAGCGACATGCGCGACCCGGCGCCCAGCCGGCGGCATAGCCGGTTGGCCAGACCCCATGCGGCCGCCCCGCCCAACTCATCGCGGCTTGCAAGACGCTCCAGTTCCTTTGGCCACACGGCCGTGCCGCAGCTGCCGAGCAATGCGCTCGCCAGCAGCGCCCGCCCTCGCGGATCAAGCCCGATCCAGCGTTTATCGAGCCCCCATTCCATCGCCGTGCGATGCCGCAGGTTCGGCTCGACACGCGATAGTGCAACCGACAGCATTGTCGCCGCCAACCGTTCACGGCCGCCGGCAGTGCTTCCCGGCTCCACCGCACCGATGCACCAACCGGCCATCATGGCAGAACGGGAAGGATCGACATCGTAATTCTGGCAGAATTCGGTGACACCAGCGGACAGCGGATCATGCGACCGGGCTGTATCGTCAAGCCGCTGGAGCAGCAGCCCCTCGCGCAGTCCCCATGCGGAAACTATCAGTTCGCTGGGCTGCAGCACCTTCAGCATAACCCGCATCAGCTGCGCTGCATTGGGCAATGCTTCGGCGCGGATTGCCGAAAGCCCGGGCACACCGGCAAATTCTTCGGCATCGATGGTGGTCAGCTGTTTGGCCAGCTTGACTGCATCGTCATAGGCTACGGCGACACCATGCGGATCGCTAAGCGGCAGGTTGTTATGATGCAGCACATAAGTCGCCAAGGCGCGCCACGTGCCGCCAACGAGATACAGCGGCTCGCTGCGCGGCACCCCCCAGCCCGAGTTTTCCAACGCCGTCCTGATGGCGGCCTTGAATTCTGCCTTGCCTTTATCGGCGAGCGCGGGAAGCCGAAGCGTACCAAGCGGCAAACTGGTGCAATTGCTGACGCTGCCATTTTCAATCCAGGCGAGTTCGAGACTTCCGCCGCCGATATCGGCCACCATGCCCCTCGCGCCCGGAAATGCGCCAATAACGCCCATGGCGGATGCGCGTGCTTCATCGTCACCGCTCAGCAATCGGGGTTCGAAACCCAACTTTCGGACTTCCGCGAGAAATTCGGACCCATTGCTTGCCTCGCGCGCAGCGGCGGTCGCGGCAACCTGCACGTCTTCGACGCCCAGATCGGCCAGCAACAATGCGTATCGGCCAAGGCCTGCAAGCGCTGCCTTCGAAGCGGTGTCGGGAATCCGTCCCGTATCCGCAAGTTCGCGGCCCAGCTGCGCGGTGATTTTTTCATTCAGGAATATCGATGGCGTTCTTTGCGCCCCGTCATAAATTACCAGCCTGACGGTGTTGGACCCGATATCGACTATACCGCTTAACGCGCGTCCTGGCTGCCGGCGCTGACTACGCGGCATCCGGTCCGCCGCTCACCTTGATTTTTTCGCGCGCGGGGATGCCCCGCCGCAGCGTCAGTTCGGGAACCCCGCCAGATGTAAGCGCCGCGCCGCGGCCCGATAATGACGGATTTTGCATGAAATACTCGTGCAGATTAAATGGTACAATGTCATCTTCCGGAACGGCCCGATGATAGTCTCCGTTTCCGTCGAGCAGCCAGCTTTGCTCCGTATCGAGCAGGTTGGCCAGCAGCACTTGCTGCAAAACCTGATCATGCACCGTTTTGTTACGGATCGGCACAAGTGTCTCGACCCGCCGGTCCAGATTACGCGACATGGCATCCGCGCTGGAGATATAGACCTTGGCCTGTTCGCTCGGCAAAGCTTTCCCGCCCGCAAATGCCCAGATCCGGCCATGTTCCAGAAACCGGCCAATGACCGATTTTACGGTGATATTCTCGGACAGTCCGGCAACGCCCGGCTTCAGGCAACAAATACCGCGTATCACGAGGGTGATTTCCACTCCGGCGCCGCTTGCCTCGTACAGGCGTTCGATCATGTGTTCGTCGGTAATGGCGTTCATCTTTGCCCAGATTGCCGCGGGCTTGCCGGCCGCGGCGTTTTCGATTTCGCGATCGATATGCTCATACAATTTTTCGCGCAGGCCGATGGGGCTGATGGTCAGGACTTCGGTGCTGCGCGGTTCGACATAACCGGTTACGAAGTTGAACAGTTTTGCCGCGTCGCGGCCCAGTTTTGCGTTGGCGGTAAAATAGCTCAGGTCAGTGTAGATTTTTGCCGTGTCGGGATGATAATTGCCCGTGCCGAAATGGCAGTAGGTCCGGTAGCCGCCGTCTTCCTGACGAACCACCATCGAAACTTTGGCGTGTGTTTTCCAATCGACGAAACCGTAAATAACCTGGACTCCGGCGCGTTCCAGTTCGCTGGCCCAGTGCAGGTTCTGTTCTTCATCGAAGCGGGCTTTCAGCTCGACCACGGCGGTAACCGATTTTCCCTCCTCGGCGGCGACGATCAACGCGGCCACGACCGGCGACTGGTTGCCCGCACGGTACAGCGTCTGCTTGATCGAAATAACGGCGGGATCCACCGCCGCTTGCCGGATAAAATCGACCACCACTTCGAAACTTTCATAAGGGTGATGGACGATCAGATCCTTTTCGCGGATCGCGGCAAAGCAATCGCCGTCATGTTCGAGAATACGCTCGGGATACCGCGGGGAATAGGGTGCGAATTTCAGATCCGGGCGATCTTCGTGGGTCAGCCCCTCCAACCCGCCGATACCCAGCATCCCGCGGCTTTTGGCGACCATCGCATTGTCTAGACCCAGATTGTCGCGCAGCAATTGCTCCGCATCGGCATCGAAATCCTTTTCCAGTTCGAGCAATATCACACGCCCGCGTCTGCGCCGCTGGATGGCCGTGCGGAAATATCTGACCAGATCTTCCGCTTCTTCCTCAACCTCGATATCACTGTCGCGTAGCACGCGAAACAGGCCGTCGCCGTCAACCCTGAAGCCGGGAAACAGCTTTTTCGCGAACCGCCGGATGATGGATTCTATCGAAACATAGATGGCCGCATCGCCGGGTATCCGCACAAATCGCGGGATCGCGTTGGGTATCAAAACCATTTCGACCAACTGGCTGCCATCACCCTTGCGCGCGATATTGAACAACAGTCCCAATCCTTCGTTCGCGACAAAAGGAAACGGATGCGCCGGATCGATCGCCTGCGGTGTGAGCACCGGCATGATGTGATCCTTGAAATATATCTTCAACCATTGATGCGCCTCGGCATCGATATATTCCTCGTTCGCCAGATGGATTTGCGCGTCAGCCAGCATCTGCTTCAGTTCGACAAGAATTTGTTGCTGCCGTTCTTCCAACTGGATCACCCGTTCACGCACATCCGCCAGTTGCTGAGTCGGCGTGCGTCCATCAATCGACATGTTCGTGATGCCGCGCCGGACCTGCCCGGCCAGCCCGGCAACGCGGATCATTAGAAACTCGTCAAGATTGCTACCCGAAATGGACAGGAAACGCAGGCGTTCCAGCAGGGGGTAATTGGGATTGCTGGCTTCTTCCAGCACGCGGTCGTTGAACGACAGCCAGCTGAGTTCGCGGTTAAAGTAACGGCCGCCCGGTGCAATTGTATCACCCGGATCGTTGGCTTGATCAATTGTGGTCATATCGTCCATGTGAGAAACTGGCTTGGCGGATAGTGGGCGCGTCATGTGACACTTGTGTTACGCCTGCTATCCATGGCTAACAAGGCCGGGAATCGGGCGCGCAACCGGCGGTCCGCGCGCCATTGGCAGGGGGATCGGCTTAATGCCTTACGATACAACTATCAGCCCGAAACGGCGCCCGACTGCAATTGATGTGGCGGAATTGGCGGGTGTAAGCCAGTCAACCGTCTCGCGCACCTTCAGCAATCCCGGCCAGATCAGCGAACCGACCAGGGCCAGGGTTATCGCAGCCGCCGAAAAGCTGGAATACCAGGTCGATATTTTGGGCTCACGGCTTCGCAGCAGCAAAGTGGGCGTAATCGCCGTGGTCGTGATCGGCCGCGCTGGCGTGCCGGAAAAGGAAGTGAACCCGTTTCATTATTCGCTGCTCGGCAGCATTTGTTCAGCCGCTTCGGAAGCGGGATACGATACGCTTGTCTCCTTCCAGAAAGAAGCTTTTCACGGCCATTATTTCGAACGCCGGCAAGCTGACGGGGTGATAGTTATCGGAACGACCGACAACCGCGAAGGCTGGCAGCATTTTCGCAAACTGGGCGAATCCAACGAACGGATTGCCTGCTGGGGATCACCGTTCGACGATATGCAATGGGTTCGCTCGGACAATGCCGATGGCGCGAGGCAGGCCGTCCGGCATCTGATCGCATCAGGCTATCGCAACATCGTGTGCCTCGGCGCCACCGATTCCCCCCAGCGCCAGTTTCTCGAGCGATATGACGGCTATTGTGCTGCGATGACGGAGGCCGGGCTGAACCCCGTGCTTCATCCGATCAGCGCCGCTCTCGACAGGGAAGAACAGGGCCGGCGCGGGGTGCAGACCTTGCTCGCGGGGGATCAGCCGGTGGACGCCATTTTTGCAGCCTGCGATGCGATAGCCCTGGGCGTATTGGAAGCTTTGGATACCGCAGGAAAAAAGGTGCCAGACGAAATCGGGGTCATCGGGTTTGATGGCATTTACGCAGCGCGTTTCAGCCACCCGCCGCTGACGACACTGGCGCCGGATCTTACGCAGGCAGGCATTGCGCTGGTGGCCCGGATCAGGGCCCTGGTAGAAGGCGAGCAGCCGCCTTCGCCGCGCATCCCGGTCAAACTTCTGGTCCGTCAAAGCACCCGCTGAACAATGCGCCGGCCGCCGCAAATTTCTGCCCGACCGCCGAATCTACCCGAATTGAGAGGGACGTGCTGGCGTACCGGCCTAGCCGCGGCGGCGCGCTGATCAATCCGCCACGCTGGTTGAATGGCGGAGACGGAGGGATTCGAACCCTCGATAGGTTGCCCTATACACGCTTTCCAAGCGAGCGCGATCGACCACTCTGCCACGTCTCCGCATCGCCGTTTCGGGCGAAGCAGCGCCTCTAGCGGCGCGCTATGGCTTTCGCAAGGCGGAATACCGTGGCAGTGTCCCGCTTATGAAAACACACATGATGATCGCCGCGTCGCTCGGCCTGGCTTTAGCCGTTCCTGCTGCCGCGCAGGAGGCTGACGAGCGGCCGACGCCGAACTCTGTAATCGAGGCTGCCACGCCGGATCAATGGGCGACAATTCCCGCCAGCGATCTGCTGGTAATGCGGCTTGCGGATGATGCCGAGGGTAACCGGCGCGAGGTGGTTATCCAGTTGATGCCTGCGCCGTTCTCGCAAGGCTGGGTGGACAACATCCGCCTGCTGGCAAATACGCATTTCTGGGACGGCACCAGCGTTTACCGCGTGGTGGACAACTGGGTGACGCAATGGGGCGACGGCGAAGATGACGAAGCTCTTGCCAAACCGCTGCCTGAGGGCATCAAAGTGGTGCCCGAGAGCGAGTACGTCCACCAGTTGGGCGCGGTCGCCGCGCTGCCCGACCCTTGCCAGAATCCGTCCTCCGGGCGGCCTTATACCTGCGATAATTATGCCCGGTACGCGGGTTTTCTGAACGGATGGCCGATTGCGGGTGACGGCTCGCACCAATGGCCGGTCCATTGTTACGCCTCTGTGGGGGTCGCGCGCGATTTGACACCGAACACCGGAACCGGGGCTGAACTTTATGCGGTAATCGGTCAGGCACCGCGCCAGCTTGATCGCAATATTGCAGTCGTCGGCCGCGTGATCGAAGGGATCGAGCATCTTTCCGCCCTGCCCCGCGGCAAGGGCGGCGCGGGTGTTTATGCCGATGACAACAAACGAACACCTATCCAGTGGGCAAGGCTGGCTTCCGGTTTGGCCGCAGAAGCCCAGCCGCAATTCGAATATCTGAAAACCGATACATCGCGCTGGCGCGACTACGTCAATGTCAGGCAGAATCGCAGCGACGGCTTTTACCAGATGGCTGCAGGCGGGTCCGACCTTTGCAACATCCAGGTGCCCGTCCGGCGCGTGAAAGACAGCGGATAAGAATCAGCGGGTGACCCGCGAAAGATCGCGTTTTAACGGTGAGATAGACAGGCGCGGCGACCGCGAACCGGGCTTTCATGATGGCAGTATCGGATATTGCCGAGGGTGATAGGTTCACCCTGAAGCTGGAGCCTTAAAGTCGCTGCATCAGTTCGATGCGGTTACCGAAGGGATCGGCAATATCGCCCCGGTCGTAGCCTTCCAGCGGCCGACCTTGTGTAAAGGTGATTTCAGCATCTTGCAGCCGCGCAACCATTGCTTCCAGATCATCCACCAGCAGCGCCGGATGCGCTTTACAGGCCGGTTGGAATGCGTCTTCAACGCCCAGATGGATATGCGCCGATCCGCCAGCGAACCAGCAGCCACCCCGCGCGGCGAGTGATTGCGGTTTGGGAATTTCCCGTAGTCCCAACACGCCTTCGTAGAACTCACGGGCGCGGCTCTCGCCCCCAATGGGCATTGCCAACTGGACGTGATCAATCCCCGTAATCTGCGCCATCACATCCGCTCGGCGTCGGCCACCGAATCGCTCGCGCGCAATGCGCTTAGCACACGGGTAAGATGGGCAAGATCATGCACCTCGACATCGACGACATAGGTACCGAACGGATCCTCGCGCTGGGTCATCTCGATCCGGATGATATTGACCTTGTTTTCGGCAAAGATGCCCGTCATGTCGGCCAGCGTGCCGGGACGGTTGTACAGCTCGATACTAAGCCGTCCGACAGCGCCGGTCGTACGTTCGCCCCAGCTTAGATCCAGCCAATCCTTGTCCACTCCGTTGACCAGCTCGAGACAATCGATCGCGTGCACTTCCACCCGTTTCCCCCTCTCGCGCAGGCCAACGATCCGGTCGCCGGGGACGGGGTGGCAGCATTCGGCCAGTTCGAAAGCCATTCCCGGGGTCAGCCCCTTGATCGAAATCGCACGTTCCTGGTTGGACCAGAAATCCTCATCGCTCAAATCGGCCGAACTGCCGGGCACCAATGCTTCCATAACCTCGCGGTCGCCCAGCCGCGCCGCACCAATGGCCTCCATCAGGTCCGTTTCCTCGTCCATTTCCAACCGCTTCAAGGCTTCGCGCATCGCTTTCCGGCCGATCTTTACCGGCAGCCGGGTCGCGATTTCATCAAACAGCTTGCGCCCGATGGCTGCGGTTTCTTCGCGTTCCTTCTGGCGTACCGAACGGCGGATGGCGGCGCGCGCCTTGCCGGTCACGACAAAGCTGAGCCAGGAAAGCTGCGGCTCCGCCGTTTTGCCCTTTATTATTTCAACGACATCACCATTACCCAGCTGCGTGCGCAGCGGCATATGCCGGCCATTGATCTTTGCCCCCACGGTCTGCGCGCCCAGATCGGTATGGACTGCAAAGGCAAAATCGACCGGGCTGGATCCTTTCGGGAGCTGAAACAGCGAACCCTTCGGGGTGAAGGCGAAAATACGGTCCTGATAAATCGCCAGTTTGGTATGTTCGAGCAATTCTTCGGCATCATGGCTGGCATCCACGATCTCGATCAGATCACGCAGCCAGCCGACCGCGCCGTCGGGCTGGTCCTTTTGCTTGTAGGACCAGTGCGCAGCCAGGCCGAATTCATTCAGCCGGTGCATATCGCGGGTGCGGATTTGCACCTCCATCCGCATCGAATTTTCGAAGATCAGCGTCGTGTGCAGGCTGCGATAGCCATTGTTTTTGGGCGTGGAGATATAATCCTTGAACCTGCCGGGGATCATCTGCCACGTCGTATGGAGCACGCCCATGGCACGGTAACAATCAGCATCATTATCGGTGATGACGCGAAACGCCATGATGTCGGTGATCTGCTCGAAACTGACATGGCGTTCCGCCATTTTGTTCCAGATTGAAAACGGATGTTTCTCGCGCCCGGAAACTTCCACTTTCAGCCCTGCTTCGGCCAGCGCCTGCTTGATAGCGAGCGCAATCGCATCGACCTGGCCGCCATCGCTTTCGCGGATTTGCTCCAGCCGGTTTGTGATCGTGTTATACGCTTCGGGCTCCAGTTGCTCGAAGGCGAGCAACTGCATCTCGCGCATATATTCATACATCCCGACCCGTTCGGCAAGCGGGGCATATATATCCATTGTTTCGCGCGCAATCCGGCGGCGCTTGTCAGGGTCTTTTATGAAATGGAGCGTGCGCATATTGTGCAGCCGGTCAGCCAGCTTGACCAGCAGCACGCGCAAATCCTCGCTCATGGCCAGCAGGAATTTGCGCAAATTCTCCGCCGCCCGCTCGTTATCGGGCATTGCCTCGATTTTGGAAAGTTTGGTCACGCCGTCGACCAGCCGCGCCACATCAGGACCGAAATTTTCCTCGATATCCTCGATCGTGGCCAGCGTGTCTTCGACCGTGTCGTGGAGCAAGGCTGTGCAAATGGTTTCCTGATCCAGCCTCAGATCGGTCATCAGCCCGGCAACCTCTACCGGATGGCTGAAATAGGGATCGCCGCTGGCCCGTTTCTGCGAGCCATGTTTCTGCACTGTGTAAACATAGGCACGGTTGAGCAATGCCGCGTCGGCATCGGGGTCATAGGCCAGGACCCGTTCAACTAGTTCATATTGGCGCAGCATGCGCGGATGATGCGGGGATTCGCACCCTTAATGCAATGCAAATCAACGCAGCGCGGTTTAATTCGGCCTATTTCATCACAGCATCAACCCCGCGCTGGGTGACCGAATGATAGGTCGGGCGGGTTTTGGTATAAATGCGCCGGGCAATTTCGCGCCCCCAGGCGCCCTGTTTCACAAGTGTGCCGAACAGCGGCCTGACGAACTTCGCGCGCCCTACCGTAGCGAGAAATTCCTCTGCCGATTCAACCGCAGGCTCATACCGGTTTGCCAGCGCGAGATTCAGCCAGAGGAACAGTTCCTCGTTATTGCTTGATGCCGACAGGCCCAGTCTTTTATCCAGCTCTGCCAGTTCGCCTGCATTCAGCGTATCGGGCAGGCTTTGCAGAAATCGCTGACGCTCGGCAGATGTCCAGCCTGCGAAGGCTGCCGCGTCCAGCTTGCGCGAACCGGAATATGCCTGCGATGCCAGATCCACCGCCGCAAATGCCGCTGGATCGGGTTTGGCGATGTTGGCCGGGAGTCCGGGCGCATAAATCCACTCGCGCAGCTTCAACCGCTCCGCTTCGGCTGCGTCGGCGGCCAGATTGGCTTGTAGGTCCTGCAGCACCATTGCCGACGTGGCAGGCTGGAAAGCATGCTTGTCGAACCATTGCCGCAGCCATGCATCCAGCCGATCGCGGCCAACCTCGTTTTCCAGTGTTCGCAGGAATGCGGCACCCTTGTTATACACGATTGCGCTACCCGCGCTTTCGGTCCCGTCTGGATGATGCAGCGCAGTGCCGGGGGCATCGGCGCCGACTTCCGCCAGCGTTTCGGTTATGGCTGTATAGTCGAGCGCCACCTCTTGTCTGGCGCGCTGGCTGCCGTAAACTTCCTCGACAATCCGGTTTTCGAAATAGGATGTCACACCTTCGTTCAGCCAACCGTCTCCCCACACGGCATTGGTTACAAGATTGCCCGACCAGCTATGCGCCAGTTCGTGCGCCACCAGCCCGGTCAAACTGCGGTCGCCAGCGATGAACGTGGGCGTCAGAAAGGTCATCACGGGATTTTCCATCCCGCCGTAAGGAAATGCCGGCGGCAATACGATCATGTCATAGCGGCCCCAGCGATAGGGCCCGTAAAGTTCTTCGGCAACTTCGACCATTCTTTCGGTATCAGCGACTTCATAGGCTGCGCGGTCCAGCACCGCCGGTTCCGCCCACACGCCGGTGCGCGGGCCAAGCGCCTTGAAATCGATATCGCCCGCTGCAATCGCGATCAGATAAGGCGCGACCGGTTTATCCATTACAAACCGGAAACTGCGGCGGCCATCGCCCAAATCCTGTGGATCGCCCTGCTGGATGCCAGACATCACGACATCGAGCGGTTTTGGCGCGGTAATGCGTGCTTCCCAGGTTTGACGGATACCGGGGCTGTCCTGTGTCGGGATCCAGCTGCGGTTGAGGATCGCCTGGCCTTGGCTGAACAGAAACGGATGGACGCCGCCTGCGGTTTGTTCAGGACTTAGCCACTGCAACGCTTCCGCGCCCGCGGGGGCCATATACTGGATACGGATTTTGCGGCTGTCGCCCATCTCGATGACCAGAGGCGCACCTTTTTCCCCGTCGTCGCTGGCTGCGCCCAGTTTGAACGGAAGATCAGCGCCCTGCGCATCGGTAACCCGCGCGATTTCCAGACCGTTGCTGTCCAGGATGATTTGCGCCGCGCCAGCCGCGGCTATGATATCAAGTTCAGCGGTGCCGCCAACGCGCCTGGCGGAAAAATCGAGCGCCAGATCAAGCGCCACATGTGTCACACGTGCGATCTGCGGCCGGGCGTAGGTTGAACTATCCAGCGCATCGGCGCTGGTCAGAATGGGCGCGATCATCGCCGCGCGCGGAGCTGCCACTTCCTGGTTGATTGCCGAACAGGCGGTGGTGGCGAGCAAAATAGCGGCGGCGGCGACAAAGCGTTGCATGGGATTCTCCAGGATTCAGGCTATTTGAGTTGAACGCCCCAGCGGTCCACCGGTGCCAAAAATCAGGTCCAGACCGCTTCGGGAGGCAGGCTCATCAAGATCGCGTCGATATTTCCGCCCGTTTTCAGTCCGAACAACGTGCCGCGGTCATAGACCAGATTGAACTCGGCATAGCGGCCGCGCCATTCCAGCTGCTGCAGTTTGTCCTGCGGCGTGAATTCTGCGCCCATCCGCCGTCTCACCAGCTGCGGATAAATATCCAGGAATGTTTCACCCACATCGCGTGTGAAGGCCAGATTACGCTCGAACGCAGGTGTATCTTCGCTTTCCAGATGATCGTAAAATATCCCGCCCACTCCCCGGTGGCACTGGCGGTGGGGGATATAGAAATATTCGTCGGCCCATTTTCTGAACCGTTCATAATAGGTCGGATTATGACCTGCACAGGCGGCGCGAAATGCGGCATGAAAATCCGCCGTATCCTGTTCGTAGGGGATCGGCGGATTGAGATCTGCCCCGCCGCCGAACCACGCCTTTCCAGTGGTCAGAAACCGCGTATTCATGTGCACGGCGGGCACGTGCGGATTGGCCATATGCGCCACCAGACTGATACCCGTTGCCGTGAACGATGGCTGCTGCGCGCTGGCGCCATTTACCGATGCGGCAAATTCAGGCGCGAAGTTTCCACGCACCGTCGAAACATTCACCCCGACTTTTTCAAAAACCTTGCCCTTCATCAATCCCTGAACACCGCCGCCGGGATCGGAATTTCCCGCTTCTTCGCGCTCCCACGGCGTGAAATCGAACGCCGCATCGCTGCCGGCTTCGCGCTCGATCGCCTCGAAGGCATCGCAAATGCGTGTCCTCAGGCTTTCGAACCATTCTCTGGCGGCGGCGGTATGGTTTGCTTGTTCGTTCATCGACGCCACTCTTGCCAAACTCGAAACGCTCCGGCAAGTGAAGCCGATGGTTCCCCTTTCGTTCGCACATCAGGAATTGGTCCTCACCACCGGGCGCGCAGTGTACTGGCCGCGCGAGCAGGCGTTGCTGGTCGCCGATCTGCATCTTGAAAAAGCCAGCTGGTATGCAAAGTCGGGGCAAATGTTGCCGCCATACGACAGCCGCGAAACGTTGGAGCGGGTTGCCGCAGCGATCCGCGAAACGGGCGCCAAGCGGGTCATAACGCTGGGCGACAACTTCCACGACAGTGCGGGCACGCAGAGGCTGGAACCCCATGCCGCCGGTATGCTCGACGCGCTTACGCGGGCGGTGGACTGGGTATGGATCACGGGCAATCACGATTCGCGGATGGAAGCGCAATCGGGCGGCACGGTGGTGGATGAATTGCCCATCGGCGGGATGATTCTGCGTCACAGAGCGCAGCCCGGCGAAACCTTGCCGGAACTTTCAGGCCATTATCATCCGCGCTATGTGGTGGCATTGCGCGGCCGGCATATCCGCAGGCCGTGTGCTGTAATCAGCACGAACGAGGCTGGCCCCGAAACGTCTAGCCGTATGATATTACCCGCATTTGGCGCGCTGACCGGCGGCATGGATGCGGCCGATCCGGCGATTTTGAAGGCCTTGCAGCCTGCCAGCCGGATTGATGCGGTGATGCCCGCTGGCGGCCAGCTTGTGCAAATCCCGCTGTGGCGCAAGGCGGCCTAGAGAATTTCCTTCGCAAGACCTTTGCGTGAACGGGCATTAGTCACTAAGTAAGCTGCGAAGTCATTAAACAGGAGACATTTACTATAGCTCGTCCACCTCGGCGCAGTATGGCGCCCCCCGTTAAAAGCGGGCCACGATTCAACGAAATGATCAACGTCGACAAGGTCCGTGTAATCGACCATGAAGGCGAAAATATCGGTGTGATGTTCACGCGCGAAGCGATCGAACAGGCGGCCGAACACGGCCTCGACCTGGTCGAAGTGTCGCCCGGCGCGGATCCGCCGGTTTGCAAGTTCCTCGACGTCGGCAAATATCGCTTCGAAGCGCAGAAAAAAGCGAATGCCGCGCGCAAGACGCAGAAAACGCAGGACATCAAGGAAGTCAAAATGCGCCCCAACATCGATGTCCATGACTACGATGTGAAAATGCGCAATGTCTTCAAATTCATCGATAACGGCGACAAGGTAAAAATTACGCTTCGTTTCCGCGGGCGCGAAATGGCGCATCAGGAACTTGGCATGAACCTGCTGAAACGGGTTCAGGACGATACCGCCGAAGTTGCCAAGATCGAAGCATTCCCGCGCCTGGAAGGCCGCCAGATGCTGATGGTGCTATCGCCTAAATAGGCTGGCAATAGCCAGACAATAGCCGGGAGGGCGCACTGCAAGGTGCGCCCTTTTTCGTAACTGCCGCGGATCAGTAAATTTCAAAATCCAATACCGTAAACCGGGCCCCGCCGGTGGCATAAACGCCGTGGCCCCGGGCAGACGATGACCCGAACACAAAACCCACATTGTCGGCATCTCTCAATGCAGCAGCAAATTGGCCGGGTAGCTCGCGATTATTACCGCCCGTCATAGCAATCCACGGCTCGTCAAACGAGATATTCAACCTGTGCACGCCCGGTGTGAGCGGCATCAACCTGTTATGGGGAGAGTACCACCGGTGATGCGGCGTTTTGACTGTCCAGCGATCACCGCCACGCTGGAAATATAGCGATAGCGTTGCCTGCTCCTGTGGTTGCTCCTGCGGAATGAACCGGACGCCCCGATCGGCTTCGACCCGGTATCGCAGCGTCATCCCGCGCGCGCCATTCAAAGAACGCACCGGCGTAGTGACATAGTGTACGTGGCCGTTCTGGACACGCGGCCCCGGAAATACAAACGTCGGATTGTCATCGCGCTCTTGCATTGTCTGGGGCATGCCGAGTGAATAGTTGCGGCCGCGAATTATCGGACCAATTGACCATTCAGACGCTGACGGGCCGTTCGCATCGCGAGGCACGGCAGCAATCGGCGCGGCAAAAAGCAAAGCCGAACAGGCAGCAATCGAAAGAAATTTTTTCATGGTCATTTCCTGCATAAATCAGCCTGTCCTTCCTCTGAACAAATGGCGGGCGGAATATTCATGCCGGCCGGTTGCTTGCTGGCCTTAATCACGCCATGACCGGCATGATAACCGCCGGGAGCATTATGACAGCGCAACGTATCGGCCTCATCATCGGCGCCTTTGCGCTGATGGCGACCATTTTCTTGTCCGCTCCTGCGGGTATGGCGCGCGAGGCGTGGATTGTCGCAGGGCTGGTGGTGCTGATGGCGTCGTGGTGGATGACCGAAGCTATCCCGCTCACGGCGACTGCGCTGATGCCGTTTCTGGTGTTGCCCTTTGCCGGGGTACTTGATGCCAAAGCGACCGCCAGCGCCTATTATGAACCCATCCTGTTTCTTATCCTGGGCGGTGCGTTTATCGCACTGGCTATCGAACGGACCGGACTGCACCGGCGGCTATCGCTGGCAATCCTCAAATCGGTCGGAAGCGGCGGCGGGCCGTCGCGGCTGCTTCTCGCCTTCATGATTGCGGCGGCGCTGCTTTCGATGCTGATTTCCAACACCTCCACAGCGCTCATCATGATGCCGATGGCGCTGGCGGTGCTGGCTGGCGGTGGGCTTGGCGATCCGTCCTCAACTGGCAAAGCGGCTGGGCAAACGGGGCTGTCGAAGGACGGGCTCGCAGGGGCATTGCCGATGGGCATCGCGTTTGCCGCATCGATTGGCGGCCTGGGTACAATCGTGGGTTCCCCCACCAATGGTATCGCCGTGGCACTGCTGGACAGCATGATCGGCCTCAGGATCAGTTTTGCACAATGGACGGCATTCGGCCTGCCGATTGTCATAGTCGGCGTTCCGGTTGCCGCCTTTATCATCGCCCGTGTGCAAAAAGTTGCCGCGCATCCCTTCGATGTGGAGGCAGCCAGAGCAGCGATTGATACGCACACCGCCTTGACCGCGCCCGAACGCCGGCTGATCCCGCTGATCGCGATCACTTTCCTGCTGTGGATGACTGCGCCGTTGCTGAAAGCATATCTGCCCGCAGGCTCGCTCACCGATGGCACCATTGCCATTGCGGCGGGTATCGCGCTGTTCCTGCTGCCCGACGGAACGGGGCGGCCGATGCTGACATGGAACGAAGCCGACCGCGCACCGTGGGGCGTGATCATGATGTTTGGCGGCGGACTGGCGCTGGCGGCCGGAATGGGCGCCTCGGGGCTTGCCGAATGGCTGGGTAACGCTTTGCTTCCACTATCCGCAGTGCCGCTGATTATCGTCGCCCTGGCGCTGGTGGCGATGGTTGTCCTTATCACCGAGTTCGCCAGCAATGTCGCCACAGCCAGCGCGATCATACCCGTGGTCGCCAGCCTGACGGTGGCAATGGGGGTCGATCCGGTTCTGCTCGCCATGCCCGCCGCACTTGCCGCCAGCTGGGGCTTCATGTTGCCCGCGGGCACGGGTCCCAACGCCATTGCGTGGTCAACCGGCCGGATCGCTCTGCCGCGGATGGTCGGGGCCGGCCTGATCCTCGATATTGCGGGGATATTCCTGATCGTGGCGATGGTCTGGGGTGTTGCGGCTATCGCTGGATAAATCGGTGACCGCTTGTTGAATTGTTGCAGACGTAACGATAATCAGCGCTGACTATCAAGGCGTCCGGCAGAGACGCGTTCCTGCGGAGGTTAGGAACCCTGGCTGCCATGCCCCGAAAGCTCCTGCCTTCCTGGGAGCATTTGATTAGGAAGCCATTCCCATGCCCGATGAAGTTGACACGCCAACGCCCCGCCGCAAGCCCAAACAGGCTGTCACCACCATCGGTGGCCGCGAGCTGAAACCGTCAACCCTGATGATGGGCTATGGTTATGACCCGGTTCTGTCCGAGGGATCGCTCAAGGCTCCGATTTTTCTGACCAGCACATTTGCGTTTGAAAACGCGCAGGCGGGAAAACACCATTTCGAAGGGTTGACCGGAAAACGCAAAGGCGATGTCGAAGGTCTTGTCTATTCGCGCTTCAACGGTCCCAATCAGGAGATTCTGGAAGACCGTCTCGCGATCTGGGACGGGGCGGAGGATGCGCTCGTCTTCTCCAGCGGGATGACCGCAATCACGATCATGATGCTCGCCTATTGCAGTGCGGGCGACGTGATCGTCCATTCCGGCCCGCTGTATGCGGCGACAGAGGGTTTCGTATCCAGGATCATGTCGAAATACGGCGTGACCTATGTCGATTTCCACGCTGGCGCGACTCGCGAAGAACTGGACGCGGTACTTGAAAAAGCCAAAGCGCAGGCGGCCGAAAACGGCGGCAAGGTCGCGCTGGTCTATCTCGAAAGCCCGGCCAACCCGACCAATGCGCTGGTCGATATCGAAGCCGTGAAGGAGGCCCGCGATGCAGTGCTGGGCGCGGACGGCGCGCCCATCGCTATCGACAACACATTTCTGGGTCCGCTGTGGCAGCGACCGCTGGATCACGGGGCAGATGTGGTGGTTTATTCGCTCACCAAATATGTCGGCGGTCATTCCGATCTGGTCGCGGGCAGCATTGCCGGCCCCAAAAGCCTGATGGATCCCGTCCGCGCATTACGCAACACCATGGGCGGAATCTGCGATCCCAATACGGCATGGATGCTGCTGCGCTCGCTTGAAACAGTCGAACTGCGGATGACCCGCGCGGGCGAAAATGCAGCCAAGGTGTGCGCGTTCCTGAAAGCGCATCCCAAGGTCGAAGGGCTGGGTTATCTCGGCATGATCGGCGATGCGCGCCAGCAGGATATCTATGACCGTCACTGCAAGGGCGCGGGCAGCACTTTTTCGGTCTTCATCAAAGGCGGCGAGAAGGAAAGCTTCCGTTTTCTGGATGCGCTGCGGATTGCCAAACTGGCTGTCAGCCTTGGCGGTACAGAAACGCTTGCCAGCCATCCTGCCGCTATGACGCATATTTCCGTGCCTGACGAACGCAAGGCAGCGCTGGGCATTACGGACAATCTTGTGCGGATATCGATCGGGATCGAGGATGCAGACGATCTGATCGCCGATTTCCGGCAAGCGCTGGACAAGGTCTGACGCCAATCGGCGCTGCGGTTCTTTAAGGTGCCCGCCCGGTGAGGCAGACCGGGCGCTAACCCTTCCAGACGCGCCGCTCTTCCGACTGTTTCAATATTTCATAGGCGAGCTGGATTTTCTGGAATTCGAGCGCAGCATCGACATCGCCGGGTTTGACATCGGGATGAACGGCCTTGGCTCTGGTGCGGAATGATTTCTTCACCGCGTCGAACTCGGCATCGGAATCCAGCCCCAGCAATTCCAGCGCGCGCATTTCATCATCGCTGCGGCTGCCATCGCCCGATCCCATCCAGCCGTAATGCGCCGCCTCGCTGTAACCCGCATTTTCGGATTGTTCGGTTTTCTGGCGCGCGGCGGCTTCTTCCTTGTCCAGCCCTTCGAAGTAATCCCAGCCCTTGTTATATTCGGCCGCGTGCTTCTGGCAAAAATGCCAGCGTTCCGGGCTGCTGGGAGATTTCGGCGCGGGACAATCGCCTTTTTCTTCGCAATTATGGCGGTCGCACAGGCGCACGGTCGCAGCCTCTCGGCCAGCATCATAGCTGCGCCAACGCGGGAAGCCCCAATTATCCGAACGCCGTGCGCCAACCATTACCGTGATATTCCTTGTGTTGCGCACCCTTTAGAACAGTGCGCGTTGGGTTTCCAGCGGAGGAAAGGTTTTTCTTCGCAACGGGAACTTAACCTTTGATGCTGCATTGCACAAAACGAAGGGTTTGTAACCTGATGATCTGCGATGGAGCGTGTAATGAGCAAACAACTGACTGTTTCAGCTGTTATTTCAACATTTCTGATGGCCGCTGCACTCGTTCTTGCGCCGGCTTCATCGCCCGCTGATCAAAATTTGCGGGCGGATGGGGCGCCGGCCATGGCCAGCGCCCCCCATTTCATTACGCTGGACTAAGTCACTCGATCACAATTGTCGCGGCACGTCGGTTTTGCGCCCATGCGGCGGGATCGGATCCCGTCGCCACCGGGCTTTCCTTGCCGTAGCTGACTGTCCGCAGCCGCGCTGCCGGAACACCCAGACCCACCAGATAATTCTTGGCTGAATTTGCCCGGCGTTCACCCAGCGCGAGGTTGTAATCGCGTGTGCCGCGCTCGTCAGTATGGCCTTCGATCGTTGCATTTACATTGGCATATTGCAGCAGATATTGCGCCTGTGTCTGCAGCGCCGCCGCGTCAACGCTGTCCACATTATACTGGTCAGTGTCGAAATAGATCACGTTCTGACCGTTGACTGCCTGCCTGAAATGGGCCTGCGTTCCCGGCACCGGGCCGAGCGGATTTGTCGAAGTGGTCTGCGCGGCGTCCGCGGTATTATCAACCGGCGGCGGCGGCAGTTCGGCCGGCGCTTTCTTGGAACACGCACCCAGCGCCAGCGAAGCTGCAGACAGTGCCGAAATAACAACGATACGTTTCATAATCGTCTCCTGAAAATCCCGGCCCCCTTGGCCGAATTCATTTTACAAAATGCCCCTACGGCAGAACCGGCCCCCATGCAGGATCAGATGCATCAACCGGAGTTGGCAGGCGGCGCTCGTTGTCGCCCGTCAGATCAACCTGCCACAAGGATGTCCGTCCTGTATTTCGTTCTGTCCGGAAGAATTGCACGATTCGTCCGTTTGGCGACCATGTCGGGGCTTCATCCTGCCAGCTATCGGTCAGATACCGCCGGCCGCTGCCTTCGGGGCTCATCACTGCAACGCGGAAATCGCCGGTGATATGCGTAAAGGCGATCTGGTCGCCGCGCGGGCTCCATTCGGGAGTCGCCGCGCGTCCGCCAAAGAATGTCAGGCGCTTCTGGCCCGAACCGTCGGCGTTCATGACATAGACTTGCTGACTGCCGGAACGATCGCTTTCAAACACGATTTTGCGGCCATCGGGCGAAAAGGATCCGCCGATATCGATGCCCGGCGTATTGGTCAGCCGCGTGCTGGCGCCGCCTTGCGCCGATACGCGGTAAATGTCGGTATTGCCGCCCACTGCCATCGAATAAAGGATCGATTTTCCGTCAGGCGACCAGCGCGGGGCGAAGGTCGGATTGGTGCCCTGGGTGATAACCCGCTGCTGTCCGCTGCCGATATCATAGACGTAGATCCGCGGATTGCCGTCAACATAGCTGAGATAGAGAAGCTGGCGGTAATCGGGCGAATAACGCGGGGTAAGCGCGGTAGAACGGCCGGTGGTGATAAATCGGTGGTTGGCCCCGTCACTGTCCATAATGGCAAGCCGTTTGGTCCGCTTGTCCTTGGGCCCGGTTTCGGCAATATAGGCAATACGGCTGTCGAAGAACGGGCTTTCGCCGGTAAGCCGCGAATAGACCAAATCAGCGCATTTGTGTGCGGCACGGCGCCAGTCGGATGGCGGTACAACCCATCCGGCGCGCGCCAGTTCATCCTGCAGCGCCACGTCATAAAGATAACAGCCCACAGTCAGCCGCCCATCCCCGCCGACCTTGACATAGCCGTGCACCAGCATTTCGGCGCTGCGGCCCGACCACACCGGAAAGGCCGGTGCGGTGATTTGCGAAAAGCCCGGCTGCGGCAAGGCGTCAGGTCCGGTGGGACGGAACAACCCGTTGTTTTGCAGATCGGCCGTGATGACGCGGGCCAGTTCCTTGCCCAGCGCCAGCGAACCGCCGCTGCTGGCCGCAGTCGGCTGGTTGCGGTCAGTGGCAAACCCCGGGATCGCGATGGACAGGTCCTGCCAGTCGCTTTCATCGGTGACGCTACCCGAAAGACCGCCCTCCTCCTCGATAGTTTCAACCTCGCCGCCGACGGGCGGCGGCGCACCGAGATCCTGCGCGGAGAGCGGCGCGGCCAATAGGCAGGCAACCAGGGCAATCACATATTTCACGGCTCAAGACCTCCTGTCGAAACGCCAGTTACGGATACGTTTCCATTCATCATAATATTGGTCGGGCAGATTGAACGGCGCGGCCAGCTGCACCGCTTTGATGGCATTTTCGGCATGGACAGCCGCCTGCGCCTTGTTCGAAGCGTTGATACCCGATTGCGAAGCAACCCGCGGGCGCCCGTTCAAGCTGCCATCGGGATTGAGGTCCCAGCTCAGCAAAGTCACCAGTTGATCGACATCGACACCCTGCGGGGAACGCCAATGAGGCCGCAGCTGCCGGGCAAGCGCCTGACGCAGCGCGGCCTGCTCGGTCACGCCGAATTTCGCCGCGGGCGCGCGTGTTTCGGTGCTTGTGCTGCTGCTTCCCGCACCGGGAAGAAAATCGGCCCCGATGCGGCTGCCGCCGGCCTGTTTTGGCGCAGCTGCCTGACGCGGCGATGGCGCAGTTGTCCGGCGCGGAGCTGCGGCTTCACGCCTGGGTGCCGCAGTCTGGCGCGGTGCCGGTCTTGGCACCGGCCGATCCACAGCAACCGATCGCTGCGGCGGGGCCGTCACTTGTTTCGGCGGCGCCACTTGTTTCGGGGGCGTTACTTGCTTCGGAGCTGGAGCTTGCTGCGGTTCGGGTTCGGTAACAGGCGCCGGATCATCCGCCAGCACAGGCGCGACCGCGGCACGGCTTTGCGCCACCGGAACAGGTGCGGTCGCTTCCAGACCGACTTCGGTAGCAAGGCTGACGGTCATCCGTTCGGGTACCTCGGCAGCATCGCGCTTGGCAGGCTGCACCAGCATGACCGCGATCAGCGCACCATGCAGCACGACCGCAATGCCAAGGCCGATGCGCTCGTCGCGCTGGAGGGTGACACTTGCCATGATCAACCCGAGCTATGGGACATTGACTGAACCGTTGGTGACCAGCGAAATCGAATTGAAACCCGACCGGTTCAGCTCTCCCATCACCGCCATAACCCGCCCGTAATCGAGCGCGCGGTCGGCCCTGAGTGTGATGACAGGCTGCTGTCCGCTACCGGTCTGGAGCGATTCAAGCCGCTGGGGCAGTCCGCCGACAGGGACGGCATCATCGCCGATATAGATATACCCCTCGCGGTCGATGGCGATCGTGATCTGGTCCAGCGTCTGGTCCAGCGCATTGGCGCGGCTGTCCGGCAATTCGACCGGTACACCCGCGGCCAGCAGCGGCGCGGTAACCATGAAAATGATCAGCAGCACCAGCATGACATCGACAAACGGTGTCACGTTGATTTCCGCCATCGGAGCGCGGCGTGAACGGCGCGCCGCGCGTCTGCCCGAACCGGCCAGCCCCATCGCCATCAATCGGCCTCCAGCTCGCGGCTAAGGCTGGCATGGAACCGGTCGGCAAAACGTTGCATCCGCGATTCCAGCGCGTTTACCGAATGGCTGAACCGATTGTAGGCAATCACGGCGGGTATCGCGGCAAACAGGCCGATTGCGGTGGCAAACAGCGCTTCCGAAATCCCCGGTGCGACCACCGCGAGCGAACTGTTTTGCTGCACCCCGATCTGGAAGAAACTGTTCATGATGCCCCACACCGTGCCGAAAAGCCCGATAAACGGGGCAACCGAGCCAACCGTGGCCAGAAAGTTCAGCCGTTCCGCCAGATCGTCCGCTTCGGTTGCAACCTGACTTTCCATCGCGGATGCCAGCCGCTGGCGCGTTCCGTCGCGGTCGATTGTTGTGACCTTGGTCGATCGGCGCCATTCGGCAATCCCCGCAGCGGCAACGCGGCCCGAGGCGGTATCTTTTGCGCCCGCGTCTTTCATGAGAACGTCGAGATTGTCGGATTTCCAGAATGTGCCTTCGAACTTGCCATTTGCGCGCTTCACGCCGCCAATCCGCAGGCTGAAGGATACGATAATCATCCACACCCAGACGCTGGCCAGCAACAGTCCGGCCATCACCGCCTGCACCACAATGTCGGCATCGAGAAACAGCTGAAGCGGATTGAGCCGGGTCGGGGCATCCGCTGCCGCTGCCATCATTAGTAAATTGGTCATCACGAGCTTTCTTGCGAGAGAACTGTTTCAAAGGCGTCGCGCCAGGCGGCTGGCTGGCGGCGCGGGCGCCCGTCAGGGGCCACGAAGCCGACGCGCAGATGGGCATCGGACAATAATTCGCCATCGCGCAATGCGCGCTGGTACATTTTGCAGCTTGCCGCACCCAGTGCGGTGCAGCGCGTTTCGATCAGCACAGCATCATCCAGCTTGGCCGGACGTAAATAGCGGATTTGCAGATCGGCCACCGCATAGGCACCTGCGCCCTGTTCCACCGCGCGACGCTGGTCGATATCCAGCAAGCGCAGAAGATCGGACCGCGCGCGTTCGAACCAGCGCAGATAATTTGCATGATAGACCACGCCCGACAGATCGGTATCCTCGTAATAGGCGCGCACAGCAAAGGTGTGCAGCGGCCCGGCCAGCCGGCCCGAATGCGGTTGAAGCGGTGTATCCATCGAGCGCGAGTGGTTAGTTGTGCGCGAGTCGCAGGGCAAGCGGCCATTTGCCGGTGCGCGCGGCGAACCGCCCTTATTCTGCGATTACCGCGCGATCATCGGTCCAAGATGCTGCCCGCCGAACAGGTGGACATGCAGATGCGGCACTTCCTGCCCGCCATGTGCGCCGATATTGGCCAGCAATCGGTAACCCGGTTCAACCAGATCATGTTGCCGCGCAACAGTGCCCACCGCGCGGATGAACCCGGCGATTTCTTCGGCAGAGGCGGTAGCTGAAAAATCGTCCCAGCTGACATATCTGCCTTTCGGGATCACCAGCACATGCAGTTTTGCCTGCGGGTTGATGTCCGGAAAGGCATAGGCCCAGTCATCCTCGTAAATCCTGGTGGAGGGTATTTCCCCGCGCAGAATTTTCGCAAACAGGTTCTGGTCATCATAAGGCTTCGCCGGATCGATTGGCATCAGTTACTCCTCGATTGCTTTTCGGTGATCCCCGACGTCCCCTCGCGGCGTTCCAGCTCGTGCATCACATCGGCCAGGCCAATCCCCCTGTTATCGAGCAGGACGAGCAGATGAAACAGCACATCGGCAGCCTCGCCGGTCAGTTCCGCGTCTGATCCGGACAAAGCCGCAACAACGGCTTCGGTTGCTTCTTCGCCCAACTTGCGCGCGATAAGGGGTAGGCCGCCCGCATTGAGCCGCGCGACATAGCTGTCGTCCGCCCCGGCCTCGCGGCGGGATCGGATCGTGGTTTCCAGTTTGGTGAAAATATCCATACCCATCGTCATGGTATGGCGCTGATGCGGGGTCAATCCCGCTATTTCAACTTGTCAGCTTCGCCCGGTTTCCTGGCAAGTTTGCGGCCGGCCAGCACCCCGGCAACGCCAATCGCGAACAGCGCAAGATTGCTTGGCTCGGGAATCTGCACAGCGGCAAATTCCGGAACGCGGGTCAGAACCGCCGATAATGTTGCCCCGATTGTCATCGCGAAAACCGCTGCACCCGAATGCTGCAGTGCGATATCGCGTTAACCCGGGCTGTCCCGTTTTGATACTGCCGGTCAACCGCGCGCAGGCAGCCCGGCAGCGCGCAATGCCTCATGCGCCTGCGCGATGGAATAGGTCCCGAAATGGAAGATGGAGGCGGCCAGCACGGCGCTGGCATGGCCCTGTTTTACACCCGCCACCAAATGGTCGAGCGTTCCCACCCCCCCGCTTGCGACGACAGGTATCGAAACCCGGTCAGCAATGGTGCGGGTCAATTGCAGGTCGTAACCCGCCTGCGTGCCGTCCCCGTCCATCGACGTGACAAGCAATTCGCCCGCCCCCAACCGGGCAACTTTTTCGGCATATTCGGCAGCATCGATGCCGGTGGGCTTGCGGCCGCCATGGGTAAAGATTTCCCAGTGATCGCCGACCTTGCGCGCATCGATTGAGGCGACAACGCACTGGCTGCCGAACCTCGCCGCGATTTCGGCCACCAGTTCGGGGCGTGCGACTGCGGCGGAATTCACCGCGACCTTGTCTGCCCCCGCGAGCAGCAGCGCGCGCGCATCGTCCGCCGAACGCACACCGCCGCCCACTGTCAACGGCATGAAACAGACCGCCGCTGTCCGGCTGACGATATCAAGCAACGTCCCGCGCCCTTCATGCGTGGCGGAAATGTCGAGAAAACACAGCTCGTCGGCGCCGGCTGCATCATAGGCACGCGCCTGTTCCACCGGATCGCCCGCATCGACCAGATCGACGAAATTGACGCCCTTCACCACGCGGCCATCGGCAACGTCGAGACACGGGATGACGCGGATGCGAACGGTCATTGTGCGCCCGGCGGTACACTGACCGTAATGGTCGTGCATTCCTCGCGTTCGCAATCCGGCTTGCTGACCGAGCTTTGGACCAGCGCGAACAGCAGCGGGCCGATGAAGCCTGAAAATGCTGCAATGTATTGTTTCGCCGGCAAGGCGAAGCGATGGGCAAACAGATAGGCTGCGCTGGCAAAAATAAACGACAAGAGGCCGATAGACAGCCCTTGGGCGAAACCGACATGGCGCCAGCCGACCGCCGCCCACAAGCAAGGCACAATCAGGAAAAACGCCCTCACGTTCGCGTATCCACCGCCCGCGCGGCCATTGCCAACGCCGCCGCTAAATCCAGCCGTCCGTCGTACAGCGCCCGCCCAGTAATCACGCCCTCGATCCCTTCCACCGCATGAACGGACAGCAGGTGGATATCATCCAGACCTTTCACTCCGCCGCTGGCGATCACCGGCAGGCTGGTCTGCCGCGCCAGTTCAACCGTCGCATCGATATTGCAGCCCTTTAGCATACCGTCGCGGCCGATATCGGTGAACAGCAGGCTGGCAACCCCCGCATCTTCGAACCGGCGCGCCATATCCTCGATCCGCACGTCGGACACTTCGGCCCAGCCGTCGGTTGCAACCATCCCGTCGCGCGCATCGACCGCGACGACAATCCCGCCTTCGAACTCGCGCGCGACATCCTTGACGAACCGGGGGTCCTTCAATGCCGCGGTGCCGATCACGATGCGCGATACGCCAGCATCGAACCACCCTTCGACATCGGCGCGGGTGCGGATGCCGCCGCCCAGCTGGACATGGCCCGGAAATGCCGCGACGATGGCTTCGACAGCCTCGCGGTTTTGCGCGCTACCGGCAAATGATCCGTCCAGATCGACCACATGCAGATGTTCCGCGCCCGCTTCGGCAAACAGCAGCGCCTGCGCCGCAGGATCATCGCCGTACACCGTCGCGCGGTTCATATCGCCTTCGGCCAGCCTGACGACTTGCCCGGCTTTCAAATCGATTGCGGGAAATACGATCAAGCCGAAACTCCTATCAAGGTCGCCACTCCAGAAAATTCGCGAGCAGGGCCAGCCCGTACGCCTGGCTCTTCTCGGGGTGAAACTGCACACCGACGACATTACCGTGTTCGACTGCCGCAACCAGGCCGCCGCCGTGATCGGTCATCGCTGCAACATTTTCGCCGCTTGCGGGCGCAAAGTGGTAGGAATGCAGGAAATAGGCCTCGCCAGCCTGGATCAGACTGGTATCCGACCGGGCAGACGGCGCCACATCGTTCCAGCCCATATGCGGCACCTTGATGGCCGGATCGGTGATTTCGATAGGGCGCACCTCGCCGCTGATCCAGTCCAGCCCGGCGGTGATACCGTGTTCCACGCCGCGCGTGGCGAGCAATTGCATTCCCACGCATATTCCCAGAAACGGCGCCCCGCCGACCTGGACCCGCTCGGCCATTGCCTCGATCATGCCATCGACCGCGCGCAGCCCTTCGGCGCAGGCCTTGAACGAGCCGACGCCGGGCAATACGATACGGTCGGCCGACCGCACAACCGACGGGTTGGCAGTGACTTCGACATGGCGCGCACCCGCCGCCTTCAGAGCGTTGTGAACCGAATGAAGGTTGCCCGCGCCGTAATCGACAAGCGCGACGGTTTCAGCCACCCAGCGTTCCCTTGGTGGACGGGACTGCCCCGCCCTTGCGCGGATCGACTTCGACCGCAGTGCGCATGGCGCGCGCGAAACCCTTGTAAATCGCTTCGCAAATGTGGTGGTTGTTCTGCCCGTAAAGCAGTTCGATATGCAGTGTTATTCCGCAAGTTTGCGCGACCGAGTGGAACCAGTGCCCGATCAGTTCGGTATCCATCTCGCCCAGCCGCATTTGCGAAAATCCTGCCTTCCAGACCAGATATGGCCGGCCCGAAATATCCAGCGCAACACGCGCCAGCGTTTCATCCATCGGCGAATATGCGGTGCCATAGCGCCCGATACCCGCACGGTCGCCCAACGCCTGTGATAATGCTTCGCCCAGCGCCAATGCGCTATCTTCAACCGTGTGATGCTGGTCGATGTGCAAATCGCCATCGACGTGCAGTTTGAGATCGATCAGCGAATGGCGCGAAAACTGTTCGATCATGTGATCCAGAAAGCCGATGCCGGTTTTGACGTCGTATTTTCCGGTACCGTCCAGATTCAGTTCGACCGCGATCTTCGTCTCGGTCGTGTCCCGGTTGATAATGGCTGTGCGCATGGCCGCCGATATATAGAGGGGGCCGCTGCGCGCAACCGTTTGATTGCGGAAATTGGCTGGCTGAACGCGCATTCCTGCTTGACCATACAGCGCCTGCGCGTCAGGTGTCGAGGCGATGAGCGAGAATACACCAGACAGCATGATCCCCTATGACGAGATCGTGCAGGAAGCCCTCCGCGCGGTTGTCGGCCGCGTGCTGAGCGAGGTCGTGCGCGGCGGGAGCGAACTTCCCGGCGATCACCACTTCTATATCACTTTCAAGACGGGCGCCGCTGGCGTGGATATCCCGAAGCATCTGACGGAACGTTTCCCCGACGAAATGACGATCGTGCTGCAAAACAAATTCTGGGATCTGAACGTCGATGATCACGGCTTTCAGGTGGGCCTCAGCTTCAACCAGATGCCTTCGCTGCTTTCGATCCCCTATTCCGCAATCACCGCTTTCGTGGATCCTGCGGTCGATTTCGGGCTGCAATTCCAGGCGACCGTTGCCGATATGGCGCCCGAACCGCATGATGATGCCGAAAATGACAGCCCCGCACCGCAGCGCAGCGATGAAACTGGCGAGACTGACGACGGATCGAACGTTGTCACAGTCGATTTCGGGCGCAAGGGTTAGCCGGGTTTGGCGCTCTGGCGCCCCGGAGCGATCAACCGGTTAAAAAGGATGCCAGATGGCAAAACACATAACTGAAAAAGGTGCGGCCAAGGTGAACCAGGTCGCAGAATCGCTGCCCGGCAACGCGGCGCCGATCCCTGGCCCCAGCCCCAACGCTGCCACAAATCTGATTCTGAGCGATATCGCCATGCGAAGCGGTGGGCGTCTGGTGCGCATGGCGGTGGAAAAAGGGATTTTGCGGACCCGGTTCAATCCGCAACTGGCCAAGGATATCGTCCAGAACCGCGGTCTGGTTTCGACCCTGGCATCCTATGGCGTTTCCAAAATCGCCACCCGTTCGGTGCCCGGTGCTGTGCTGGTTGGCGGCGGTCTGCTGGTGAAAACGCTGTTTGACCGCAGCCAGTCCAAACGCAAGGCGCGGCGCAGCGGCGACAAGACGTTGCGCAAGATGGCGGAAAAGAAATAGCGCAGTCCGCGCACACTGCCCGTGATTGGCCCTTGATTGATAAGCGATCATTGTTCCATGAGCGGATATGACTGACCAAAGCACGCTTTCCCGCCGCGGGATTATGTTCATCCTGTCATCCCCGTCGGGCGCGGGAAAAACCACCATGTCGCAAAAATTGCTGATGGCCGATAAAGAAATCCAGCTGTCAGTATCTGCGACCACGCGCCCGCCGCGCAAAGGCGAAGTAAACGGCGTGGACTATCATTTCGTGTCCGACGCGCGGTTCGATGAAATGGTCGAAAAAGACGAATTTTACGAATGGGCGCATGTCTTCGATAATCGCTATGGCACGCCCAAGGGATATATTCGCCAGGGCCTGAAACAGGGGCAGGATTTCCTGTTCGATATCGATTGGCAGGGTACCCAGCAATTGTATCAGAAAGACCAACAGGATGCGGTCAGCGTCTTCCTGTTGCCGCCGAATCTGGCCGCCCTGCGCAGCCGCCTGGAAACACGCGGGCTGGATAGCGCCGATGTGATCGACAGCCGTATGCAGCGTGCGCGCGGCGAAATCAGCCACTGGGCCGAATATGACTATGTCGTGATCAATGACGATGTCGACGAATGCTTCGTAAAAGTGCGCGAAATCCTGCACGCCGAACGGATGAAACGGACGCGGCAGACCGGACTGATCCCGTTTGTACGCGAGTTGATGGAGTAGCGCGAAGATGCCGATGGCGGCGCGGCTGATGACTTGACCGTGCAGCGGGATGACCGAGCTTCCCATGCGCTTGTTTTTCAGGTCGAAAGCCGGGTGCGTCCGCGAACCGGCCTGACCGCCATTTACAATTCGATATCGGGCAGCCGGTCGCGCAATGTCTGCAGCACTTCGCGGCTGGTAATCGGCTTTTTCAGAACTTCGTCACCCGGCAGTGCGAAGGTGACTTCCTTGCGATCATAGGCGGTCACGAAAATGAACGGCACGTCTCTGGCGCGCAAGATTTCTGCAACCGGTTGCGACGTATCCCCATGCCCCAGATTGACGTCCAGAAAAGCGGCGGTGATATCGGCTTCCTTCGCCAGCACCAGGGCATCCTTGAGATGCAGCGCGGGTCCGATAATCTCGTAACCCAGATCTTCAAGATCGTCGGCCAGCTGAAAGGCGAGGAAAAATTCGTCTTCGACGATCAAAATGCTTTTTTTATTGTCAGGCATATTGTTCAACTCATCTTGGAAGGTAGTGGCATTTTCAGGGTCCATTCCAGACCCGTGCGTTTGTAAAGCGCCGTCACGGTCCCATTGGTCTGCGCCGCCACAGCACGCTGCGTGATAAACGTTCCGAACCCTTCTGCGGTCGTATCTGCCACATCCGGTCCGCCGGTTTCGCGCCAGCGCATGGTTACTTCCTCGGGCGACTTTTCGCGGTCGATATCCCAGCCTAGCAGGATTTTTCCGCCCTCGACAGACAGGGCTCCGTATTTCGACGCGTTGGTTACCAGCTCATAGAAAGCCATCGATAAAGAAATACCCGTCTGTGAAGAAATTTTCACCTCCGGCCCGGCCAGCTCCAGGTGCTCGCCGGCGATCGGTTGAAGAACGTCCTGGGCGACTTGCCGCAGGCTGGCGAAGCCCCACTTTGTGCCAACCAGTTGGCTATGGACCATGGCATATGCCTGAAGGCGTGCCGCGATGGCCGCCATGACATCCGCCGAAACATTGGTTCCCCCCAATGAACGGCGCACGATCGCCATGGTTACGCTGAAGGCATTTTTTACCCGGTGGTTCAATTCTCCAATCAGGATTTCCTGCGACTGGCGCAGCATAATTTCTTCATCGACATCAATCAGGGCAACTGTCGCGCCAAGCAATTTATTGTCGGCACCGCGCACCGATTTGCCGATTATGCGCATCCAGAACATTGTCTTGTCACCGCGCTGGTAATGCACTTCCAACTGCGCGTGGTCTTCGCCGCCCTTGATAATCCTGGCGAGGGGGTATTCTTCCGAAGCAACCTTGGTTCCGTCCGCATGGTACGAAATCCATTCGCCATACGAATCTGCGTCATTAGAAAAGAGCACCGGATGGCGCACCATTTCCTCGACACATTTATTGCCGTGAATAATCTTGCCCGACGCGTCCGTGATGACAATGCCGACAGGGACAGCTTCGGTCATGGCCTCCAGCATGGCAGTGCGCCCCATTGCATCCAGATCGCCATCATGGCGCAGCGACAAACCGTCCGCCAATGTTAGCGGTGAATCAGTGGACTGATCACCAGATAGTCGTTCGCTGGCCGTCATCGGTAAAGGATCCTGAAGGAGAAATGCCTTGATCTCCGGGTGATTGAAACGTGCAAAGCCGCAAAAGGGTCCAGCTTTCCGGCCGGTATCATCGGTTCGCGGGCGTACGGACAACTGGCCGCGGCGCAGCGGCGCATGTTTTTGCAGCGTTTCCTACAGACCATCGCCGCGCTAGTCTTGCTGCGGCTCTTTCACATCATCAATCACGCAAATCCGCTTTATCGCGTCACCCCGGAATCTGTCACCCAGCCACATCAATAGCTAACCGAATGATTAGATTGGATAAAAACCCGTCGGACACAGGGTGACAGGGTGTAACTAGTGTAACCCTTCCCGCCTTTGCCTGAGTGCCGCGCTGCCGGCCGCGGGAACAGATACCTTCAGCGGCGGCTGATTTCGATCTGCTGGGTGCTTTTTGCGGCGCCGAGCCGGATCTTGGCGGCGGCATCATCCAGCACGGTCGCTTTCAAGAAATCCACCACAACCGGCCACGTTTCGCTGAAGCCCGGTTCATCGCCGCCTACGAAGCGGTGGGTTGCGCCCCCCACTACGATCATCATCCGTCCCCCCGCCGGTGCACGCTCGAAATAGGCCTGATGCATTTTGCCATCGGGTACGAAATCGGGCACGACATCTTCCGTGCCGGTAACCAGCAGCGTCGGCCTGCCAATCGTGGTAAAGGCCGCGTCGCCGTCCATCATGCCCGGAATGACACCGGGTGTGGAGAAAGTGACGGCAGATTTCAGCGCAGGAACCGTGCCCTGTGCCATATCACGCAGCATCCCCACGCCGATCAGCGATGTCAGCGATCCGTAACTATAGCCAATCGCGCCATAGGGCAGATCGGGGAAACTCTGCGCGGCATAGGCCGACACAGCTTGCAAATCGGCAATGCGGGTAGGGAATGCCGCAAACAGATCGGTGCGGACATCATCGGGCGCCTCGAGAGAATCCGTGTGCATGGGCGCAAGGACAACAAATCCTTCCGCCGTCAACCGATCGGTCAGCGAACGCATCCGTGCCGGCGAACTGTTGCCGCCGTGGGACATGAACAGCACGCCAAGCGGCTTGGCAACGGGCCGGTAAACGCTGACGTCGACCGTGCGATTGCCAGCCGGAAGCTGGACAAGCTGCACCGCTGCAGGTGCAGCAACGGGCGCGCTCGCAACTTCCGCCACTGGCGTGACCGCACAGCCCGCCAGCATGGCGGCGGCAGCCAATGAAATGAACGTATTTGTCCAGATTTTTCGCGTTGTCCGCATGGTGTCCCTATCCCGCCGGATCGACGAAATTGCCCGCGCCGATGTTGGCGTTTACCACGCCGCCATCGATCGGGATCGTGGTGCCGACCACATAGTCGCCCGCACGGCTGAGCAGGTAGATCGCGCCTGCCGCCATATCTTCGGTCACTCCGACACGGCGCGAGGGGATGCCCTTCTCGACCAGTTCCTTATTATCACGCGCAGCGCGGTTCATTGCGCTGGGGAAGGCGCCCGGACCGATGCCGTTCACCACGATATTGTCGGCGATCAGTTCGGCAGCCATCCGCCGCGTCAGATGGATCAAGCCGGCCTTGGACGCCTGATAGGGATAGGTCGGCCACGGGTTCGTCTTCATCCCGTCGATCGACGCGATCATCAAAACTTTGGCCGGTCGTTCTTTCGTCCCTGCCGCCTTGAGCAAGCCGTGCAGTTTCTGGGTCAGGAAAAACGGTGTCTTGACGTTGAGATCCATGGTCCGGTCCCAGCCGGCCTCGGTAAATTCATCAAACGGAGCACCCCATGCCGCACCGGCATTGTTAACCAGCAGGTCCAGCTTTTCCTCGCGGCTCGCCAAGTCGTCTGCCAGCTGCTGGATGCCGTCCATCTGCGACAGATCGCCGACCAAGCCGATGACCTTGTCGCCCAATTCGGCAGCGGTTTCATCGACCTGTTCTTTCTTGCGCGCCACAATATAAACCCGCGCGCAGCCGGCTTCGAGCAGGCCTTCGACGATCATCTTGCCGATGCCGCGCGATCCGCCAGTTACCAGCGCGATTTTGCCTTCGAGGCCGAAAAGTTCATTCAGTTTCATCATCTGTCTAAACCTCAATACCCGCTAAGCCGGGCAACGCGTTCGGTGTGATAATTCGCATCACCCAGGAATTCGGACAATGCGCGGTCCCGCTTCATATACAGGCCGATGTCATATTCGTCGGTCATACCGATCCCGCCATGCATCTGCACACCTTCACGGACCGAAAGATTGGACGTGGTGCCGGCCTTGGCCTTGGCAACCGAAACCATCAGTTCGGCGCTGGGCGCGCCCGCATCGAGCAATTGCTGCGCCTTGATTGTCGCGGCGCGCGCGATTTCAACCTCGGAATACAGATGCGCAGCGCGGTGCTGCAGCGCCTGAAATTCGCCGATCAGCTTGCCGAACTGCTTGCGCTGTTTGAGATAATCGACCGTCATATCCATCGAACCGGCCGAAACACCGACGCTTTCGGCAGCCGCGCCGACACGGCCTGCGCTGAGCATCGCGTTGAGCACTTCGCGCCCGCCATCGACTTCGCCGATCACCGCGTCACCATCAAGCTCGACATTGTCGAATTTGGCGTGGGTCGCGATCGAGCTATCGACCAGGCGAACAGCATCCTGTGAAAGCCCCGCGGCATCCTTGGGTACTGCAAACAGTGTGATGCCGTCTTGATCATCATCACTGCCCGATGTGCGCGCGGCGACAATCATCATATCCGCGCTGGCACCGTGGATCACGAAATCCTTCTGGCCGCTGAGTTTGAACCCGTTGCCCGATTTCTCGGCCCTTGTTTTGATCCGTTCGGGGCGGTGTTTTGCGCCCTCGTCGATCGCCACTGCAAACACGTGCTCGCCCGAAATCAGGCCCGGCAAATAGCGTCCGCGAAGATCGTTGCTACCCTGCCCTAGCGCCGTTGCAGCCAGAACCGAACTGGTCAGAAACGGCGACGGGGTGAGATTGCGGCCGATCTGTTCGAGCACGATGCCAGCCTCGACATTGCCCATACCCAGCCCGCCATCCTCTTCCGAAACAAGCATACCGGTAAAGCCCATTTCGCCGAACTGCTTCCACAATTCGTGGCCGAACCCATCCTTGCAATCGCGGTCGCGCCAATGGCGCAGCTGTTTTTTGATGGAGCCTTCTTCGGCCATGAACTGCGATGCGGTGTCAGCCAGCATCGACTGGTCGTCGTCATAATAAAGCGCCATGGATCAGGCCCCCGGAAGATCAAGAATGCGTTTGGCAACCACGTTCAGCATGACTTCGCTGGTGCCGCCTTCGATGGAATTGGCTTTCGTCCGCAGCCAGTTGCGCGATGCCTTGCCGCCGCCGGTTTCTTCGCTGTCCCATTCAAGACTGCGCGAACCGCCCGCCGCCATCATCAATTCATGGCGGCGCTTGTTAAGTTCGGTACCGACATATTTCATCATGTTGGGCTGCGCTGGATGGCCTTTTCCGGCCTTCATCTCGTCAAGGAATTTCTCGCCCATCGCGCCATAAGCCAACGCTTCGACATCGAATTTGGCAAGGTCGGCACGAAGCATCGGGTCCAGATCACCGGCATGACGCAGCATCGCCGCGCCGATGGCACTGGTCCGGTCGCCGCCGCCTGCGCCCGAGATCATTTCGCGTTCGTGGCCGAGCAGATATTTTGCAACGTCCCAGCCGCGGTTGATTTCGCCGACGTGCTGATCTTTGGGTACTTCTACATCGTCAAAGAAGGTTTCACAAAACGGGCTGTTGCCACTGATCAGCAGGATCGGCTTGGTTGAAACGCCCTTCGATTCCATGTCGAACAGCATGAAGGTGATGCCTTGATATTTGTTCGTCTTGTCAGTGCGAACGAGGCAGAAAATCCAGTCCGCTTCGTCGGCGTAGGAAGTCCATATCTTCTGGCCGTTGACGACCCAGTGATCGCCCTTGTCTTCGCCGAATGTCTGCATCGACACCAGATCCGATCCCGAACCCGGTTCGGAGTATCCCTGACACCAGCGGATCTCTCCGCGCGCGATTTCTCCGAGATAATGGACTTTCTGTTCTTCTGTGCCGAACTTTAACAGTGCCGGGCCAAGCATCCAGATGCCGAAGCTGGATAGCGGCGGACGCGCGCCGATGCGGGCCATTTCTTCGCGCAGGATTTTGGATTGCGGCCCATCCAGACCTGCGCCGCCATATTCTTTCGGCCAGGCCGGAACGGTGTAGCCCTTTTCGACACACGCTTCGAACCATGCCTTTTGCGCATCGTTCTTGAACTTCGCATTGCGGCCTCCCCAATAAACATCGCCCTCGTCGCGGACGAGTTGGCGCATTTCGGGCGGGCAATTGGATTCCAGCCAATCGCGGGTTTCAAGACGGAATTGCTCGGTGTCGGACATGGGTATCTCTCCAGCATGAATCGCAAATTTAATGGAGCGGTTAAACACCGATTCCGCCCGTATCACAAGCGCCGTTCGACACGGCGCGGCCAAGCTCCCCTTGCCGTAGCGTCACCCACTGACGCGTTGACGAAAGACGAGTGCGCCCTAAGCTGGCAGCATCTGGAACAGCGAAAGCAAAGCCTATGCGATTCTCGAGAATGACTGCCGAAGCTCGCACGGCGGCCGGAAATTGTATCGGGCCAGGTGCCAGCTTGAACCGGCCCAACTGATGGCTGGCGTGGCAACGCCCGTGCTGACCGGACCGCTGCCTATGCGGCTCAAAATTATTCACGGGTTCGGTGCGGTCGCGTTCGGCGTCAAGGACACCGGCTTTTCATTTTTTCTGCTCATCTTCTATAATCAGGTGCTGGGGATGGACGCGGCACTGGTCAGCCTTGCCCTGCTGCTCGCGCTGTTGGCCGACGCTGTCATAGATCCTATTCTGGGCAACCTGTCCGACCGGACCTACACCCGCTGGGGACGCCGTCTCCCGTGGCTTTATGTCGCTCCTGTCCCGCTTGCCCTGGCATGGGTCATTTTATGGTCACCGCCCGGCGGCGAACCACCCAGTTTCTTGGGCTTGCTGGGTATCGCGATCGTCGTGCGTATGCTGCTGTCCGCCTGCGAAGTGCCTTCCGTGTCGCTGGTCCCCGAATTGACTGCGGACTATGACGAACGGACCACCTTGTTCCGCTACCGTTATCTGTTTGGCTGGATGGGCGGCCTGTCGATGATGGTGCTCGCCTATACGGTATTTATGCCCGGCTCGGAAGGTTTGCTGCAGAGCGACGGATATGCCGCGTTCGGCATTTTTGGTGCGGTTATGATCGTAATATCGGTCATAGGTTCGGCAGCGGGGCAGCACAGGCTTTTTGCACATCTGCCGGCGAAAAAACCGCCACCCTTCAGCATTGCAAACGCGTTTTCCGAAATCCGGGAAGCTTTCTCCGAAAAGGCCTTTCTGATTTTCGCCGCCGGCGGACTGGCGGCATATATCAGCCAGGGGATGACCTTTTCGATTTCCAATTATCTCAATCTGTTTGTCTGGCAATTCAGCAGCGCTGCACTGATGGCATATCCTGTCGTTCTGTTCGTTAGTGTGGTGATGATGTTCTTCATCGTCGGGCCGATGCACAAACGGCTTGGCAAACCCATGAGTGCAGCCGTTGCAGCGATTGCGGCGCTGGTCATCACTTTCATACCCTATGGTCTGCTGTTGTCAGGGTTCTGGCCGCAGCCGGGATCGCTGGAGTCCACAATCAGCCTCTACGCCTTTTTGATTTTCGGAAACATGTTTGGCGTCGTCGTGATGATCTCGGCATCATCCATGATTGCAGAGATTGTCGAAGCCTTCGAAGAGCGCACCGGACGCAGAAGCGAAGGGGCGTTTTATTCGGGTAACTGGTTGGTGCAAAAATGTGCAACCGGGCTCGGAATATTCCTGACAGGACAGGTTATATCCATTTCGCAGCTTTCAACCGATGCCAGTCCCGGCACTGTCCCGGACAATGTCATCAGCACGCTGGTGCTGCTTTATGGCGGCGCTTCTCTGGTGCTGGCGATCATCGCTGCATTCTGGCTCGGAAGGTTCCCGATCGACCGGGCGGAACACGAAGCAAGGATCGCAGCAATGAACAGTGCTGTGCGTGCCAGCCCCGACGGACCGGGCAGCGCACCTTGAGTCGCAAAGTTTAAGCGGGCGATTAAAACTTCCCTTGGCGAGCGTGCGAAGCTCTGGCACGGTTGGCCACAAGGGAATCGCAGATTCCAGTCCAATTCCGAACAAAGGATACCAGACCTATGGATTTCGATCTTACTGAACGGCAAACCCATTGGCGCGACCGCGTGCGCGATTTCATTGAAGCGAATGTGCGTCCCAATATGGGCGTTTACAAACAGCAGGATGCCGAAGGGGACCGATGGAAAGTCATCCAGATCGTCGAACACATGAAGGCCAAGGCGAAGGCGCAGGGTATCTGGAACCTGTTCATGCCGCCGCAGTTTGGTCGCACGCACGTTGATGACACGTTTGAATTTAAAGGTCCGCACCTTTCCAATCTTGAATATGCGCTTTGTGCGGAAGAAATGGGCCGGATCGGCTGGGCGAGTGAAGTCTTCAACTGCTCCGCGCCCGATACCGGTAATATGGAAGTGTTTCACCGTTACGGCACGCGCGAGCAAAAGGATCAATATCTTGCGCCGCTGATGAATGGCGAAATCCGCTCTGCTTTCCTGATGACCGAGCCGGATGTCGCATCCTCCGATGCGACCAACATTGAAACAGCCATTGTTCGGGACGGTGAAGAATATGTTATCAACGGCCGCAAATGGTGGTCGTCAGGCGCCGGTGATCCGCGCTGCAAAATCTCGATCCTGATGGGCAAGACCGACTTTGAAGCCAACCGCCACCAGCAGCAAAGCATGATCCTGATGCCGCTGGATGCCGAAGGTGTCACTATCGAACGCCATCTGCCCGTGTTCGGGTATGACGATGCACCGCACGGCCATATGGAAATCTCGCTCAAGGATGTGCGCGTTCCTGCCAATGCCATGCTGCTCGGTGAAGGACGCGGTTTCGAGATCGCGCAGGGCCGTCTTGGCCCTGGCCGCATCCATCACTGCATGCGCACCATCGGTGTAGCCGAAGAAGCGATTGCCAAAATGGGCCGCCGGCTTCAGTCGCGTGTCGCCTTCGGAAAACCGATTTACAAGCATTCGATCTGGGAACAGCGGATCGCAGAAGCGCGCACAAACATCGAGATGACCCGTCTGCTGTGCCTCAAGGCGGCAGACATGATGGACAAGGTCGGCAACAAGGCTGCGGCCCTCGAAATTGCGATGATCAAGGTGCAAGCGCCGAATATGGCGCTGAAAATTATCGATGATGCAATCCAGGCCCATGGCGGGGGCGGTGTGTCGGAAGATTACGGTCTGGCGCAGGCATATGCCCACCAGCGCACGTTGCGCCTGGCTGACGGTCCGGACGAAGTGCACAACCGCGCCATCGCCCGTATCGAATTTGCCCGTCATGCGCCCGACGGCGGCGCAGCACATTAAGGAACTGCATATATGAAGGGCGCCATACTCGAACAGGCGGGCCGGGGTCTGGTGATCGGCGATCTGTCGGTTGCCAAACCCGGCCCGCATGAAGTGCTGATCCGGACATCCGCCTGCGGCTTGTGTCATTCGGACCTGCATTTCATCGACGGGGCCTATCCGCACGCCATGCCCGCAGTTCCCGGGCATGAAGCAGCAGGGATCGTGGAGCAGGTGGGCAGCGAGGTCCGCACGGTCAAACCGGGCGACCATGTCGTCACTTGTCTATCGGCGTTCTGCGGTCACTGCGAATTCTGCGTCACCGGCCGCATGGCGCTGTGCATGGGCGGCGATACGAGGCGTCAGAAGGGTGACGGTTCCCGGCTGATGCGCGGCGCCGAGCCGGTAAACCAGATGCTCAACCTGTCCGCCTTTGCCGAACAGATGCTGGTGCATGAACATGCCTGCGTTTCAATTGACAAGGACATGCCGCTCGACCGCGCAGCAATTCTGGGCTGCGCCGTCACAACCGGCGCTGGAGCCATCTTCAACGCTTGCAAGGTGGTCCCCGGTGAAACGGTAGCCGTGATCGGCTGCGGAGGTGTGGGACTGGCTGTCGTCAACGCGGCAAAAATTGCCGGAGCGGGCCGGGTGATCGCTGTCGATCCGATGGCGGAAAAGCGCGCGCTTGCCGAAGTATTGGGCGCAACCGATGTGGTTGATGCCATGGCCGAAGATGCCGCAGCACAGATAATCGAATTGACCGGCGGCGGCGTGCATCACGCTATCGAAGCTGTCGGCAGGCAGGCATCTGCCGATATGGCGGTCAAGGTCTTGCGGCGCGGCGGCACTGCGACCGTTCTGGGCATGATGCCGCTCGATTGCAAAGTAGGTCTGGGCGCGATGGATTTGCTTGGCGGCAAGAAATTGCAGGGCGCGATCATGGGGATGAACCACTTCCCCGTCGATCTGCCGCGGCTGGTGGATTTTTACCTGCGCGGGCTGCTTGATCTGGACACGATCATTGCCGAGCGGATTTCGCTCGACCAGATTAATGCGGGTTTCGAAAAAATGCGCGGCGGACACAGCGCCCGCTCGGTTATTGTCTTCGACCAGTAAGGACTGCGCGATGGATTATGAGAAGGAAATGGTCGGCACTGTCGAAGTGCCCGAAAATGACCGTCTGGACGAAGCGAGGCTGACGCAGTGGATGGTTGCCAATGTCGAAGGCTTTGCCGGCCCCGTCACGATGACCAAATTCAAAGGCGGCCAGTCCAACCCCACTTACCGGCTCGACACGCCCGGTCAGTCATACGTCCTGCGCCGTCAACCGTTTGGCAAATTGCTGCCATCCGCCCATGCAGTGGACCGCGAGTACAAGGCGATGGCTGCACTTTATCCGACAGGCTTTCCGGTGCCGCGCGCCTATGGCCTGTGCGAAGACCCGGAAGTGCTCGGCTCGATGTTTTTCGTGATGGGTCTCGCTGACGGGCGGAGCCTGTGGGACGGCGCATTACCGGCATCAAATCCTGATGAACGCCGCGCAATCTACAATGCCATGATCGACACGATGGCCGACCTGCACATGACTGATCCCGCAACGATCGGGATGGGCGATTTTGGCAGACCGGATGACTATTGCGCGCGGCAGATTGCGCGCTGGACAAAACAGTACAGGCTCTCGGAAACAGAGACCATTCCGGAAATGGACCGGCTGATCAAATGGCTCCCGACCACAATACCGCCGCAGCACGCATCGGCGATCGCGCATGGCGATTACCGGTTGGATAATCTTATCTTTCACAAAACCGAACCCGAAATCATCGCGGTGCTGGATTGGGAACTATCGACACTGGGCGATCCGATTGCCGATTTTTCCTATCTGATGCTGAATTGGGTGAACGAGCCTGATGGCCGCGCAGGGATCGGCGGGCTGGATCACGCTGCACTGGGCATTCCGACTATGGCCGACGCTGTCGAGCGGTATGTCAAACGCACCGGTTTCCCCGTGCCACCGATGGACTGGTACTTCGCTTATAATCTCTTCCGTCTCGCGGGGATTATCCAAGGCATTAAAAAGCGCGTGATCGACGGAACCGCATCCAGCGCGCACGCCAAGACAATGTCCGAGCGTGTGGTTCCGCTTGTCCAGACTGCCTATAGCTTCGCGCTCAAAGCAGGTTTGAAAGAAGCCTAAAAGCCGCTCGACCAGCGAAGAGCCACACCCTTGTCATCGGGTGCGCCGGCAAAATGACCGGGCTCTTTGCGGTAGAAAAGACTGGCTGCACCGAAACCGCCCAGGACTTTGCCGCGCCAGGCTATTTCGCCCATAAGCTCGCGTCCTTCAGGGGCCAGCGAAAGTCGGCTTATGCCGTAAGCCGCTTTTTCGGTTGCGTAATCATACCCGACCGGTAGCTCGAGATTGAGACCGCCACCCACGACCCGAAGCGGCTGGGAGAGGCGGAAACCTAGCGAATCCGTCCGGCCGAACACGCCGCGTCGTTCAAGATCAAATGACCAACTGCGGCTGACGAATTCGGAGCCGCTAGTAATTACCCCGCCAGTTCTGGCACGCGAATAGCCTTGCCTCAGTGCTGCCCCCAAGCGCAAGCCATGGCCGATATCAAAACCCGCATTTGCGTCAAGAAACGCTGTTTGCGCTCCGCCCGCGCCCAAGGCATCATGGAAGCTGGCCCCGAGCACGGTCCGGGCTTCGGACAGAACATTCACGCCCACACTTGCATCGAACGCACCCCAGTCGCGGTCAATGCTCGCGCCGAAACTGCTGGCATCGTTACTGACCTGGTCCTGTCCGGCCAAGCCGGCCTGCCGCATCACATTTGCCGAATAAGTTTGGCCATTTTCGACATTGACGGTCAGGCCATATTTGCCGATCTGGCGGCGAACGGCCAGCGTCATGTCGGTGCCTCGCAGGAACCCCTCGTCACCCGTGGCCGATGCCGCAATCATAAAGGCGGGCCGATCCTGACCCTGGAGCTGTGCTACCAATCCGTCAGCGCCCTGCCTGAACGCAAAGCCTAGCTGCAAATCCGGTGCAATTTTAAAGGCAGCGCGCGCGGCCAGAATGCGGGCCTTTTCGGCATCGTCCTGCGATAATCTAAGCGAAGGCTCCCAATCCAGTCCGCCTGCCCGGCTGCCTTGGCTAAAGTTAAATGCCAGCGAGGCTGTCTCGTTGACGGAAGCATCACGGCGCCCCTGTATGCCAAGCGCCGGCGCCAGCGGCTGGCGGGCAGTTGCCGTGCGCAGATTCCGGCCGAAGTCATATTCAAACGCCCGTCCGTATTTATCCTGTACCAAGGTACCTATCAAAACGTTGGCGACCGCATCACCCATCGGGCCCGAAGTCGCACCTGTATTGTCGGCAAGCGCAAGCGCCATTGTTCCGCCTGCAAGTGCGGTCGTCCCCGAGGGTCTGAACGCGGCAGAAATGTCGAGAATTCCCCGGCCATAGAGGGCGTCCGCTCCTGCAGCGCCGGCATCGCGTGCGCTATTGAGCAAAATTTCGACGATCTGTGCGCCTGTCAGGTTCGGGAAAGCCTGCGCAAGCAAGGCAACAGCGCCCGATATCTGCGGCGCCGCAAAGCTCGTCCCTGAAAACACGTAAACAAATCGCGATCCGTCGGGGTTGGTTTCAATCAGAAGCTCGCCGTCTTTGTAAGTGCAGCATATCCCCTCGCCCAAAGCCGACAGGTATGATGCGCTCAGATCACCGGCCCGATTGCTGAAAGCCGATAAATTACCGTTATTGTCAACCGAGCCTGCAATGATGACATTCGTACCGCCCGCTTCCAGTAATCCGGCGCCGAACGGGTCGGGCTGGTTCGGATTGATTCCATCTTCGGTAGAATCGCCGTCATTTCCGGCGGCAACCACGATGACAACACCCGCCGCTGCAGCATTCCTGACTGCCCGGCGCACATTGGCATTAGGCATGGAGCCGCCTAGCGACAAGTTGATAACTGTTGCACCTGCGCTGACGGCGCGATCAATTCCCGCCGCGATTGCCGTGTCGGTAAAGGAACAGCCGTCCAGGGGGTCGGTGCTATCCACACCGCTGGCGCAGCTCCCCGGCTCGTCACCGCGCAAGGCCAGAATGGTGGCACCAAATGCAATCCCGACCACGCCTGTGTTATTCAGACCCGCCGCTGCAACCAGCGCGACATTTGTGCCGTGATCGTCTTCCGCATTAACCGTGATATTTGCGCCCACTACATTCGCTGACGCCGACGATAACCGGCCAGCAAATTCAGGACTATCGAGATCGATGCCGGTGTCGAAAATCGCAATCGTTTCGCCCTGCCCCGTCGCGCCGTTGTTCCATGCGGTTACCGCCCCGTGAAACGCCGGACCGTCAGATCGCCGATATTCCTGCGTATTGGTATTGACCGTGGTAATCACAGGCGTCGGTGCGGGGCTGGGTGCCGGAGTGGGTGCCGGAGTGGGTGCCGGAGCCGGAGCGGAAATAACCCCGCCGCCGCCGCCGCCGCCTCCGCAGGCCGATACAAGGGCCAACATAGCCACGCCCGCGCTCAATTTAACGCATGATACAACGCGGCGTTGACCAGACGAGGTCCGTTTATCCATGTGCAGTCCCTAACTTGTCGCGGGCTATAGCATCGACTTATTAACCCGCAGGTGAACGGCAATAACTTGTGGCAGGGCCGACTTGCGGTTAGCAGCGGTGCTCACGACCGACCATAGACCGGAGCCTTGCCCCACATGAACGATCAACTCTCTGCTGCCATCGAAACCGCCTGGGAAGATCGCGCGAATGTAAACCCTGGCTCTGAAGATGTGGCCGAAGTGGTTAATGAAGCGCTCGCAATGCTGGATAACGGCAGCGCCCGCGTTGCCCAGCCTGACGGCAACGGCGGCTGGCAGGTCAACCAATGGCTGAAAAAGGCAGTGCTCATGTCCTTTCGCCTGAATGACAACTCGGTGATGGAATACGGATCTGCCGGTACGCCAGCCTATGACAAGGTGCCGTCAAAGTTTGATGGTTGGGGCGAAAACCGCTTCCGCGAGGCCGGCTTCCGCGTTGTGCCGGGTGCCGTTGCCAGACACGGCAGTCATATTGCCAAGGGCGTTGTCCTGATGCCCAGCTTCATAAATATCGGTGCCTATGTCGATGAAGGCACCATGATCGACACTTGGGCCACTGTCGGCAGTTGCGCGCAAATCGGGAAGAATGTCCATATTTCGGGCGGTGCCGGAATTGGCGGCGTGCTGGAACCTCTGCAGGCGGGTCCGGTGGTAATCGAAGACGGCGCATTCATCGGTGCCCGCTCGGAAGTTGCCGAAGGGGTAATCGTGGGTAAAGGTGCAGTTCTTTCGATGGGCGTCTATCTTGGTGCTTCGACCAAGATTGTCGATCGTGCCACCGGTGAAATCCATGTCGGCAGAGTTCCCGACTATGCAGTGGTCGTGCCTGGCGCCTTGCCGGGCAAGCCGCTGCCGGATGGCACAGCGGGCCCGTCACTCTACTGCGCGGTGATCGTGAAGACCGTGGACGCGCAAACGCGGTCCAAAACCGCCATCAATGAATTGCTGCGAGACTAATGATCGCACTGCATCGCAGCGGAACTATGCTAGACTGCACTCGTAGTTCACGAATATCCGGATAGTTACATTTTTAGGAGATTACCGCCATGGAACGTAAAGGCGACGAAGTTCATCTTGAGACAGACGAAGCGCGCGGCGGCGAGAGCCAGGGCACGATGCGCTGGGTTCTGGGCGTGGGTCTGTTTCTGGCGATTGCTCTCCTTTCGATTATCTGGATCACCGGCGCTTTGACGCAGGACCCTGTCGAAAGCGAAGCAACAGTAAGCGGCAAGATCGAGGCTGCCAACGAATCCGGCGGCGATGGTACTGACGGAATAGTCTCCGATAATGCAGACGATCTGGAAACAGCGGTGCCGCAAACGGATGAAGCCGTGGGCACAATTGAAAACGAGACTGCCGAATAACGCAGGGTTCAGTCGGGCACGGGCGTCTCTATAGGTGCCTGTCCCGATTGCGACGCGGCGACGGCTTCGGCCGCTTTCAACACGCGCATCATGTTACGGCTCGAGATCATTTCCAACTCGGCCTGCGTATATCCGCGTTTGGCAAGCTGGGTGAACAACGCCGGGTATCCCGCGACATCTTCCATCCCGACAGGAACAGTCGGGATTCCATCATAATCACCGCCGATGCCAATATTGGCGATACCGGCGACTGACCGGATGTGATCGATATGATCGGCCATGTCGGATATATTGGCCCCGGGTTCCGGATTGGCCTGCGTCCACGCAGCCAGCGCCGTTTCCACCGCCCGGGGCTGGCCCTGCCACAAGGCTTCCAACCGCGCGTTTTCTGCTTGGTGACCGGCGTACCATTGCCGTGCCGCCTCGCTTAGAAAACCCGGATAGCCGACGACCATCACTATGCCGCCATTGGCGGGAAGGCGCGCCAAAACGCTATCCGGCACGTTTCTCGCATGGCCATTGACCGCGCGCGCACCCGAATGGCTGAAAATGACTGGCGCAGATCCTGCGTCCAGCGCATCGAGCATCGTTTTCTCGCTCACATGGCTGAGATCGACCAGCATCCCCAACCGGTTCATCTCGCGCACCAGATCTTTGCCGAAGTCTGTCAGTCCATCATGCTCGGGCTTATCGGTGGCGCTGTCGGCCCAGGGCGTGTTCTTTGAATGCGTCAATGTCATATAGCGCGCCCCAATGGCATACATCTGGCGCAGAACAGCCAGGCTGGAACCGATTGAATGGCCGCCCTCCATCCCGATTAGGGAAGCAATCTCGCCTTCAGCCAAGGCGCGTTCGACATCGGTTGAATCCAATGCCAGCGCCAGCCTGCCGGGATATTGCGCGATCAACCGCCGTGTCACATCGATTTGCTCGATTGTGGCGACCACGGCCTCAGGCTCGTCCAGATCGGCGCTGACGTAAACCGACCAGAACTGCGCGCCCACTGCTCCTGTTTTCAACCGTGCCAGATCAGTATGCATCGCCTGTCCGTTTACGTGGTCAGGCCCGGTCCCGGTCGTATCTTCGAAATCGAATTCGGACAGCATATTGCGGTAGCGTTCGCGCAATTGCATCGGCACGTCGTTGTGCCCGTCCCACACAGGTGCGGCTTCAAGTGCCGCTGCCGCCACTGCTTCGCCCGATTGGGCGGCGGCGGGCGATGTGATGACCAGCGTAAGCGCAAGTGCGGTAAAAACTGTCTTCATCGTCAGCAACTCCCGAATTGGCCGCGACTTGCGGGGAAACGTTCGTATTCTCGAGCGTATCTTTATCGCGTGGGCGTGCAACTGCAAATATGCCTGATTTTGATAGGAAGCGAAAACATGACCGTCGAAGCAAGTTGGAACGGCTGCATTATTGCTCGCAGCGATGACACGATTGTCGTCGAAGGTAACCACTATTTCCCGGATGACAGTGTCGATCAGGCTCTGCTGGAAAATAGTGACACGACATCATCCTGCCCCTGGAAAGGCACTGCGCATTATTACAACATAAACGCGGGCAATCAGGTGAACGCTGACGCGGCGTGGTATTATCCCCAGCCCCTGGAAAAGGCTTCCCACATTGCCGGTCATGTCGCATTCTGGAAAGGTGTGGAGATAAGCCAGGTCTGATAGAAACCGCCGGCTTGTTGCTCGGAGAGGTTGATTGCCAAGATTGGTAGCGCGCTGGGTACTAGCCTTGTTGTATGGCTTTGCCGGCTATGCCCACATTGCCATCCCTGCTGTTTTCCTGGCGATCACACCTGACTGGGTTCCCCTGAAATTACCGGTTGTAATCGGCACGGGATTAGCTGAGATTGCCGGCGCTGCGGCGCTGCTGCAACCTTGGTCACGCAATTTGCGGCGCTGCGGTGCGATCGGCCTTGCAATGTATGCCGTGTGTGTATTCCCTGCCAATATCAACCACTTCATGATGGATATGGCGCGCGCTGATGGCGGTGCGGGGCTGGTGTATCATGTGCCGCGTATGTTCGCGCAGCCAATGATAATCTGGCTCAGCCTGTGGGCCGGAGAGGTCCTTGACTGGCCCCTCCGGCTCCGCAGCCCCCTGTTTACAAGGGAATAGCTTTAATCAGGTGAGGTGCTTTGAAACAGCTGCCGTCATCTGAAACATCGAGATCTGGTCTTTGCCGATAACAGCGCCGAGTTTCGCGTCAGGATTGATTTGACGGCGATCGTTGCTGTCCTGCAGATCATGCTTCTTGATATGCTCCCAGACCTTTGACGTCACTTGAGCGCGGGTCATCGGACCTTTGCCAACAACTTCTTCAAGAGCCGGGGTAAGGGTTACGGGTTTGTTTAGCGCGTTGTTCTTTGCAGCCATTATTTAGTTCCTTTCTTCAATTCTGATGAGACAGGCGCAGGATAATATCATGCATCCTCCTCATCCTCCCATTTATCGTCTTCGAATTCGCTGCGTTTGTAAGTCCCCGTGAGGACGCTCGCAGCTATCACGTGGCCTTCCATCTCCTTGACCAATTGTGCACGGCTTGCACCGGGCATCAGGGTCAGCGGAAGGTCCAGCGCAAACAGTTGAAACACAAAATCATGGGCATCGCCATCCTGCGGCACTTCGGGTAGCAGCCATTCAGAATTTTTCTGGCTGTTCTTTCCGACCCGCGGCGGGGTCTCACCCTCAAGCAACATACCCTTCTGCGGTGCAAGTCCCCAAACCAGCCAATGGCAAACAGGCACCGCACCTGCCGAATGCGCATCTTCCACCACAATTGCGAGTTCCTGTGTGCCGGCCGGGGGCGCTGTCCATTCAAGCGGGGGCGCGACCGCATCTTCCTCGTCCGCGGTGAAGCACGGGTCGAGCGCTTCTCCATCGGCAAATGCCGGCGAGGTGAGCTGGAACCCACCGCGGCCAAGCGTATTCTCGCTCGCCAATGTTGCAACAGCAATCTGCCCCTTGCCGGGCGCGGATTTTTTCAGGGCTTTTGAAAGCCAGTTTGGTACCTGATCAGACATTGAGAGTCTTTTCGGCCCCTGAAAGGTGTTTTGCAACTCTGCCCATCCGTAAAATGGTGAGATATCAACCGGCATCAGGCGAAAATGCACATTTTTACGCCTGTCGGAGCAAAATCTGGCAAATTTTTGCGGACCCGCGCAGCGCGCAGACGGAATCGCCAAGGGCGATCCGCCTCACCTCGCTCCAAAAAATGGAGAGTTTAGGGAGAAAACCGGACTGATCCGGCCTCCTCCTGTCGCATCAAGTTGCGGCGGCGGCCGTTTCGGCTGTTTCAGCGGCTGCTGCGGCTGCTGCGGCGGCGCGGGCCTGTTCGGCTGCGCGGCGTTCAGCGCGGGCTTCGTCGGCAATCTTGCGTTCTTCGGCGGTACGCAAAACGCGCTCTGCCATGCTTCGCCAAGCGGCTTCTGACCGCAGGGCACGCTCTTTGACATTTTGCAGCGGCGCCTTGCGCGCTTCTTCGGCTGCTTCTTCGGCACGGGCTTCATAAAATTCGTATGTCTGGCTCATCGTGTGTCCGTCGATAAGATGATTGATGATATCTGCGCGGGGAGGAGTGACAACGCACTCCCCCCCGGCAGGCGAAATCGTAAACTTATGCCTGAGACAGGTTTACAGCCGATTCCTTGCCATTGCGGCCGGTTTCGACGTCATAAGAAAGACGCTGTTCTTTATCCAGCGTCTGCATGCCGGCGGCCTGCACTGCTGTGATATGTACGAAGCTGTCTGCTCCGCCATCTTCGGGCTGGATGAAACCATAACCCTTGTCTGCGTTAAAAAATTTAACTGTGCCGATAGGCATATTCCGTTCCTTTCAAGAACGTATCAATCCGGCTGCGGAAATGCAGCACGGGTAGTGCGTAAGGCCGTTTCGAGAAAGGAAGTCGTCGGTTTTAGCAAAGCCCGAAGGCCCTATTCACGTCGAAGTCCGTCGCAATTCCGACGTCAGCGCGACTCCATTAGCATGGTTGTGGATAAACGCCTAATTCTGCAGCAATCCTCGACTTATTGCCTGCCGGCAGGCAGTAATAAGGCGATGGGCAATCACAATGCGCTACATATTCTCGTCGATGCGGATGCATGTCCGGTAAAGGACGAAATTTACAAAGTGGCGCTGCGCCACCGGGTGCGGGTTAGCATTGTCAGCAATTCGCCGTTCCGTATTCCGGCCGATCCGTTATTCGAACGCATTGTGGTCAGCGACAGCTTCGATGCAGCCGACGACTGGATCGCCGACCACGCCGATGGGGGCAGTGTCGTCATCACCGCTGACATCCTGCTTGCTGATCGCTGTATTAAAAAAGGTTCAAGTGTTCTGGCACCTGATGGCAAGCCATTTACCGCCAATTCGATCGGGAGCGCTGTCGCCACGCGCGCAATAATGGCAGACCTGCGTGCCGGCGGTGATATCGTAGGCGGGCCCGCACCGTTTTCGAAAAGCGACCGTTCGCGTTTTCTTTCGGCGCTGGACGAGGTGCTGGTGCGCCTCAAGCGAACCAGCACCTCGTCGAAACCGGCGGTCTAGTCGTTAACGACGAAGGTAATTTTAAGCGTGCAACGCCATTCGGTGACTTCTCCGTCGGATACGGTGGCTTTGGTGTCTTTCACCCAAACGCCCTGAATGCCGTTGATTGTTTTGGAGGCCCGGCGGACGCCTTCGCGCACTGCATCTTCGATGCTCTTGTTCGACGAGGCAATGATTTCGGTTACTTTTGCGACTGACATAACATCTCCTGTAAGTGAGTTGAACAAGATCAACGGTCGGAAAGCCAGATCGTTCAAAGTTGACCGTAATGTTGGCGCAGGGCATCATACGATTATGCCTCGCCAACACACCACCTTTGCCGAATTCTGGCCGTTCTACCTGCAGGAACACAGCAAGCCGAGCACCCGCGCGCTGCATTATACCGGTACCTCGCTGGTCGTTCTGATCGCCGCCTTTGCTGTAGTGAGCGGTACCTGGTGGTTACTCGCCGCAATGCCGCTGGCGGGCTATTTCTTTGCCTGGATCGCGCATTTTACCGTCGAGAAAAACCGTCCGGCGACGTTTACCTATCCGCTGTGGTCGCTCGGCGCGGATTTCAAAATGTGGTGGCTGTGGCTGACCGGCAGACTGGCGCCGGAACTTCAACGTGCGGGCGTCACGGCGCCCGATCGCCGGTGAATGGCCGACTTGCGCTGTAAGCGCAGCCATTGCGGATATCCTGCGCGGAGAGCCACAGCGTCGCGGTGAACGGATAGGTCCGGTCGGACATCCCGTCGCTGCATTCCATTTCGCTTACCGTCAGCGTGAAGGGCCCGCCTGGCATCTCGCCCGACCATGACAGACCGCCCAAACCCTCCATCCGGGTGGCCGCGTAATCTGTGCCTTCGATGTCTTCCGGCGTAAAATAGGTGAATGTGCGCGCCGTCACTTCGCCGCCCCAGAACGGTTCGGTCCCGGTGAGGGTGATGGTTTCGTCCAGCGCAATACGCGATCCTGCTTCGACAGGTTCGGGCGTATCCGCCGCTTGGCAGGCCGTGAGCAGCAATGCGGCGATCAATGGCGCGCGGATGGTTTTCAGCATCATCAAACTCCCTCCGGTTTCAATGCCCGATCAGCAAATCGAGAAGGATCAGCCCTTCTTCTTGCCCTTGTGTTCGCCAATCAGCAGATCGATTTCTTCAATCCTGATGCGTTCCGGCGTTCCTTTGGGCAGGCCTTTCAGACGGCAGGTCGCCCACAGCTTCTTGCGCTCGGATTCCAGATTTTTCAGATAGAGATCGGCCATGGTGCTTCCTGATTTTTGGTTGAGCGTACCCTAGGCGATCAGCGCGCGCCGGAACAGCGCCGAAATTTGCCCGCCTGCTTTTGCGCGCCGATCCTGTCAGCGCCGCAGCGGGCCGGCGCCAAATAAAACGGGCGCCCCGGCTATCTGCCAGAGCGCCCGTCCTTATCAGCTTATTACCAATCTTACGAAGGCATCAGAACCGTGTCGATTACGTGCACTACGCCATTCGACGCAGCGATATCGGTTGCGGTTACAGTCGCGGTGTTACCGGCTGCATCCTTGAGCACGACGTTTTCGCCAACGACGCTCGCGGTCAGTTTCGCACCGTTTACGGTGGTCAGTTCGGCGGTGCCGTTAGCTGCGGTGATCGCTTCGGTCAGCGCTGCAGCCATCGTTTTGCCCGATACGACATGGTATGTCAGAATACCGGTGAGTGCATCCTTGCTTTCGGGCTTGGTCAGGTTTTCCAGCGTGCCGGCGGGCAGTTTGGCAAATGCTGCGTTGCTTGGTGCGAATACTGTAAACGGACCTTCGCCCGACAGTGTTTCGCCCAGGCCGGCTGCGGTCACGGCGGATACCAGCGTGGAGAAATCGGCGTTGCCCGATGCCACATCGACAATCGTCCCGGTTTCGGCCGCGGCAGGATCTACGGTTTCGGTTGCGGTTACTTCCGCATCAGTCGGGGTGGTTTCGGTTTCGGCACACGCCGAAAGGGCAAGTGCAGCGGTCAGAGCGAGGGGGAGAGTAAAATATTTCATCTGGATTCAATTCCTGTGCGTGTTTGATGGGACCATTCCCGCAGACAGACCGGATGCCCTGTAATTGGCCGGGGGTAATCTGCCGCATCAAATATCCGCAGCAATTGGCCGGACTGAATGGGGGGCGCAACCTGTCCTTCAGATGAACCAACTGGCGCCGTGCCAAGTGGTTCCAAAACATTCGACCAACCGCACAGGGTTACACTAGTGACACCGTGTAACTCTGCACCCGGTGCCGCATAAACTGCAGAATTCCGCCATTCAAAGCGCCATAGCGCGCCGGAAACCGCGCCGGACAAATTTGCGGGGTGACGCAAAAAACCGCATTCGGGCGTCCTGCGCGGCTCAGGCTCAGTCGCAATCCCCGCCATATTCGGGCAGATATCCGTCGTAATCGAGCTGCGGCGCGGCACCGCGTTCCACCGCCGCCACCAGATCATCGAACGACTGCGACTGCGCTTCTGCGGGCATGGCCAGCCGCCCGCCCGACTGGATCGGCCCGCGCCGCCCCAGCGCCATCAGCGCAACCGTCAGCCGTTCGTCAAACTTGCGGTATGACCCGACCTGCTCGCCCTTGAAAAATACCGGCATTTCCACCCCGTTCAGCGCGCGGCCCAGCGCCGCATGGGCCAGATTGTCAAACGAATGGTGGAAGGCCATGTCCCACCCCAGATCGAACGCCTGCCCTTTCAGTCTGGAACGCAACCGATACGCCGACTGGCGCGACATCCCGACACTGTGCGCTGCGGCGCTGACCGAATGGGTGGCGGATAATTGCCGCAGAAATTCCGCCTGCATGGCATCGGACCAGCGGCGGGTTTGCGGGGCGGGAATGATCGAGCGGCCCGATCGGGCGGGGGTGCGTGTCATCCGGCAGTATAAGGCAGAATTCGGCGGTGTAGGAAAGACTTACGCAGCCGCGCGGCGGGAACGCTAATCCGCCTGATGCGCTGGTATCATCAAAGGAAAGGCAAATTTCATGAGCGATAAATCAGTCAAACAGCACCTTGAACATATTGCAAAGGCGATGAAGGATATCGATTTTGCGATGCTCAACACGCACACCGCAAACGGCCAGATCGGTGCGCGCCCGATGAGCAATAACCGCCAGGTCGATTTCGACGGCGACAGTTATTATTTCACCTGGGAAGATTGCCGGATGGTGGATGATATCAAGGCCGATCCCAAGGTCGGCCTGTCGCTGCAAGGCGCGCCGTCACCCAAGGGCGCACCGGGCATTTTCATCTCGGTCGAAGGCAAGGCCGAAATCGTCCGCGACAAGGAAGCGTTCAAGAAGCATTGGGTGAAAGATCTTGAACGCTGGTTCAAGGACGGCGTCGATACCGAAGGGATGGTCATGCTGCACGTCCACGCCACCCGCGCCGCCTATTGGGACGGCGAGGATGAAGGCGATTTCGATATCAAGGGGTGAGAGTGAACGGCACTGGCGGGCGGGCCGGCGGCGCGCGCCTGCGGGGCGCGCCTGCGGTTAATCGGTAGGCACGCGCCGGTCGGCCTTTTCGAAATGGCGTGTGAGCCGCTGCGCCAATGTGTTTGCCGCCGTCCGCGCCGCCGCGTCGACATCGCCCGCCTTGCCAGTGACGCTCATCGGCTTTTCACCGCGAATGCGCGCTTCGATCATGCAGCTTTTGTCATCACCGCCACCCTTGCGGGCATTCTCGTCACTCACATGCACTTCCAGCCGGGTGAGCCGGTCCTCAAACCGCGCCAGCTTGTCCCGCACCTGCGTTTCGATGCGGCTGGCCACATCTTCGGTGCCCATGACGCTGCTGTCGGAATTGAACTGGAATTGCATTGGGTGTCTCTCTTTCATTGGTTGTTTTGTATCAACGAACGAGGCCCTCGCCGTATCCCCGAAATCGGGGGTTTTTGGGCGGTTTTTTCGAAGTGGTAGTGGCGTAGGAGAGAGGGAAACTAAGGGCCGTTTAACGAGATGCCGAAGGGAGAGCCATTCGGGCTACGTCTGCGTCCCCACATCAACTTATGCGTTAAATTTTGGGGCGTATTGCACCTGTCACCGGAATTCCCACCGCATTGCCATAATTGAATAAATGCTAAAAGAGTTCTTCTTGAATAGCGTCGGCGACTCTTGGTGGACACCCACACCATTTAGCGACTCACATAGACTCTTCTTGGAGAAGCCCTTCTTTCGCGACCCTGGAAAGTCTCGAACATCGACCACATGATCGATTCCAGCTTCTCCTAATGTCGCTAAGAAGGCGTCAATATCCGCACCTTCGTAACCGATCGTGAAAATTGTGGTCACTCACACTCCTTAAGTCATTTCATCTTCGTTTTGAAATCGTCCGGTTTCGTTCAGACGATGATTTCCCGACTACGTTGCAATTAAGCCTCACTCACTCACCCGCGCCATGATCTTGATCTCCACCCATGCGGTCGGCTCGTACAGGCTCGACACGCCCAGCGCGGTCCATGCGGGGAACGGGGCTTTGATATAGCGGTTTTTGACTTCCACAAATTCGTTGATCTGGCCCGCAAGATCGGTGTGGAAGGTGTCGAATGTCACCACATCATCCCAGCCTGATCCGGCGCGTTCCAGCGTTTTGCCGATCCGTTCAAACGCGCGGGTGAAGCCGGGGGTCATCGTGGTCTCCCCCGGTGCCGGGCCCGCGACCACGCCGGAGAGATACACCATCCCGTCCACGATCACCGCTTCGGAATAACCGACCTGCGTCTGGAACGCGAGCGCGTCCGGATTTTCGGGCATGATCGTCTGCAATTCATCATGCGCCAGCGCGGCGGCGGGTGCGCCGGCAAGACAAGCGAAACCGGCCCCCAGCAAAGTTGCGACAAGAACCGTTTTACGCATGATCATCTCCCTATTGTTGGTCGCCGGAGTTAATTGACCTCATCTTCGGGTAAGTAAAGGTTGTCGCCCTTGGCCTTATAGACGCGCGACATTTCCTTCATCCCCTCGACAGCGGCGAGGCGGCTGGCTTCGGCGGTGTCGGCGCCCAGCTTCTCCGCAGCCAAGAACCCGTCGGCGGTCTGGTTCTGTTTGGCGGCGAAATCGCGGACTTCCTGTGAAATCTGCATCGAGCAGAATTTGGGCCCGCACATCGAACAGAAATGCGCGGTTTTCGCGCCTTCTGCGGGCAGCGTCTGGTCGTGATATTCCTCCGCCGTTTCGGGATCGAGGCTGAGGTTGAACTGGTCGCGCCAGCGGAATTCGAACCGCGCGCGTGACAACGCATCGTCGCGCAATTGTGCCGCGGGATGCCCTTTCGCCAGATCGGCCGCGTGGGCGGCGAGTTTGTAGGTGATCACGCCCACTTTCACATCGTCGCGGTCGGGCAGGCCGAGGTGTTCCTTGGGTGTGACGTAACACAACATCGCGGTGCCATACCAGCCGATCTGCGCCGCGCCGATGCCGCTGGTGATATGGTCATATCCGGGCGCAATATCGGTCACCAGCGGGCCGAGCGTGTAGAACGGAGCCTCGCCGCAAACTTCCAGCTGTTTTTCCATATTCTCCTTGATCTTGTGCATCGGGACATGGCCCGGCCCCTCGATCATCACCTGCACATCGGATTTCCATGCGCGGTGGGTCAACTCGCCCAGCGTGTAAAGCTCGGCAAATTGCGCTTCGTCATTGGCATCCGCGATGCTGCCGGGGCGCAGGCCGTCACCCAGGCTGTAGGCGATGTCATACGCTTTCATGATCTCGGTGATGTCGTCGAAATGTTCGTAGAGGAACGATTCCTTGTGATGCGCGAGGCACCATTTTGCCATGATGGAGCCGCCGCGGCTGACGATGCCGGTGACGCGCTTGGCCGCCATCGGCACATAGGGCAGACGCACGCCCGCATGGATGGTGAAATAATCGACGCCCTGTTCGGCCTGTTCGATCAGCGTGTCGCGGAAAATGTCCCACGTCAGCTCCTCGGCAATGCCGCCGACCTTTTCCAGCGCCTGATAGATCGGCACGGTACCGATGGGGACGGGGCTGTTGCGGATGATCCATTCGCGCGTGTCGTGGATGTTGCGTCCGGTGCTGAGGTCCATAACGGTGTCCGCGCCCCAGCGGGTGGACCAGACCATCTTGTCAACTTCGCTGGCGACATCGGATGCCACCGCGCTGTTGCCGATATTGGCGTTGATCTTTACCAGGAAATTACGCCCGATCGCCATCGGTTCGCATTCGGGATGGTTGACGTTGGAGGGGATGATCGCCCTGCCCCGCGCCACTTCGTCGCGCACGAATTCGGGGGTAACATGTGCGGGCAATTCCGCGCCGAAGCCTTCGCCGCCGCTGGCTGCCTTTAGCGCCACTTCGCGGCCAAGATTTTCGCGCGCGGCAACATATTCCATTTCAGGCGTGATGATGCCGCGGCGGGCATAATGCATCTGGCTGAGGTTCTTGCCCTCCTTCGCCCGCAAAGGTTTGCGCAGGGCAGCCGGGAACGCAGGCACACCGCCTGAACGATCCGGGCCGAGCTGGCCGTTATCTTCGGGCTTCACTTCGCGCGGCGCATATTCTTCCACATCACCGCGCGCGAGCTGCCATTTCCGGCGCAAAGGCTCCAGACCCGCCTGAATGTCAATGTGTGCATCGGGATCGGTGTAGGGGCCGGACGTATCGTAAACCCGCAGCGGCGGCTCGCCCGAAGAAGGCTCCAGATCGATTTCGCGCATGGCGACATTATACGGACCGACATGAACCTTGCGGCTGCCGCGAATGGGGCCGGTGGTGACACCGATTTCGAGTTTGGAATTGATATCGGCCATAAAAATGCACTTTCCGGTTGTTCGGACAGAGCGCGGGAAAAATCGGCCGCCCTCCCTCCGCCCGTAACCCCCGAAAAATCGAGGGGCGGGATCAGGTTCAACGGGTCGAGCGCTGCCAAACGCTCCTCTCAGGCCATTTTAGCAAACCGCAACGCAAGCGCAGCGGAGGGCAGCCTCCCCGGGGTATGTTTGCCTGACTAAACCAAACACCCGGCAAGTGGAAGGCCTGTTGGTAAGCCGGTTGGTTGATCGACAGGCCCGCAACGCAGATGCCCGCACCGCAAATGTTTGGCCGCAAGGCGATTGCGGGCAGCCTGCCGCTCGCCTAAGTCACCGGCTGATGAACGGGCGCAAATGTGACATTGCCATTGTGGGCGGCGGATTGTCGGGCGGGCTGATTGCACTGGCGCTGGCGCGTGCGCGGCCCGAACTCGACATTCTGCTGTTCGAACAGGGCGAAACGCTGGGGGGCAATCACCGCTGGAGCTGGTTTGAAAGCGATCTGCCCGAAGGCGGCGCCGATCTGCTTCAAACTTTCCGCAAGGCGCGCTGGGCCGATGGCTACGATGTCCGCTTCCCCGAATATCGCCGCACACTGGATGCGGTCTATTGTTCGCTATCATCGGCTGATTTCGACCAGGCATTGCGCCGCGAATTGCCCGACGGGGCAATCGTAACGGGTAGCGGGGCGGCCCGGATCGGTTCGGGCGGGCTGACATTGGAAGACGGGACGCCGGTCACTGCGCGCAATGTAATCGATTGCCGCGGTATCACTGCGGCCCCGGCGCTTGAAGGCGGCTGGCAGGTTTTCATGGGCCGCCATATGCGTACCGCCGCACCGCACGGTGTCACGCGCCCGATCATCATGGACGCCGATGTCCAGCAGCACGGCGCATACCGCTTCGTCTATGTCCTGCCGCTGGGCGCTGACGAACTGTTTATCGAAGATACGTATTACGCCGATAGCCCCGATCTTGACCGCCGCGTGCTGGGCGCGCGGATCGAAGCCTATTGCGAAGCGAACGGCTGGACGGGCGAAATTATGGGTAACGAAACCGGAGTTCTGCCCGTGATTACCGGCGGCAACTTTGCGGGTTTCCAGGCCGCGCATGCCCGGCCGGGGGTAACCGCGGCGGGTGCGCGCGGCGGTTTTGTTCACCCGCTCACCAGTTACACTTTTCCGCAGGCGGTCGAGACCGCGCTTGCGATTGCGCAACAGGCAGACTTGCCCGGCGATCAGCTGTCAGCGGTTATTTCTGCCCGCGCGCGCAACCATTGGCGCGCCACCGCATTCTACAGAATGCTGGGTAAAATGCTGTTCGGGGCTGCAGAGCCTGACGAGCGGTACAGGATATTCCAGCGTTTCTACCGGCTGTCACCGGGGTTGATCGAACGGTTTTACGCCGCAAAATCGACAATATTGGACCAGATACGCGTGCTTTCGGGCAAGCCACCCGTCCGCATCGGGCGCGCGATAAAGGCACTTACCGGCGGCGGCAAACCGCTCGCCAAGAAGGATGATTTATGAGTTTCGAAGGCAAGAGGGCCTGTGTTGTCGGGGCCGGTTTCGGAGGTATGGCGCTGGCCATCCGCCTGCAGTCCGCCGGCGTCAAAACCACGCTGGTCGAAGGCCGCGATAAACCCGGTGGCCGCGGCTATTTCTGGGAGAAAGACGGCTTTACCTTCGATGCCGGCCCCACCGTTATCACCGATCCGCCATGCCTGAAGGAACTTTGGGAACTGACCGGACACGACATGGCGGACGATGTCGAACTGATGCCGGTCAAACCGTTTTACCGCCTCAACTGGCCTGACGGGACGAATTTCGATTATTCGAATGATGATGCGAATATGCTCAAGGAAATGTCGCGGGTCGCGCCCGGCGATATTGCCGGATACCAGGAATTTCTGCGCTATTCCGCGCATGTCTATGAAGAAGGCTATGTGAAACTGGGCACTGTGCCGTTTCTTGACTTCAAATCGATGATCAAGGCCGCCCCCGCGCTGGCCAAACATCAGGCGTGGCGCAGCGTCTATTCGATTGTTTCCAAATATATCAAATCGGAAAAACTGCGCGAGGCGCTCAGCTTCCACACGCTGCTGGTCGGAGGCAACCCGATGAAGACCAGCGCCATCTACACGCTGATCCACAAGCTGGAAAAAGACGGCGGCGTCTGGTGGGCGCGCGGCGGCACCAACCGGCTGGTTGCGGGCATGATCCGCCATTTCGAACGGCTGGGCGGCACAGTGCGGATGGGCGATCCGGTGGTGCAAGTGCACACATTGGGCAAACAGGCGACTGCGGTGGAAACCAAAAGCGGCTGGAAAGAGAAATTCGATGCCGTCGCCAGCAATGCCGATATCATGCACACTTACAAGGATCTGCTGTCGGGCAATCCGCGCGGCAAAAAGAACGCCAGGGCGCTGGCGCGGAAGAAATTTTCGCCCGGGTTGTTTGTGGTCCATTTCGGGCTGGAAGGGACCTGGCCCGGCATCCCGCATCACATGATCCTGTTCGGCCCGCGTTACGAAGGGCTGCTCGACGATATTTACACCAACGGTGTACTGCCGCAGGATTTCAGCATCTATCTGCACCACCCCACCGTGACCGATCCGGGCATGGCCCCTGCCGGAAAAAGCACATTTTACGCGCTGGTGCCCGTCGCGCATATGGGCAAGCTGGCGGTTGACTGGGACGAAATCGGTCCGGTGCTGGAAAAACGCATTCTGGACGAGGTGGGCCGCCGCCTGATCCCCGATATCCATGACCGGATCGTGACCAAATTCCATTATGCGCCAAACGACTTTGCCGGCGATCTCAACGCGCATCTCGGCAGTGCCTTCAGCCTTGAACCCCTGCTTACGCAGAGCGCGTATTTCCGCGGACACAACCGCGATGATGTGATCGACAATTTCTATCTTACGGGAGCGGGGACGCATCCCGGCGCGGGTATTCCCGGCGTGGTCGGAAGTGCCAAGGCGACAGCGGGATTGATGCTGGGGGATCTGGCGAAGTGAAGCGGCTGGCAGTCTATTGCGGCTCCGCCTCGCCCGCGGACGTCCGCTATATCGAACTTGCGCGCGATGTCGGCGCGGCGCTGGCGCAGCGCGGCATCGGCGTGGTCTATGGCGGCGGTCGGCTGGGCCTGATGGGCGCGGTCGCATCGGGCGCACTGGACAATGGCGGCGAGGTTATCGGGGTCATTCCCGAAGCGCTCGCGGGGAGCGAGGTCGCCAACAATGATTGCACGCAGCTGCATGTCGTATCGGGAATGCATGAACGCAAGAAAGCCTTCACCGATCTGTCGGACGGGTTCGTAACCATACCGGGCGGTGTCGGCACGATGGACGAATTGTGGGAAGCGATCAGCTGGGCCCAGCTGGGCTATCACACCAATCCGGTCGGCCTGCTCAACGCCTTTGGCTTTTATGATCAGCTGCTTGCCTTCAACGCGCACATGGCGGCGGTCGGATTTGTCCGTCCAGCGCATCAGAACATCATGATTGCAGATGTTGAAATCGGCAGTCTGGTGGACAAGATGGCGGAATATGAACCGCATACGCCGATTTTCGCCATGAAGGCAGCCGACCTTTGACCATACCGCCGCGAGAGGCCGGACCGCCGCAAGGGTCCGGAACCCCGCGGCGCGAACGCATGCTTGCACCTTCGCGCATCTTACGCAGCACGCCCAGCGTAACGGGCGGCGGACGCGAGCGGCCGGCATTGGTGGCCAAGGCGCGCGAGGCGATCGAAGAAGGCTCCAGAAGTTTCGCGTTTGCCTCGAAACTGTTCGACGCGGAGACGCGCGAGCGGGTCTGGCTGCTATACGCCTGGTGCCGCCGGTGTGACGATCTGGCTGACGGCCAGCATATGGGGCGGCCCGACGAGGCCGCTACCGGCGACAGCGAAAGCGCGGGCAAGCGATTGCGCGCTATCAGACTGCTCACCGACCGCGCATTGAAGGGGCAACCAACCGCCGACCCCGCCTTCGATGCGTTCGGGCAAGTGGCCGCCGAATGCGGCATTACCAAACAGATGGCGGACGATGTGATCGAGGGTTTTGCGCTCGATGCGGCAGACTGGCGGCCGCGCAGCGAAATGGATCTGCTGCGCTACTGCTATCACGTCGCCGGCGCGGTTGGCGTGATGATGGCGAAAGTCATGGGCGTCCATCAGGACGATACCGAACTGCTCGACCGCGCCTGCGATCTGGGGATTGCCTTTCAGCTGGCCAATATTGCGCGAGACATTTGCGAAGATGATGCGGCGGACCGCTGTTATATCCCGCTGAACTGGCTGGTGTATCAGGATATCGAACCCGGCCAGCAGATGAAGCCGCACCACCGCGGCGAATTGGCCGATATGGCCAGGCAGCTGGTCGATCTGATGGAACAGCACGAGGCGATGGCGCGGCTGGGCGCAAAGAAATTGCCGTTCCGCAGCCGCTGGGCAGTGCTCTCGGCAGCGCGCATCTATGGCGCGATCGGCCGCGAGGTGCGCGCGCGGGGCAAGGCCGCTTGGGACCACCGCGTCAGCACTTCCAAAGCGGCCAAGCTGGGCCATGTGATCGCGGCATTCGGCGAAGCACTGGTGAACCGTCCGCCGCAGCCTGACCAGCCGCCAAAATATACGCGCGGGGACATTCTGATCGAAGTTCGCATGGCTGGCCCGATCGCGCCGCCATCGATGGAGCCGCTGCCCGACGAAGAAGCCTAGCCGCACCCGCTTGCCGCGCGCAGCAGACACGGTTAACCCGTTTCGCATGATACAATCGCTCCTGATCGCCAATCGCGGCGAGATCGCCTGCCGCATTATCCGCACCGCCCGCGAAATGGGTATCCGCACCATCGCAGTCTATTCAGATGCCGATGCAAAGGCGCTGCACGTCAGACAGGCTGACGAGGCGGTGCATATCGGCCCTTCGCCGGCCAATGAAAGCTATCTCGCCGGCGAGAAGATCATCGCTGCAGCCAGGCAAACCGGCGCGGAGGCAATCCATCCGGGCTACGGATTTCTGTCCGAAAATGCCGACTTCGCGCAGGCTGTGCAGGATGCGGGTCTGATCTGGGTGGGGCCGAACCCCGACAGCATTCGCGCGATGGGCCTGAAGGATGCCGCCAAGAAACTGATGCAGGACGCGGGCGTCCCTGTGACGCCGGGATACATGGGTGCGGACCAGTCGCCCGAACGGCTTGCGAAGGAAGCCACCGCGATTGGCTATCCCGTGCTGATCAAGGCGGTCGCGGGTGGCGGCGGCAAGGGAATGCGCAAGGTTGATGCGGGAAAAGATTTTGCGGAAATGCTGCAAAGTTGCCGCCGCGAGGCCAAGGCCAGTTTCGGCAATGACGAAGTGCTGCTGGAAAAATGGGTCACCAGCCCCCGGCACATCGAAGTGCAGATTTTCGGCGATAGTCACGGCAATGTCGTCCATCTGTTCGAACGCGACTGTTCGCTGCAACGCCGCCACCAAAAGGTGATCGAAGAAGCCCCCGCCCCCGGCATGGATGCTGCAACCCGCGAAGAATTATGCTGCGCAGCAATTCGTGCAGCAAAAGCGGTCGATTATGTCGGCGCCGGCACGATAGAATTCATCGCCGACGCCAGCGAAGGCCTCAAAGCCGACCGCATCTGGTTCATGGAAATGAACACCCGCCTGCAGGTCGAACATCCGGTCACCGAAGAGATCACCGGTGTGGACCTGGTCGAATGGCAATTGCGCGTCGCAAGCGGCGAGCCGGTCCCGCTGAAGCAGGACGAGATCGCAATAAACGGGTGGGCCATCGAGGCGCGGCTTTATGCCGAAGATCCGGCAAAGGGGTTTCTGCCGAGCACGGGCAATCTCGATCACCTGCGTCTGCCCGCCGATCTGGCGCGGATCGAAACCGGAGTCGAAGAGCAAGCCGCGGTGTCGCCATTCTACGACCCTATGATCGCAAAGGTTGTGGCTTCCGGACCTGACCGGATTACGGCCATTGCGGCTCTCGAAGAAGCTGTCTCCAAAGTCGAGGTCTGGCCGGTCAGGACCAACGCCGCGTTTCTTGCCCGCCTGCTTCAAGACGAGGATTTTATCGCCGGAAGGCTCGATACGGGCGCAATCGAAAGCAAGCTGGACGATCTTGTTTCATCGCAGCCAGTGTCGATTTCACTCTTCAAGGATGCGATGAACATGCTGGTCGGCGACGATCCCGCATTACGCAGCCAGTTCGGCAAACCGGTGTCAATTCCCGGGTTCCGCCTTAACGCAAATCGCGCCTGCCAGAGCGGGGTTTATGTCGATGGAAAATTCGAGACCGACTTTCCCGACAATCACCGCTTCAGTACACAAGCATATGCAATCGGCTGTGCGACCGCGATCGGGTTCCAGGATGGTCAAACATACGAAATTTCCCTCGAGTGCCGCGGAGGTGACCACCACCACGCCCATGACGGCGACATCCTCTCCCCAATGCCCGGCAAGGTCATCGCGGTCGATGTGGCCGAGGGTGACGCGGTAACGGCGGGCCAGCGCCTGATGGTGCTGGAGGCAATGAAGATGGAACACGCCCTCACTTCGCCATTTGATGGCACCGTGGTTGAACTTTCTGCCAGCGAGGGCGGACAGGTTCAGGTGGAGGCTGTTTTGGCGCGGATCGAAAAGAATGCCGGATAATCTTCCCTCGCATAAATACGGGGGACTAAAATCATGAGCTGGAAACCCGAGCTGGACGAACTCGCCAGGCGGCGCGCATTGGCCGAGGAAATGGGCGGGGCTGACAAGGTTGCGCGCCAGCATTCCCGCGGCAAAATGGATGCCCGTGCGCGCCTGGCCGCGATGGCAGACGAAGGCTCCTTCCGCGAAATCGGGAAAATTGCGGGGAAAGGTTCCTACAACGAGGATGGCGAGCTTGAGGCTGTCATGCCCGCCCCGTTCCTGTTTGGCCGCGCGAATGTCGATGGACGCCCCGTAGTCATTTCCGCCGATGATTTCACTGTGCGCGGCGGCGCGGCCGATGCCTCCATCCACCGCAAGATAATGCAATGCGAGGCGATGGCGCACGATCTGCGTCTGCCGCTGATCCGCATGATCGATGGCACCGGCGGCGGCGGATCGGTCAAAATGCTGGAGCAAATGGGCGCGACCTATGTCCCCGCAGTGCCGGGATGGAGCGATGTGGTCGCCAATCTCGACACTGTGCCGGTGGTCGCGCTGGCACTCGGCCCCACGGCAGGCCTCGGCGCGGCGCGCACGGTCGCCAGCCATTACTCGGTCATGGTCAAGGGGCTGAGCCAGATTTTCGCCGCCGGCCCCGCTGTGGTCGAGGCGCTGGGCGAATTTTCGGACAAGGAAACGCTTGGCGGCAGCGATATCCACACGCGCAACGGCGTAGTCGATAACGAGGTTGCCAGCGAAGAAGCCGCATTCGATGCAGCACGCCGTTTCCTGTCCTATCTGCCCGGTCACATCGGCGCTTTGGCGCAGCGGACGCATTGCGGCGACCCCGCAGACCGCCGCGAGGAAGCCCTGCTGGAACTTGTCCCGCGCGAGCCCAGACAGGTCTATTCCATGCGCCGCGCGCTGGAGATGATCTTCGACCGCGATTCAACTTTTGAAATCGGCCGCCAATGGGGCCGCGCCGCGATCACCGCCTTTTCCCGGCTGGACGGTTGGCCGGTTGCGGTGGTGGCCAGCGATCCGTCGTTTCTGGGCGGATCGTGGGAGGCCAGAACGGCCGAAAAGGTCGAACGTTTTGTCAAGCTGGCCGACCAGTTCCGCCTGCCGATCGTCCATCTGGTCGATAATCCCGGCTTCATGATTGGCAAGGCGGCAGAGGAAGCCGGCACAATCCGTTACGGTGTCAACGCGATGAACGCGATCTACCGCGCCGGGGTGCCGCTGGCATCGGTCATTGTCCGGCGCGCTTATGGCATCGCGGGCAGCGCGATGAGCAATGCCGACCGTTACCAGTACCGCTTTGCATGGCCCAGCGGCGACTGGGGCAGCCTGCCGATCGAAGGCGGTATCGAAGTGGCCTATAAGGCAGAGTTGGAGGCGGCAGACGATCCCGCCGCCATGCTCGAGGAAATCCGCGGGCGGCTGAACAAGGTCCGCAGCCCGTTCCGCAGTGCCGAACGCTTCGGTGTGGAAGATATTATCGATCCGCGCGATACCCGCCCGCTGCTGTGCGAATTTGCGCAGCTGGCATGGCGCAAGCTGGAAGAACGCTAGCGCGCAGCCGCGTCGGCAGAGGGCACGCGCCGGCCGAACAATCTGCCCCGCTCGCTGAACAGGATGAGGCCAAGCGCCAGCAGCGCGCAGGTGAGCATGGCAGTCGCCAGCGGCAGCGCCGTCCCGTCGTACAAATAGCCGATGAAGCTGCCCAGCAGTGCGCCGGTGATCATCCGCAGGCTGGTATGCGCCGACGATGCCGCCCCCGCGATATGATAAAACGGTTGCATCGCAATCGAACTGAAATTCGCGCCGATAAAGCCCAGACAGGCCATTGACAGGCTGAGCAGCGGAACAAATTCCCACAATGTCTGATCGGGCTGGCTGGCCGACCAGTATTGCGCGATGCAAACCACGACAAACGCCAGCAGGGCGGCGTGGCTCACCCGCCTTGCCCCGAACCGTTCGACGATCCGCGAATTGGTAAAATTGGCCAGCACCATGCCCAGCACCGCAGCGCCGAATATCAGCGCAAAACTGTTACCGGCGCCAAAGCTTTCACCGATCAATTGCTGCGATGAATTGAGAAAGCCGAACAGGGAACCAAACACCAGCGCGCTGCCAAGCACATAGCCTATAGCGCCGCGCTGCGTCAGCGCCTGTCCCATATTTCGCAGAATCGAACGCGCATCGATTTCCTGTTTGTTTTCAGGCGCCAGAGTTTCGGGCAAGCGCAGCCATGCCCAGCTCCCGACGATGACGCCCATCACCGCCATCGATCCGAATATCCAGCGCCAACCGGCCACCATCAGGATAAGCTGCCCGATTGCGGGGGCAACAATCGGCACAACCAGAAATATCATCATGATAAGCGACATCAGCCGCGCCATCCGGTCACCGCCCACCCGGTCACGCACGATTGCCGCGGGCACAACGCTCAGGCCGGCAGCGCCCACGCCCTGCAACACGCGCAGGCCGACCAGCCAGGTAAAGTCGGTCACCACAACGCAGGCCAGCGATAGCACGATGTAAAACAGCAATCCGAAGGCCAGTACCGGACGCCGGCCAAACCTGTCGGCAAAGGCGCCGGGGAAAAACGCACCGATACCCGCGCCGAGGAAATACGCCCCGATCACCAGTTGGCGATCGTTACCGGTGACGCCGAAATCGCCCGCCATCGCGCCCAGTGCGGGCAGCATCGCGTCAATCCCGAAAGCCTGCAGGCTCATCAGCATCGCCATCAGTGCGATCAGTTCGCGTTCCCCCAACGGGGCGCGTAAGCGGGCTTGCGGGCGGTGCATTGTTGGTCCTTGGCCGCTGGATCGCGGTTTTGCCAGAAGGTTTTTGTATGAAACCCAAAGCGCATGAAACGCTGCAGAGTTCCGCCAGCAGCAAATCGCGCCTATCCTGCGGTGTATGGATTCGCAGCTAGCCGATAATTTTGATGAGCCGGATGATGAGCCGGATGGTGGGCCCGAACCCGAGGGCGGATTGCGCAAGATCATCCATGTCGACATGGATGCGTTTTTCGCCAGCGTGGAACAGCGCGACGACCCGTCGCTGCGCGGCAAGCCGGTGGCTGTCGGCGGTTCGGGCGGGCGCGGCGTGGTGGCTGCGGCAAGTTACGAAGCGCGAAAATTCGGCGTCAGGTCGGCCATGCCCTCGGTCACCGCGAAACGCCGCTGCCCCGATCTGATATTTGTGAAATCGCGTTTCGATGCATATCGCGAGGCGTCAAATATCATCCGGGAAATTTTCAGGTTCTACACGCCGCATGTCGAACCGCTAAGCCTGGATGAAGCCTATCTGGATGTGACCGACGATTTGCACGGGATCGGTTCGGCAACACGTATTGCCCAGCTTATCCGCCAGAAAATCCGCGAGGAGACGCAGCTGACCGCGAGCGCAGGCGTCAGCTACAACAAATTTCTCGCCAAGCTCGCCAGCGACCAGAACAAGCCCGACGGGATTTGCGTGATCCGCCCAGGCGAAGGTGCGGCGTTTGTCCAGTCGCTGGCGGTCAGACGGTTCCACGGGGTCGGGCCGCGCGGCGCGGAAAAAATGGCCAGGCTGGGGATCGAAACCGGGGCAGATCTGGCACAGAAAGATCTGGCCTGGATGCGCGCCAATTTCGGCAGCTTTGCGGATTATCTTTACCGGGCGTGCCGGGGTATCGATCTGCGCCCGGTCAGGGCAAACCGTATCCGCAAATCGGTGGGCGGCGAGCGGACTTTCAGCGAAGACATATCCTCCGGCCCTGCGCTGCGCGAGACGATGGACCGGATCGTGGACATTGTGTGGGAGCGGATCGAACGGTCGAATTCGCGCGGGCGCACCGTCACATTGAAGCTGAAATTCAACGATTTCCGGATCATGTCGCGGTCCAGATCGCTGCCCGACTATGTCGCGGATAAAGCCGAATTCCGCATGATCGGGCATGAACTGCTGGCCGATGTTGTGCCCTTGCCGCTGCCGATCCGGCTGATGGGACTGACATTGTCGTCGCTGGAGCGGGACGATGACGGAGATGTCAGGCGGCGCGAGGAAAAGGCCGGCCAATTGCCGTTGTTCTAAACGAAACAGGTCACCGGCTGCGTGGCTGCGCCCAGCAATCGCGCAACGGGAAGGTCATGCTCGCGCATCATCGCCGCATCGAACACGGCGCGCTTGTCCTCGCCGCGGATGACGAACAGCAAATTGTCGCTGCCCAGCAAGGAGGGAATGGTCAGCGTAATCCGGTCGAACGGAGCATCGGCAGGCAAGGGATCGGGCGTGAGCAGACGGACCGCTTGCGGATCGTCCACTTGCGGATCACTATCGGGAAACAGCGAGGCGATATGGCCGTCGGCGCCCATACCCAGCCAGGCCAGCGCAAAATGCGGAATTTCTTCCATCACGCTGAGCGCGGCGACCCTGGCTCCGGCAGGCTCCAGCAAGGCGCGGATTTTGCCCGTGTTGCTGGCGGGATGATCTTCCGGCACCACGCGGTCGTCACCCGGCCAGACCACAATGCGGGACCAGTCCAGTTCGCTGGCGGCGAGAACTTTCAGGATGGGAAACGGCGTGGAACCGCCGGGCATGGTTATGGCAATCGGACCGTCGGTTGCGGCCAGCGCCAGCCGCAGACGGTTTTCCAGCCAGAAGGCAATCTGGCGGTCGTCAGCGCCTTCTTTGACAATCACGTTTTTCATCCGCGGGAGATAACACGGCGGATGCCCCGCGTCATTGCGGCGCGGCGCCAATTCCCGTGCAGGCTCTGGTCAACCAAGGATCGAGCCGAGAAACCAGACGCGCTCTTCCGCCATATCGGTCCAGTCGTCCAGCAACCCGTCGGTCGCATTATCTCCGGCCTTTTCAGCCAGATCTTTCATGCCCTTGAGGCGTTTCACCATCGCGGCATTGTCATCGCGCAATTCGCTGACCATGTCTTCTGCGGCAAGATCGGTGCTGTCCTGATCCTTGATCTGGGTATTTTTGGCAATCGAGCCGATCGAGGTCAGTGTGGCCATGCCGTTCTTGCGCACCCGTTCACCGATAACGTCGATCTGGTCGCGGATTTCTATCGCCTGATCGTCAAACAGCAGATGCAGGTCGCGGAACCGCGGACCTTTGACATGCCAATGAAAATGCTTGGTCTTTGTATAAAGCGCAAAGTGATCTGCCAGCAAACCGTTGAGCTCCTGTACCAGTGCGGTCTTCGAATTGTCGCCCTTGTCGGCCATGATGATTTCCTTCCCGGGAATTTCGTGTTCGTAGGATCAATGCACCAGCCCGCCAATCGGTTTCGCCAAGTGTGACTATCGCAGCAATCGTATTATCCGATCAGCCCGCGCGCATTCAGCGCAGCGAAAATGCCCGCCGCCAGCAGCAGCGCCGCCAAACCGCGCCTGGCCGGCCTCAGCGGCAGTCTGGCTTCCAGATCATCGCCCAACGCCCAACCGGCGCACAATGCGGCCATCCCGCCCAGCGCGCCGCCAACTCCGGCTGCCAGCGGCGAAGGCGTCGCAACCGCAATGGCGAATATCAGGAAGCGCGCGCCATCACCCAATTGCCGCATGACCAGTACGGCAAAGATGGCAAAAAACGATCGTGTCGGCTCTGCTAGTGCCCGTTCCGCACGGTTCCAGGCCAGTTCAACTGCTGCCAGAACAAGCGCCATCGCAACCAGCATCTGCTTGCCGGCCAAGGCAAGAAAGCCTGCGATTGCACCACCGGCAAACGCCATGACAGCCGCGCTTAGCGCCGCGCTGATGCAACCGATAATCAGCAACCACGCCGGCGCGCCAAGCCTGCCCGAAAGCCGCGCGATCAGCGTCTGGTCTCTGGCACCTGCAGAAACCAGCAAAGCCGCCAGCAAGCTCAGAAAAAAGGACGGTATGGCAATGCTCCGGACTGGAGCGGGCGAAGGGAATCGAACCCTCGTCGTCAGCTTGGGAAGCTGCTGCTCTGCCATTGAGCTACGCCCGCCGTTGGAAACCGCGTCTGCCGCACTGGTTTTGCCTGGTCAATCGCCAAGCTCGGGGTTTGCCTTGGGGCCGGCGAAAGTCTAGAAGAAGGTTTGAAAGAATCGCATAGCGAAGAGGAATTATCATGCGTCAGGTCAATCACTTCATCGCCGGCGGTCCGGGCGATACTGCCGCTGCGGCCGCTGCACGCCACCATGATATTTTCGATCCCAATCAGGGCGAGGTTCAAGCGCGCGTACCGCTGGGCAATGCCGCCCTGCTGGATCGCGCTGTCACCGCTGCCAAGGCTGCGCAGCCCGCATGGGCCGCCACCAATCCGCAAAAGCGCGCGCGCGTGATGTTTGCCTTCAAACAGCTTGTCGAAGCCAATATGGAAGACCTTGCCGCGCTGCTGTCCAGCGAACATGGCAAGGTGATTGCCGATGCGCGCGGCGATGTGCAGCGCGGGCTGGATGTCATCGAATTTGCCTGCGGCATTCCCCACGCGCTCAAGGGCGAATATACGCAGGGCGCGGGGCCCGGCATCGATGTGTATTCCATGCGCCAGCCGCTGGGCATCGGTGCGGGCATCACCCCGTTCAACTTTCCCGCGATGATCCCGATGTGGATGTTCGGTGTCAGTATCGCGGTGGGTAATGCCTTTATCCTGAAACCTTCTGAACGTGATCCCTCCGTGCCCGTCCGCCTCGCCGAATTGATGCTGGAAGCGGGCGCGCCCGAAGGCATTTTGCAGGTCGTCCACGGCGACAAGGAAATGGTCGATGCGATCCTCGACCATGAAGATATCGCCGCGGTCAGTTTCGTGGGCTCGTCCGATATCGCGCATTATGTGTACAAACGCGGCGTGGCTGCGGGCAAGCGTGTCCAAGCCATGGGCGGGGCGAAGAACCACGGCATCGTGATGCCCGACGCTGATCTCGACCAGGTGGTCAACGACCTGTCCGGCGCGGCTTTCGGGTCGGCTGGCGAACGCTGTATGGCATTGCCGGTTGTGGTGCCGGTGGGTGAAGACACTGCCAACCGCCTGCGCGACAAGATGATCCCCGCGATCGAGAAGATGCGCGTGGGTATCTCGACCGATGCGGAGGCTGACTACGGCCCCGTCGTCACCGCCGAGCACAAGGCCCGCGTCGAAGGCTGGATCGATACGGCTGAAAAGGAAGGCGGCGAGATCGTGGTGGATGGCCGCGGCTTCAGCCTGCAAGGGCATGAGAAGGGCTTCTTCATCGGCCCCACGCTGATCGATCACGTCACGCCCGACATGCAAAGCTACAAGGAAGAGATTTTCGGCCCCGTGCTGCAGATCGTGCGGGCGAAGGATTTCGAGGAAGCTCTGGCTCTCCCCAGCAAGCACCAGTACGGCAATGGCGTCGCGATTTTCACGCGCAACGGCCACGCAGCGCGCGAATTTGCCGCGCGCGTGAATGTCGGCATGGTCGGCATCAACGTGCCGATCCCCGTCCCCGTTGCCTATCACAGCTTCGGCGGCTGGAAACGCAGCGCATTCGGCGATACCAACCAGCACGGCATGGAAGGCATCAAGTTCTGGACCAAGGTGAAAACCATCACCCAGCGCTGGCCTGATGGCGGCGTGGGTAATGATGGCAATGCCTTCGTTATTCCGACTATGGGTTGAATCCTATGACAGACCAGTTTCAACTCACCGACGACCAGCTTGCGATCCAGGAAATGGCGCAGCGGTTTACCGCCGATAACATCACGCCCCATGCGGCCGATTGGGACGAGAAGAAGATCTTCCCGCTCGCAGTGATCAAACAGACGGCGGAGCTGGGTTTCGGCGCGATTTACGTGTCCGAGGAATCGGGCGGCATCGGGCTTGGCCGGCTGGAGGCTGCGCTGATTATGGAGGCGATGGCTTATGGCTGCCCCGCTACCAGCGCGTTCATTTCGATCCACAATATGTCCGCCTGGATGATCGACCGCTTCGGCGGGGACGAGATCAAGGCGCGCTATCTGCCCGACCTGATCAGCATGGACAAGATCGCATCCTATTGCCTGACCGAACCCGGCAGCGGGTCCGACGCAGCGGCGCTGAAAACCACCGCCCGGCTCGACGGCGATCACTACATCGTCAACGGAACGAAGCAGTTTATTTCGGGCAGCGGCGTGAATGATGTTTACGTTACCATGGTCCGCACCGGCGAAGATGGCGCGAAGGGCATTTCGTGTCTGGTCGTGGATAAGGACACGCCCGGCGTCAGCTTCGGCGCGCCCGAGCGCAAACTGGGCTGGAACGCCAGCCCCACCGCGCAGGTCATCTTCGAAGACGCGCGCGTGCCGGCCGCCAACCGCGTGGGCGCAGAGGGCGACGGCTTCCGCTTCGCCATGATGGGCCTCGACGGCGGACGGCTGAACATCGGTGCCTGCTCATTGGGCGGGGCGCAGCGCTGCCTGGACGAAGCGGTTGCCTACACCAGGGAACGCCAGCAATTCGGCAAGCCAGTGTCGGACTTCCAGAACACGCAGTTCATGCTCGCGGATATGGCGACCGATCTGGAGGCTGCCCGCGCGCTGCTTTATCTTGCAGCGGCCAAGGTTACTGCCAACTCGCCGGATAAATCGCGGTTCTCCGCCATGGCAAAACGGCTTGCGACCGATAATGGCAGCAAAATCGTCAACGATGCGCTGCAATTGTTCGGCGGTTATGGCTATCTCAAAGATTACCCGATCGAGCGCTTCTGGCGCGATCTGCGGGTTCACTCCATCCTAGAAGGCACCAACCAGGTCATGCGCATGATCGTGGGCCGTGACCTTTTGCGCCAGTAAGGGCTCTTAGATTTGACCGAACATCTGAAAATTCACACGCACGGCAAAGTGGGGCATATCTCGCTGAACCGCCCCAAGGCGCTGCATGCGCTCACGCTGGATATGTGCCACGCGATGAGCGCAGCACTGGCCGGATGGGCGGATGACGACAGCGTCGAGGCTATTATCCTCGATCATGCCGAGGGACGCGGGTTTTGCGCGGGCGGCGATATCAATCTGCTGCGCAAATCGGCGCTGGAAGATGGCGGCAAGACCGGCCGCGAGTTCTTCCATGACGAGTATCAGCTCAACCACCAGATGATGACATATGACAAGCCCATCGTGTGTTTCATGGACGGTATCACCATGGGCGGCGGCGTGGGTATTGCCATGCCCGCAAAATTCCGCGTTGCGACGGAAAACACGCGCTTTGCCATGCCCGAAACAGGGATCGGCCTGTTCCCCGATGTGGGCGGCGGCTGGCATCTTTCGCGCCTGGGCGGACGGCTTGGCCAGTTCCTTGCCCTGACAGGTGCGCGGCTGGACGGTGCGGAATGCCTGTGGGCCGGCATCGCAACGCATTATTTGCCTAGCGAAATGCTCGCCGATGCCAAGGCGCGGATCATCGAAAAGCCTGACCGGATTTCGGGCGTGCTGTCCGAAATGGTCGGATCGCCGCCGAAAGCGCGGATCGAGGATAACGCGCTGAAAATTGCGAAGCATTTCGCATCGGACAAATATGAGGATATTCTTGCCAGCCTCGAAGCCGAAGATTCCGAGTGGGCGCAGAAGGAACGCGATACGCTGGGCACCAAAAGCCCGCAGACCTGCAAGGTTGCGCTGCGGCAATTGGCGCAAAGCGCCGCGCTGACCGATTTTGCCGACAATATGCGGATGGAATACCGCATCGCCAGCCGTGTGCTGACGCGCCCCGATTTCGCAGAGGGCGTACGCGCGGTAATCGTGGACAAGACCAATGATCCCAAATGGAACCCGCCGACACCCGAAGAAGTCAGCGACGAATTGCTGGACGCGATCTTCGCAGCCCTGCCAGCTGGTGAAGAATGGGTTCCACTTGCAAAGTAGAGACAGCAATTCCCCAAACTTCGTCATTCCCGCGAAAGCGGGAAACCAGTTGGGACGAAGCACGCGGACGCCCTAGGTTCCCGCTTTCGCGGGAATGACGCATAGGGGTAAACAGGAGTTCAGGAGTTCAAGATGGCTAGCTACGAAACGATCACCACCGAAACCCGCGGCGCGGTGACCATCGTCACACTGAACCGGCCCAAGGCGCTCAACGCGCTTAACAGTCAGGTGCTGGACGAACTGATCGATGCTTTTGCCGCATTCGAAGCAGATGACAGCCAGCGCTGCGCGGTTCTGACCGGATCGGGCGACAAGGCGTTTGCCGCCGGTGCCGACATCAAGGAAATGGCCGACAAGGCTGCTGCCGATTTCTATCTGGAGGATTTTTTCGCCAAATGGACCAGCCATCTGGTCAAGGCTGTACGCAAGCCGTGGATCGCAGCGGTCAACGGTTTTGCGCTGGGCGGCGGGTGCGAACTGGCGATGATGGCAGACTTCATCATCGCCTCGGATCAGGCGAAATTCGGTCAGCCTGAAATCAAGCTGGGCGTGGCCCCCGGCATGGGCGGCAGCCAGCGCCTGACACGCGCGGTTGGCAAGTCCAAAGCGATGGAAATGTGCCTGACAGGCCGGATGATGGGCGGGGAGGAAGCCGAACGTTCGGGCCTTACCGCGCGCACCGTACCGCATGACGAATTGATGACCGAAGCGCTCAAAACCGCCACCGCCATTGCCGCAATGCCGCCAATGGCTGCGATGGTGAACAAGGAAATGGTCAACGCCGCCTTCGAAACCGGGCTGGATCAGGGCGTTGTAACCGAACGCCGCCTGTTCCAGATATTGACTGCCAGCGAAGACAGGGCCGAAGGCATGGCCGCATTCATCGAAAAACGTGAAGGCACATGGAAGGGCCGCTAGAATGAAACCCTATACTTTCCTGCTGATGGTCCTGTGGGGCATTCTGGCATTCTATACCGGACATGTGGTGGCCAATAACGGTCCGAACCTGTTTCCGGATTTTCTTGGTAATTTGGCCGGGTGGACGTGGCCCGGCCAGTTCAATCTCGATTTCACGATGATGCTGTTCCTGTCGGCCAGTTGGACGCTATGGAGAAACGGGCTCTCACCAACCGGAATTGTCCTTTCCATTCTGGCGTTTATCGGCGGGGCGGGCTTCTTGCTACCCTATCTCACCTACCTCGGCTGGAAACATGGCGGCGATTTTGGCGCTGTGCTGCTCGGCCGAAATGCGAAAGATACAGCGTCATGAAGATCGCCTTTATCGGTCTGGGCAATATGGGCGGCGGGATGGCTGCCAATCTGGTCCAGGCGGGCCATACCGTGCGCGCGTTCGATCTTAGCGAGGTTGCGCTGGGCCAGGCCAAGAAAGCCGGCTGCGAGACGTATGCCACAGCCAAAGAAGCCGTGTCCGGCGTCGATGCGGTGGTATCGATGTTGCCCAATGGCGGGATCGTGAGCCGGGTTTATACCACCGATGTAATCGGCCATGCGCCGACCGAAGCGATCCTGCTCGACTGTTCGACTATCGATGTGGCAACCGCGCGTCAGGTGGCCGAAACCGCCGCCAACAATGGCTATGCCATGGTCGATGCGCCCGTTTCAGGCGGCATTGCAGCGGCAAACGGCGGCACACTGACTTTCATGGTCGGCGGATCTGCCGCAGCATTCGCCCGCGCCAAACCGATTCTGTCGGCTATGGGCAAAGCGGTAATCCACGCGGGCGATGCGGGCGCTGGCCAGGCGGCTAAAATCTGCAACAATATGCTGCTGGCAATCCACATGATCGGCACAGCCGAAGCGTTCACCATGGCGCAGAAACTGGGGCTCGATCCGCAAACCTTTTACGATATCAGTTCGGTCAGTTCGGGCCAGAACTGGTCGATGACCAGCTATTGCCCGCTCCCCGGCGTCGGGCCGCAAAGCCCCGCTGACAATGGCTATGAAGGCGGCTTTGCCACCGCGCTGATGCTGAAGGATCTGAAACTGGCGATGGAAGCGGCGCATACGGCAGATGCCAATACTCCGCTGGGGTCGCACGCGAAGGCACTTTACGAAGATTTTGCCGAGGAGAACGGCACAAAGGACTTCTCGGCAATCATCACGTCGCTTTGATTTCGGAAATTATCGTGTCGAGCCATTTCCGCGGTGCTTTTCTGCGCCCGATATCGGCCACAAATTCCTGACCCCGTGCAACGCTGCGCAAGCGATATCCGGGCAGCCAGCGATCCGCGCGGCCGTGATAGCTTAGCCCGCCCTGCGTGAGCCAAGCGGGCCGGTTCCACAGGCTGGGCGGGCCGCCGGGCACAGTCAGCCGTAATGCGGGTGAAGCGCGCTGCGCAGTCTGGCCAGCACCGGCATAAATCACATCATTCTTCGCATGCATCCCCAGCGCATGGGGGTGGCCGATGACTTCAAGCTCCGCCTTGCGTTCGCCGCAACAGCCTTCCAGCCGGACAATTTCGGCAATTTCCATAAAGGCGAAGATCCGGTGATGGGGCTCTCCCTCCTGTTCCTTGCCCCTCTGCTCCTCACGAAACAATCCGAAGAATACGAAGACATCGCCCCGCCCTACTTGCTGGTTTTCAAGATGCGTCTGCGCCGCGCTGCATTGGCCAAACAGGCAGGTCCGGTCAGCCAGAAACATCGGATCGTGATGGCAGAAATCGGCCGCCCCCAGCTTGCCGCGACTGGCCTTCGCTGCGTGGTCGCCCAGCTCCAGATCGCCATATGTCGTTCGCGAATGTCCGCACGAGGGTATCGGCAGGCTGACCGGCCTGCACCCGACTATCGGAGAAGGCCCGCCGCCAGCCGCGCTGTCGAAGCCCTTGCGGCTGAAGATGATTTTCATCGCAGCAGGATCAGCCCAAGCCGTCCTCGAACGCGCCGTCGATCAGCACAAAAACCACCCGGCACATTTTGCCCGAACGGTTCGCCCAGCCGTGATTGGTACCGCGCTGGACCACAATATCCCCCGCGCTGACAATCCGCTCCTCGGTATCGAGGATCAGCGTGATCTCGCCTTCCATCACGATCCCGTAATCAACCGTTTGAGTCCGGTGCATCAGCGCATGCGGCGACCCTTCATCACCGCGGCGCGAGGCGTCAGCGGCGCCGATTTCGGCAAACCTTTCGCGGGCCTCGTCCGCGCTCATTTCGGTAATCGTGGCATCTTCCGGCGGAAAATCCACGACCCGGATGCGCGTGCCGTTTGCGGGCGGAGCAAGCACGACCCCGTCTTCGCGCGGTTCACCTGAAGCGCGGTCGATCCTGGCCGGCGTTTCGCGGGTGTTCCAGATCTCGAAAAAGCGCGTTACCGCATCGCCCTCGCCCAAGGCGATTTCGCGCAGCGGTGCCCCGTCTTCCTGAAAAACCGCGCGGCCACTGGCATCATGGCCGGTGACGATGCGCCGTGGGGGTTTGGTCAAGGTTGATCTCCCGGTTTGCTCGCGCGCTGGATAACCGCGCGCATCGCAGGCTGGCGTAACAGCGTTCGCAACTCAAGCGTCCTCCTCGAAGGCAATGCTGCCGCCATTGTGAAGTAGCGCGGCCAGTTTCCTCACTGCGGGCGACTGCGCCTCATCCGAGTTCGGTTGACAGGTTAATCCCGCACACAGCCGCTCGGCAAACGGCGCGGTTTGATCGCTGCATTCATATCCGGTGCCGTCCACGAACAGCGTTACCCCGCCCTGCCCGCCGCGAATATAGGCGAAACGGCTGGCTGGATTGCGCAATATCCTCGCCCCGCCGGCCAACATGGCGCCCAGCCCATCAGGCGTCAGCTGCCCATAAGGTTGCCAATCGACATCTGGATATTTGGGCGCAGTGTTGTATCCGCCGAACCATGCGGCAAATGCCTCGCGGTCGCAAAGTCTGCTGGTGATCAGGCTGTGTAACCGGTTGACCGCTTCCGGTGTGATTTCGCCCGGATTGGCTTGCCCCGCCATGGCGCCGTCACGGTAACGCTCGTCATCCTCGATGGTATCAAGCAGATCATCAGCCCAGCTACCGATCAGATCAGCCACGGATGGCGCCCGGAATCCGATCGAGTAGGTCATGCAATCATCGCTGGCCGCGACCCCGTTATGCGCGATGCCGGGCGGAACATACAACATATCGCCTGGTTCCAGCACCCATTCGTCAAGCGGCCGGAAATCCGCCAACAGGCGCAGATCACCATGCGGGATCAGTTTGCTGGCGTCATCGCACGGCCCGCCGATCTGCCAGCGGCGACTGCCAAGCCCCTGCAGCAGGAACACGTCATACTGGTCGAAATGCGGCCCCACACCGCCCCCGTCCGGCGCGAGGCTGACCATCACATCGTCAATCCGCCAGTTGGGAATAAACCGGAATTGTTCGAGCAAGGCAGCGACTTCGGGGACGAAATGATCCACCGCCTGGACCAGCAAGGTCCAGCCCTGCCGGTCAAGGCGCTGCAGACGGTCCTCTGTAAATGCACCGTGTTCCAGCTTCCAACCATCGCCGTTCTGCGTAATCAGCCGCGATTCGGCAGTATCCTCGCACGCCAGGCCGGCAAGCTCGTCAGGCGCGAGCGGGTTATCCCACGCCGGAAAGGCCTGGCGGATCAGCAGCGGCTTTTTTTGCCAGTATTCCCGCAGGAATCGGTCAGTGTCGAAATTGGCAAGAGGGGGTGCTGGTTCGATCATATCGGCAGGAAAACCATAAACCTTTCAAGGGCGGAGAGATTTGGAACCCGCCAGCGGGAGAGTTCGGTCCAGCGTGAAATACGCTTGGGCAAGCCAGGTAACACTGAACCGCGCCGTGGGACATGGTTTCGGCTTAGCGTAAAAACGGCATCCGTCACACGATTGGCGCGTTCCTTTTGTTGACAAGGAACCTGCACCACAGCTAACGGCCCGTCCTACGAGCAAGCCGGACGTACAGAGCCGGATGCCCCGTGTGCCCAGATGGCGGAATTGGTAGACGCGCTAGCTTCAGGTGCTAGTATTCGCAAGGATGTGGAGGTTCGAGTCCTCTTCTGGGCACCATTTACTCATTTCCCGACGTAGCTAAATAACTCGCCAGAATGGCGGAAAACTGCTAGTTTTCAGCATATTCTGTCGCGGAGTGCGTCTCAATGTGTCTGGGCAATTCACCGATTTTGTGCATAGATTTGTGTATATATCCGATCACCGGGTGGTCCTTATATACACACACCGCCGCTGATAGGGGCGCGCGGCCATGGCGCTAAACGACGTTGCCATTCGCGCGCTGAAGCCCAAAGAGCGAGCTTATACCAAAGCCGACGGGAGCGGTCTTTGCATCGAGATCGCAGTCAGCGGCTCTAAGCTGTGGCGTTTTCGTTATCGTTTCGCACGAAAGGCCAGAAACCTGTCGTTCGGCCCCTACCCCGAAGTTTCGCTCAAAGAGGCGCGACGACGGCGCGACGAAGCCCGTGCTCTGTTGCGGGATGGTGTTGATCCCGGCGTAGAGCGTCAGCGTGCCAAGCTCATCGCCGAATTGAGCGTGGCCAATACGTTTCAGGCGGTCGCCGAAGAGTATATTGAACAGAAGTTGGTCAGGGATGGGAAAGCTCCCGTCACGATCGAGAAAAACAGGTTCTTCCTGCGTCACCTGAAAGCCATCGCTGACAGGCCCGTCGCGGAAATTGAGGCTCCGGAGATCTTTGCGGTCCTCAAACGCTTGGAGGGGCAACGCAAACACGAGACGGCGAAGAAGTGTCGCGCCTTCGCGAGCCGGGTTTTCAAATATGCCGTGGTCACGGCGCGCGCCAAGGCCGATCCCGCTGCGCTGCTCGGGGGCGCCCTTATCGCTCCCAAGGTGAAACATCGCGCTGCGATCGTCGAACCTGTGAAAGTCGGCCAACTGCTGCGCGACATAGACGCCTACCAAGGCGCGCCCATCACTCGCTTGGCGTTGCAAATTGCTGCGCACGTCATGGTGAGGCCCGGCGAATTGCGGCAAGCAATGTGGGACGAGTTCGATGTGGAAGCGAGAATCTGGCGCGTTTCGCAGGGGCGAATGAAGATGCGTCGCGCCCATGCCGTGCCGCTGTCGGATCAGGTGTTAAACCACCTAAGCGAGTTGCAGCAATTCAGTGGGCCCGGTGGCTTCATCTTTCCGGCATTCCACACCACTCGCCGTCCGATGAGCGAGAACACCATGAACATGGCATTGCGTCGCATGGGTTACGCGTCTTGCATCGGTCCAGTCGAGACAGTCGCTGATTTCAGCTTGGCTCGCAAAGCATTCATCATCGAGGCGCTGGCCTCGTAAAGTGTCACGAGTTTCTCACCAGCCAATTGGTGCTCGTTTAAAGCCTCCAGGAGTCCATTGAGCTTGCCGTCCGGCGTCTCTTTCTTGTCGTTGAGTTTATCGGCTGACCGCGTGCGGCCAGTGAGGGTGTTCAATACGACTCCAAGGCAACGAAGAGTTATCAGGCCCAGGCAGGCAAACGCTTCACCTGCAATTCCCCGCGAAAAAACGTGGCGAAGTCGAGCACGTTGTCATGGCGAACGTACTCGGTGTCCCTCGATTTCTTGAGGGTTTCCGGCACGACAAGGTTGATGCCCATCGATGCCATATCCTCGATCGCATTGGCCGCGATCGATTCATCGACCGTTGCGAGAAACAGGTCGCTGCCGCCCATTTCTCGCTGGACCTGTTTCCAGCGCTCGCGAAGCGTCGTCTTCGCGCTAAGGATAAGTCCGCGCTGCGCGCCTTCGTACGGCTTCTTGAGATGGACAAGCGATGGAAGCACAAAATCAGGTCGCTTCTTCGCGTCCATTACGACCTGCTTGGCGAAGGGAATGTTGCCCGCTTCAAGCATGGCCTCGATGTGGTGCTCGAACGAGTATCCGGCGCGTGACTTGCGTTGTTGGCTGGCCGAAAGCATCAGGCGGTCGACCGCGCCGGTTGCGTCGACCAGACGCCGAACGACGCCCTTCATGTCAATCTTGATCGGATCATCGCCGAGCACAATACGAACCAGTTCGACTCCGCGCTCCCGGCGCTGGAATTCGCGGAAGAGGTCCCACTCGATCTTGCGGCTGATCTCCCGGACTGCGTCGCCAGGAAACTCCAGCTCGAAAGGATTGAGTGAAGGGAGCTTGTAGCGATCAAGAAAGTTTGCACGCGCTAGCTGGGCGAGTTCTGCAGTCGCGGGCATTGCTGCCCGATTGTTCGCAAAACTGGCGATCTCGCCTGCGAGCCAAGCCAGCGCCACTTCTTCTGCGAAGTCCAGTATCTCGTCACGTTCGCGCGCGATCGCAGCTGCCGGATCGAGGATCCCTGCCGTGAAAGCGGCATCGATACTCAGTGTATCGAGGAGGACGGTTGCGTCGTCAGAGGCGGAATCGACCGTCAGGCAAATGTAGCGCGGTTCGCCGTGTTCGTCCGCCTTCGACATGATGAGCCACGAAGCAGGAGACAATTCGGCAAAAGCCTCTTTGGGCACCCGCGTCATGTGGGTTTCCGGGCCCTTGCTGGTGTAGTGCACCAGGCGGGTCTTCCTTTCGATGCCGTACTGCGGCCAATCGGTCTGGAACCACGCTTCCCTTATTTCATCGGCTTCCGGGTCGTCTCGTTCCTTGGCGACAAGAGGCGGGAAGAAGCCGCTGTCGCGCTGCGCAGGCGGGACGTAGACACCGCCTTGGTGCTTGTTTGTCAGCCGCGCCCAGTCGCGATCGTTGTTGGACAGCTTCTTGACGAAGAGTTCGCGTGATGTGCGCAGCAGCTCTGCAAGAAGGCCGCTGTCATCTTCTGTGAAAAGATCAAACTGTTCAGTCATCTGCGCTCCGTCCGGACGTGTTTTGTCCTTCGATGTCGATAGACGCCTGGTCGGATCGAAGCCAGTCCGCGAGCAGCCTGAGCGGTTCTCCCTCGGCTAAACGCGTTTTTCCCTTGACGCTGCATTCCCAGACAGTCGCCTGACGCCAGCCAGCCTCTTTCAGTGCCGCAGAATGCCTACGATCGTTCTCGCGGTTTCGGGTGATCTTGGCCTTCCAGAAGTCCTCCCGTGTCGAAGGCCACTTGAAGAGATGGCAGTCGTGGCCATGCCAGAAACAGCCGTGTACGAAGATTACCGCCCGTCTCGCCGTGAGGACAAGGTCCGGCTTTCCAGGCAGCTTGTGGTCGTGAAGGCGATAGCGGAAGCCGAGCGCATGCAATCCGCGCCGGACGATAATCTCCGGCTTTGTATTCTTGCCCCTGATTCCGGCCATCATCCGGCTGCGGACAGCCGGGGAGACCACATCAGCCATGGGCGTGAGCCGGTTCGCGAACCTGTTCGCTGAAAGCGTCTGTCGCAGCGGGCTCGCCCACAATATGGGGGGCCATGATCCTGGCAACAGCGCGGACTACCGGCACCACCACGGCATTGCCGAACTGGCGATAGGCTTGCGTGTCAGAAACGGGGATAATGAAGTCGCTGCCTTGCGGTTCGTCGAAACCCATGAGGCGCGCGCACTCGCGCGGTGTCAGCCTGCGGGGCCGGTTACCAGGTTGCAGAACCAGGCATTCGGACCCGTCTTTGTGATAGCGCGCCGAGAGCGTACGCGATACGTCGCCGGGACCGAAGACGGAATAGCCGAAGCCATTACCCTTCTTTGCGTGCTTCTCCTTGTACCCCTGCAAGTAGCCCCACAGATGCTCGCTCAGCGTATACTTGGCGTCAACATTGTCTTCCAGAATGTCGCCCAGCACGGGTTGGCGGCTCTCGGGCAATTTCAGGTCATCGAAGCTGAAACCTGTCTCTTCCCGGAAACCGACAATGAACACGCGCTCGCGCTTCTGCGGAACCCAGGGCGCGGAACTGATCACACGGTACTGGACCTTGTAGCCGAGCTCCTGTGTGAGAACATGCATGATGGTGGCGAAAGTCCGGCCCCGGTCGTGCCGCTCGAGATTTTTCACGTTTTCGAGCAGGAATGCTTTGGGCTGATGATGGGCGATGATCTTGGCGAGGTCGTAGAAAAGCGTTCCTTGCGTATCGCACAGGAAACCGTGAGGTCGACCAAGCGCGTTCTTCTTCGAGACCCCGGCAATCGAGAATGGCTGGCAAGGGAAACCGGCAAGCAAAACATCATGCTCGGGAACCTTCCAAGGCTCGTCGGCATAGGGCCGGATGTCGCCCGCGAACTCGTGATCGAAGGGGTTATCAGGATAGTTGGCGGCATAAGTCTTGCGTGACCAGCGATCCCACTCGGAGGTGAACACGCACTTTCCGCCAATCTCCTCGAACGGCCTGCGCAAACCTCCGATACCTGCGAAGAGGTCGATGAAACGGAAAGCTGGCTTTTCGCGGTCCACAAAGTTCGCACGCGCAGCGGCCTGTGCCATGCGGCGAACGAAATCCATCGCCAGCGGTGATGGATCTGTTCCGCGTGATCCCGGAGTCTCGTAGCGTCTGATTGTTCGTTCGGTTACGTGGAGCAGCTGTGCTGCCTCCTCAATCGGCAATCCGGCGCATTCCCTCAGTCTGGCAAACTCGGTTCGGCGATCAAGCACGGGCATCTCCACTGGGTCTGGAAAGGACAACATGTCAAATCCAGACCCAGTGATGAAACATTTGCAGAACATCTGCAAGAGTCCCGTGGAACAAATTTCCACAGGACACTTTCGGTCAGTATTCGCTGGCCAGCATAATCGTCAGCACCCGCCGGGTAACGGCGGGGTTGGCGGGGTCATCGCTGCCGAACTGCGAGTCGCGGTCGTATGCATCGATCTTCCAGAACACGGTTTCGGCAGGCCGCGCTGGTCGCATGGTCGTCCAGTGACCTTCGCCATTCTGATAGATCGCCCCGAAATCGCGCTCGCCATAAGGATCGTTATCCGGCGTGAAGGCGTCGAAGGTCTCGATCAGCTCGCGCACTCGCGACTGATCTTGCTCGGGCAAGGCCCGGAACCCCTCGGTTGCCACGGCAACGCAGGCCAGGCCCATCGCCTGCCGTGCCCTATCATTGAGCCGGGCAATCCGCTCGCTGCGGGAAAGAGTGCCAGCTGTCATTGAACCGCCCTCCCGCCGCATTCGCAAATGTGAACCAGCTCGCCAAAATCCTCCCATTCGCCCAGTTCCTCGGCCAGACGCCGCACGGTCCCGAACGGCAAGCCGTTCTCATTGGCCAGCATCCGCAACCAGTCCTCGCGGCATTCGGCCCCGCAAGCACGGTAGTTCAAGATTTGATCGTCCATCTGCCTAACTCCTTCCGGCAAAGCCGCATCCGACACGCGGCATGCGGCCTGCCTTCCGGCGAGGATGGGGCCGCATTGGCGCTGGATGGTAATGGCGGCCTGGAGTGCTTCCGTTCCTTAGCTACAGCGATCCGCAATCGAGTGGTCGTCTTCACCAATTTCCCGGCCGCAATACAGCCATTCCCGTACAGACGCATGACAAGCGTTGCATTGGCAGGCTAATGGATCGCTATGGAACTTGATGGTTTACTGCTTCGCTATTTCGCTACGGCCAATCCGAGCGATTTGAAGCCGGACGCGCTCGCCGCGGGCATCGAACGCTGTCAGGTCGATCTGGGCCTTGAAACCGATCCAGGAAAACGCTTCGCCTTATGGTCACTGCTTTACATGCTTGGCGCCGCCCCTGAGCTGACCAGCGTGTTCGAGGATGAGGCCGAGCGAAACGCTGCACGCAGTTTTATGGACCTGATGGCAGCAGCCGAAGGGCAATAAGCCCGCAGCGAAGTGGCGGCCGTCCGCCAACTGGCTCATCCGCGCCGACCGCGCCATTCATGCCATTCATGCCATTCACGCCAATCACGCCAATCACGCCAATCACGCCAATCACGCCAATCACGCCAATCACGCCAATCGTGCCCGCCGAGGTCATTATCGCGAACATTATTTCTCTGGGCTGGAACTGGCCGCCGACCGCCTCATTGGTCTGGTAAGAGGTAGCGGATGCGGCAAACGCCGCGTCATACCGGCTGACTGACGAGACACTTGTCAAAGGAATATCCAGATGAAAATACTTATGGTTCTCACGTCACACGACCGCCTGGGCGATACAGGCAAAAAAACCGGCTTCTGGCTAGAGGAATTTGCAGCCCCTTACTATGTGTTCAAGGATGCCGGGGCCGAGGTCACGCTTGCCTCGCCCAAGGGGGGCCAGCCACCACTGGATCCATCCAGCGATGCCGATGACGCGCAGACCAAAGCGACGGATCGGTTCAAAAAGGACAAATCGGCCCAGAAAGATCTGGCGCACACCGCCGTGCTGGCTGATATTTCGGCGGACGGCTTCGATGCCATTTTCTACCCCGGTGGCCACGGTCCGCTGTGGGATCTGGCCGAGAACAGCAACAGCAAGTCCTTGATCGAGGCTTTCGCATCCAGTGCGCGCCCTGTCGGCGCGGTCTGCCATGCGCCGGCCGTGTTCCGCCATACCAAAACCGCCGACGGCAAGCCGCTTGTCTCTGGTAAGTCCGTTACCGGTTTTACCAATACCGAGGAAGAAGCCGTCGGGCTGACCGATGTCGTCCCGTTTCTGGTTGAAGACATGCTGAAGGAAAACGGTGGCAATTACCAGAAGGGCGACGACTGGGCTTCCTTCGTTGTTACCGACGGAAAGCTGGTGACGGGCCAGAACCCGGCTTCTTCGGAAGAAGCGGCGAAGAAGCTCCTCACGCTGATTTGACCAGTTGCCGTGCCGGCGGCGGCTGCGCCGGCACCATCTCCAGATATTCAACAGAAAGAGCCGTCATGACCGCAATTACCACGACAAATCCCGCGACCGGCGAGACCATCGAGACGTATCCGCTGATGTCCGAACAGGAAGCCACCCAGAGGCTTGAGGCCGCGCACACCGCGTTTGGGGAATGGCGTGCCTTGTCGCATGCCGAGCGCGCGCCCTATCTGACGAAAATCGCGCAAAAGCTGCGTGATAATGCAGACGGGCTGGCTGCGCTGATGACGCAGGAAACGGGAAAATTGTACAAGGACGGCCAACGCGAAGTCGAAATCTGTGCCGCGATCTTCGACTATACTGCCAAGAACGGGCCTGGCGAGCTGGCGGACGAGGAACGCGTTCACGGACAAAACCAGTCGCGCGGCATCGTCAGCTATCAGCCGGTCGGTGTGATATACTCGATTCAGCCATGGAACTTTCCCCTGTATCAGCCCGTCCGCGTGCTGGCAGCGAACCTGATGGCCGGAAACGCGTGCGTGCTTAAACATGCCAGCATCTGCACCGGCACCGGCCTGCGCTTGCGCGAACTTTGCATCGAAGCCGGCCTGCCCGAAGGCCTGTTTCAGGTCATTCTGATAGACCATGACACCAGTGACAAGCTGATTGCCCACCCCCTCGTGCGGGGCGTAACGCTCACGGGAAGTGACGGGGCCGGGCGCCATGTCGGTGCCGTGGCGGCCAAGGCGTTGAAAAAGACTGTGCTCGAGCTGGGCTCGAATGACGCCTATCTCGTGCTAGAGGATGCCGACATCGAAACAGCGGTTAAATTTTCGGTTATGGGACGGCTTTATAACAATGGCGAAACCTGCGTCGCGGCCAAGCGGTTCATCGTGGCCGGATCTGTCTATGATGCTTTCGTCTCGGCCTTTGTCGAACAGATGAAAGCCATAAAGATGGGCGATCCGACCGACGAGAACAGCCAGCTTGGTCCATTGTCTAGCCAAGACCAGTTCGAAACTGTCAAAGGTCAGGTCGATGACAGCGTGGCCAAGGGCGCAAGGGCGCTTTGCGGAGGCACCCCGCCTGATCGCACCGGGGCCTATTACCCCGCGACAGTGCTGGTTGATGTTGCTCCCGGGATGCCGGCCTATGACGATGAGATCTTCGGCCCTGTCGCCGCTGTCATCCGCGCCAAGGACGATGCGGACGCCATGCGGCTTGCCAACGATAGCCGCTATGGTCTGGGCGGCGGGATCTTCACCCAGGACGAAGATCGCGCGATAATGCTGGCGCGCGATCACTTCGATACGGGCATGATCCGCATCAATTCATTCGGCGCTGCGGATCCGAATATGCCGTTCGGCGGGGTCAAGGATTCGGGCTATGGCCGCGAACATGGCGGCTTTGGCATGAAAGAATTTGTCAATGTGAAAGCAATCTTTTTGCCATGATTACGCTCCACGCCCTGCAATATTCGCGTGCTACCCGCATCTTGTGGCTGCTGGCCGATCTGGACCAGCCCTGCAACCGCATCGACTATGACCGGACGGATGACTTCGGCGCGCCGGAGGAACTCGCGAAGGTTCATCCTCTGGGGAAATCGCCCGTGATCGAAGACGATGGTGAAATGATCGCCGAATCTTCCACGATCCTGCGATATCTTGCAGCCAGGTTTGACGATGATACCCACACGCCGCCTGTCGGGACACCGCAATATTGGCGGCACGAAGCGCTGTTCGACTATGTCGAGGCGTCTTTCGCCGAAGTTGCGATGGGCGCAATCCTGCCCGCGTTCGGGGGCAAACCGGTGCCGGGTGATGCGAAGGCAGCGCTGGCCACGCACCTTGACTATATTGCGGGGGCCATCGGCGACGGGCCGCTGTTGTTTGGCGACAAGGCAATGTTGGCGGACATCCAGATGTCCTACATCATGGCGTTGCTCGCGCGTTTGGGATTGTTGACCGATCATCCCGAAATTGCGGCCTATTGGGACGCCTTGCAGAAACAGCCAGGCTATATAGCCGCAACCCGGGCGGGCGGGCCCATGGCACCGCCCGCACCAAACTGACCAAGCGAATTTCTAATGCCAGCGAACATTCTCGTCGCCGGTGCCACGGGCAGAACCGGTCTGCTGTCGACGCAGAATCTGCTGGATCACGGCCACACTGTAACCGCGAGGCTGCGGAAATAAGATAGCGCCGGACATTGTAGCCACGGCGGACTGGCAGCATTTTGTCCGTTTCGGGATGACAGCAGACTGTCTGCCAGGAACCCGGTTACCTACGTTTGCACCTCAAGCGCGCTTGCAGAGCGGAGTATTTGGCTATCTAAGTTGTTCTGCCAACAAGCACATTTCAACCGAAAGGACGTTTTTTTGCAGGGCATGGCACGGACGTGACGAATGACCGGTTTCGACAAAACCGAGTTTGCGAAGCACCCGGCCCGATGCCGGGTTGCTGGCAAAATAGCCCGATTTGATAAACGGCAACCGCAATTGTTCAAAACCAAAAGACGCTATAGCCCTTGCAGCTTCGGTCGCCAGTCCTTGTCCCCAATGTGTTTTTGATAGCCAATACCCCAGCTCGGCAGTTTCTACCCCGTCATCGGGAGTTAGCCCTACCGCGCCGATCATTGTGTCGGAACCGATCTTCGTTATTGCCCAAGTCCATTCATTTGGCACAACGTGCTCAAGGAAAAACAGCGCGTCCGACCGATGGTAGGGATGCGGCACACGGCTCAGACAGCGAGCCACCTCCCAATCGCCCACAGCACCAATAATCGCATCGGCGTCACGTTCGGTAGGTGGGCGCAGACGAAGGTGATCTGTAGCGAGCGGCGGACGCTCCTCAAGTCTTTTGCGGTCGATCATTTCGATGAGCTAATGCACAGAGTCTGGATCTGCAACGCATACTCAACCTGGATGGGAAACGGTCAACAACGAACTGGCAGCCTACCACCCGGCAACGGATGTAACGAGATAGCTTTGCGTGACGCCACCAGTGCAAGTTCACTGTTTGTAAACCCGCGAAAAACATATGGTGGTGGCTGGAGAGTAACGATGCGCTGTTTTATTGCCTGCTTGATGCTGGTTTCTGCTGCCCCGGTCGTGGCTGAGGCTGACGATATTCTCAATTGGCAGCGTGCCCGGGAGAACTACGTGGCGCTCGTCGATGGTCGCAAGCAATTTTATCAACTTACGCCGATAGAGCAGTTGGAACTGCGGGAGCTTCACCGTAGATTGGGGGAAGAGGCCATCGAAACTCGTTCAAAGCGAGAGCGCTGCGAGGACGAGCAGATCGCGCAGTTGCGGTCGAAGCGGATGAGTTACCTCGATCGGCGGCATATCGACATGGTTTGCAGAGACGAACCGGAATGAGCTGTCACGCATTTGGCATGACAGGGAGGACGGAGACAACTTTGCGTCAGCTATGCCTACCTGGCATTCACCGAAGCGTGCGAACGTAATGGTTCTACGCCATGCGCCCGCTGCTGGTGCTGTACATGGCGCAGTCGCTGTTTTTTCCCGGGCAGGTTGAAAACATCGTGGGCGTGGCGGCAAATCGCAGCGCGGTGGAGGCACTGTCTGAGCCGCTTTCGGCGCAGGCTTTGGCCGGTCAAACCTTCGGGCTTTACGCCGGTCTGGTCTAATTCGCCCCGCTGACCGGCGGGTGGATGGCTGACCGCTGGCTTGGTATAAAAGAACCTTCATGATTAGCGGGGCATCGACCACAATCGGTGTCGCCATCATCGCTCTCGGATCATCGGCGGCATGGGGCGGCATGGGGCGGCATGGGGCGGCAAAGTCAGGGTTGCTTTTCCGGTCCTTGTATTTGTGATCACCGGAAGCGGGCTTGCCTGGTACCGGCCAATCAGGCTCGCGCTGGTATCGCGCTATTCACCGCCCAAAATTGCCGCGCGGAAGCCTAACCCATTGCGCGCCCGTCGTTTGCCATAGCATGATTACTGCCCGAAAGGATCATTGAAATGAAACCGAACCGCAAACTCGTTCTGGTCTCCTGTGTCGGCATTGCGCTGGCACTCTCGTCACCTGCTGCGGCGCAGGCACCCGACCCGATCACCAATGCGGCACAATTGGAAGCAGCCATTGCCGAAAGCCACCGCGCGCTCGAGGCTATTCTCAATGGTGACCCGGGCAAGTATCTCGCGCTGTTTGCAGACCGTGAAGACATAACGCTGGGCAATCCGTTCGGACCGTTCGGCCAAGGCCGCGCTGCAGTGGGGGCAACGCTGGCCAACGCAGCGAACAAATACCAGCGAGGCACGGCGCGGGTCGAGCGTGTGGCGCTGTATGGCGACGAGCATCTCGTCTGCCTGGCCGAGATCGAACATGATCGCGCGCAGTTGACGGGAAGCGACGAGTTTGCTGAATTCAGTGTGCGCGTGACCAGCATCCACGAGCGCATCGGTGATGAGTGGAAGCTGGTCCACCGTCATGCCGATCCGATTACAGCCCCGCGTACTGCACAATCGGTGATCGGGAAGTAGCTGCGCGCCGACCGGCAGTTCGCACGCGCCGATCCAACACTTTGAAGCCGAACTATACTTTCGGGCATTACGTCAATCAAACTTCAGGTTCGATAGTCTTTCGGTTTCAAATGATGGCGGGTCAATTTATCATAAAGCGTTTTGGTAGGAACCGATAAGATCTTCTCCGCTTGCGCAATATTTCCGTTCGACTGCTTCAGCGCTGCTTCGATAATTGACCTTTCAAAGCCCTCGACCTGATCCCGCAGACCCTGCGCGGTACCTCTGCTTGCCCTGCTGTTCGGGGATATGCGCGATCCGATCACCAGACTTTTAACATACGTATCCAACTCCCTGAGATTGCCTGGCCAATCATAGGTCCGGATATGATGCAGCACACCGGTTTCGGTTTCCTCGTATTCGACGCCGAATTCATGCTCGTGGCGCGCCAGAAAAAGGCTGAAGAATTCCGCGACATCGTCATCGCGTTCGCTGATCGACGGTAGCGTCAGCCGGACAGGATTGCCGCGATGCAGAATGCAGTCGCGATCAAATGTCACTCCTTGGGGCAGGACCTGGATGATCCGGATATCCACGTTCCGCGACCGCTCTGCGCCAAGCGGGCGAAGCGTACGCAGTTCGACCAGCGATTTCAGGCGTTCACGCGTCGCCCCGCTCACGCTTTCGATTTCGTCGAGTACCAATGTGCCCCCCCGGGCGCGTTCGATCAGCCCGGTGTGCGACAGACCTGTGTGCGACAGGCCGCCCGCCTGGTCCCGCCCAAACAGCAAAACCTCCGCATCGGGGTGCAGCACCGTGCCCGCATCGACCACGACGATCGGCCGCGAGGAGCGCGGGCCGACCTGATGCATCAGGCGCGCGGCAAAACTCTTGCCGGTTCCGCCCTCGCCTTCGATCACCACGTCCACATCGGCCTTTGCCAACAGTGCGAGCTGGCTGCGCAGACGTTGGCTGGCGGCCGAATGACCAGGGATGGCATTCGACCGTTCCAAGCGGCCGCGCAGCACCCGGTTCTCCAACACGAGTGTCCGGTTGGCGGACGCTTTCACAATTGAATCGAACAGCCGTTCGGAACCGAAAGGCTTGGCGAGGAAATCGAAAGCGCCGACCCGCATGGCGTCCACTGCAAGGTCGATGTCGCCGTGACCGGTGACCAGGATGACGGGGATAGCATCGTCGATCGATCGCAGACGCTCGAAGAAAGCGATGCCGTCCATTCCCGGCATCCGGATATCGGTGATGACTACCCCGGCAAAATCGCGGTCGATCGCTGCCAGTGCTGTATCGGCGCGGTCGAAATGCGTGACGATGGCGCCTTCCAGTTGCAGCGCCTGGACCGTCGCTTCGGCGAGTGCCCTGTCGTCCTCCACCAGCAGCACGGTGATCGCGTCTAGGGCATTCATGCCAGCGGTACCTCCATTACAAACCGTGCCCCGCCTTCGACTGGTTCGGCACGAAGTTCGCCGCCAAGCACGCGCATAATCTCTTTCGATATAACCAGTCCCAGACCAAGACCATCCTCTTTTGTTGTCACGAAAGGTTTGAACAAACGGTCCCTCACCCCGTCACTGAGCCCCGGACCATTGTCGATGACCGCGATGCGGCAGGTTGCGGGCATCAAAGCGATCGCTATTTCGATGCGGCCCCCGGCCCCCGACGCATCAATTGCGTTCTGCAGCAGATTCACGAGGACTTGTTCAAGCCGGACATGCTCACCCAGAACCTGGATCGCGCGCGCTGCAGGATCGGGAAGGATAATGTCGATGCCGAGCCGCGCAATCCGGTCGTTCAACAGCAGCAGCGCGCCGTCGATGACTTGACCGATCGGCATGGCGCGCGGTGCCCGTGTGCCGCGGCGGCTGAACCGGAGAAGCTCGCCGCTAATTGTGCCGATCCGATCTGCCAACTGCGCGATTTGTTCGAAATTAGCCGTCGCGCGTCCATAATTTTCGGTATCGATCAACTTCACACCATTGTCGGCGAATATGCGGATAGCGGCGACCGGCTGACGGATTTCATGGCTGATCCCGGCGCCGATCTGACCCAGTACCGCCAACCGGTTTGCTTGCGAGAGTTGTTCCCGCAACAGACCGGTGCGGCGATCTGTGTCCTTTTCGCGCGCGGCAAGCCGGCGGCGCTGCGATACGAACGCCGCCCCGCCAATCATCGCGAGCAAAGCGGTTGCCAGACCGACCGCCAGCCTACCCCCAGCCACCGAAGCGGCAATCCGGCCTGAAGGGTCGTCGAGCAAATGAAGAGTCCAGCCCTCCGGCGCAACGGCGTACGGGCCCCGGTCGAGGGGGATTGCAACATCGCGCAAGATGTTGCCATCAAGGTTTAGCGGACGAAACTCCGCCACTCCGAACTGGCGCAGATTCTCTTCCCGATCCAGCGAAACAAGTGCTTGCGTAGCGCGAAACCGCCAATCGGGGTTGCTGGCAATCAGTGCAATACCATCCGCGTCCGTGACATAAATCGCCTTGCCGGAATCACGCCAGCCGGCTTCGATTTGGCCGAACTCCACTTTCAATGCGAGCACACCTTGCGGATTTCGCGGCGAGCCGATCCTGCGGGCGATGTAAAGGCCGGGGCGTCTGCTGACTGTGCCCAGCGCAAACTGGGTGGCATCCCCGTCGGTCAGCGCCTTGCGAAAATAAGGGCGGAAGCCGTAATTGGAGCCGACGAAATTGTCGGGCCGCCTGTAGTTGCTGGATGACAGCGTCTGGCCTTGCGCATTCATCAGATAGATGACGGCGGCGCCGGTTTGCTGCGATAGCGTCTCCAGCCTTCGGTCAAGCGCTGGCGTTTTCGATCGATCGCCGCGCAAAAGCGCAATAACATCGGGGTCTTCGGCCAATACCGGCGGCACAAGCTGGAATTTTTCCAGCTCGCTTTCCAGCCCGGCTGCAAGAATGCGCGCATCGCCAAACGCATCACTGCGCGCCTTATCCACGGCAGAACTGCGCATGATACGATCCACCGTCAGTACCGCGAGCAAACTGAAAAGCACCAGTGTCACAAATGCGATGGCCCAACCGTTGACGTGTTGAGTTTTCAAAATCCTTCCCACCCCCGCAAGTTGTGCGGAAATCCGCAAAAACGCCAACTGATTTCTGCGAAATGTCGGAAAGCCGAGCCTATCGTTAAATCACGCTAATTGTTTTCATTAGTTATTTAGCGTTCGAAATTTTTTCTCGTGTAGGCTTCTTTTGCGTCATATCATCGCATCAGCCGTCTAACAGGTCGGTCTTGGGAGAGGGATTAATGGCAATATCGCCCACCAGCGATGCGGCGGTCGCAGCGGTACCCGCGCGCGAGCCACTTTATCGCAAACTTTACTTCCAGGTTGTCGTCGCAATCATCATCGGGGCGCTGCTCGGGCATTTGTATCCTGAATTCGGTAGTTCGCTGAAACCGCTCGGTGACGGGTTCATTGCGTTGGTCAAAATGATCATCGCGCCGGTGATCTTCGTGACCGTTGCGACAGGTATCGCCGGGATGAAGGACATGTCCGCTGTCGGCAGCGTGGCGGGCAAGGCAATGGTGTATTTCCTGTTTTTTTCCACTCTGGCGCTGATCATCGGGCTGATCGTAGCCAATGTCGTCCAACCAGGTGCGGGGCTGAACATCGATCCCGCGACGCTGGATACCACAGCGGTTGAAGCGTACGCGGACACTGCGCAAGAACAGACCATAACGGCATTTCTGCTGGCGATAATTCCGACAACTTTCTTCAGCGCCACGACAAGCGGGTCCATCCTGCAAGTTCTGCTTGTCGCGATCTTGTCCGGGATCGCAATTGCCGCGACCCGGCCCAAAAGCGATCTCGTGTTCGATGTACTCGTGTCATTTGGCGAAGTGATCTTCAAACTTGTCCATATGCTGATGAAATTCGCACCGATCGGGGCGTTCGGGGCGATTGCCTTTACCATTGCGGAATTCGGTATCGGCTCGCTGGCAAATCTCGCGGCACTGATCGCCACTTTCTACGTCACCTCGCTGTTGTTCGTCATCGTGGTGCTTGGCTCCGTAGCCTGGTTTGGCGGCTTTTCGATCTTTGCACTTATCAAATATCTGCGCGAGGAATTGCTTCTGGTTCTGGGCACTTCATCGTCCGAAGCCGCGCTGCCCAGCTTGATGGAAAAGATGGAGATCGCCGGGTGCCGCAAATCGGTGGTCGGGCTGGTCGTGCCGACCGGCTATTCATTCAATCTGGATGGGACCAATATCTATATGACGCTGGCGGCGCTATTCATCGCGCAAGCCATGGGCATCGATCTGTCTTTTAGCGAACAGATTGCGCTCGTGCTTGTGGCAATGATCAGTTCCAAGGGCGCGGCGGGCGTGACGGGCGCCGGGTTTGTCATCCTTGCTGCAACGCTATCGGTTGTTCCCTCGGTCCCGGTCGCAGGTATGGCGCTGATTCTGGGAATCGACCGGTTCATGAGCGAATGCCGTGCCTTGACGAACTTCATCGGCAATGCGGTTGCGACCGTTATCGTCGCCAAATGGGAAAACGCCCTCGACAAGGATCGCTTGGCGGCGGCGCTTGGCGGCAAACCGATGCCGCTTCCCGAGGAAGACATCGAGCGTCACGAACGCTCGGGCCCGCACAGCCATGCCATGATTGCAGCAGCCAATATGGCAGACAGCCGGTGATCGGCCGCAGAACACTCCTCGGCGGGGGTCTGGCGCTCACCGCGGTTGCACAAACGCGCTTCACTTCATCCGCTTTAGGACACGAGCCGGAAGACATAATGCTGTGGCCGGGCCCCCCGCCCGGAAAGGGCGGTGCCAGCGGGGCGGAGAAGATCGGCACCGAAGGCGCGGGCTACGGTGCAATCTCCAACATTTCGATTCCGCGGCTACGCGTGTATCGGCCCAATATTGCCAACGGACGCGCGGTGATCGTCGCCGGCGGTGGGGGGTATTTCCGGATCCAGACATGGAAAGAAAGCACGCCCGCCGCCGAATGGCTGCGCAATCGCGGCTATACCGTGTTCGAATTGATCTACCGCCTCCCCAACGACGGGTGGGAAGCCAGCGCACCGTTCGCAGATGCGCAGCGGGCCATGAAGATCGTGCGGACGCGGGCAGCGGACTTCGGTGTGCGCCCCGACGCGATCGGCATCATGGGTTTTTCCGCTGGAGGCCATCTGACAGGGTTCACTGCCTTGCAGCCTGCCCGCGATCTTTATGCTGGCAATGACCAGTTCGAAGCCGCGAGCGCGCGACCCGACTTTACAGTGCTGCTCTTCCCCGTCGTGTCGCTTCGCAAGCCCTACGATACCACCCGCACGCGGCGTGAGATCGTTGGTAAAACCCCGTCGCGCGCCGCAGAGGATGCCTGGTCGCTCGACACATATGCGCGCAAGGACGCCCCGCCGACCATCATTTTTTCGGCAGCAGACGACACAATCACGCCGCCGGGCCATGGGATCGGTCTGTTTCAAGCGCTGGTCGCGCAGGGAGCATCAGCAGAATTACACATTTTCGAGAAGGGCGGCCACGGTTGGGGTCTTGGCGCGCCGACGCAGTTAATCAATCAATGGCCCGACATCTTCGAAGCCTGGATCAACCGGCGGTCGGACAGCAAAACAGATAAGGGAGAATGACTTTGCGTATTAAAGGATTTGGACGGTTCGCCTTGTTGGGAACAACCAGCCTGCTTGCAGCGACCAGCAGCGCCTACGCGCAGGCCGCGCAGCAAAGCCCGCAGCAGACCACGCCGCAGATGACCCCGCAGCAGCAAGCGCAAGCAGCTGCGGAAGAACGGGAGAATACCCAGTCGGCTGTCACCGCCGACAATATCATCGTCGTGACCGGAACCCAGATTCAGGGAGCACAGATCAACGACGTCCTCCCGGTGACAGTCCTCGACGAGCAGGCGATTGAAAATTCCGGAGCAGCATCGGGCGACGAACTGTTCCGTTCCATCCCGCAGGCTGGGACAGTTGCATTCAACGAACAAAACGCCACGACGCAAAACAGTGTGCGCGGGGATGTGGGTTCGGTCAATCTGCGCGACCTGGGCACCGGCAACACGCTATTGCTCATCAACGGGCGCCGCATGACGCTGCACCCCGGTTTCCAGACAGAGCTGCTCGTCCCGGTCGTCAGTTCGGACACCAATGAAATCGCGCCTGGTAGCGTGCGCCGGATCGAAGTGCTGCGCGACGGTGCTTCGGCAATTTACGGCGCGGATGCTGTCGCGGGTGTCGTTAACACAGTGCTCAAGGGCAATATTACCGGCGGCTTTCTGGAAGCGGATATGCGGCTTTTCGACGGGACAGGGCTCTACAGCACGCAGATCAGCGGCGGTCTCGGCGTCGATTTCGGCGGTGGGCGCGGCAACCTCACGCTTTACGGCGGTTATTTCCACGAAAACGGTCTGAGAGCGTCCGAGCGCAGGTATGCCGCTGACGACGATCGCCGACCGCTGGTTGTCGGGACCGACTTCGAAGGCGATGCTTCCTTTAACAATCGCAACACGTTCGGTCCGTTCGGGCAATTCGATATCCAGGCTCCATCCAACCGGACGCCGATCGGTGATGATGATTTTTATCTGCAACCCAGTTCGTTTCCGGGCTGCCGGCTCGATTTCGGTAACGGCTTATGTGCCCGCAACGGAACAACACCGACAACCGATGTTCGCTACAACACCAATTTCGGCAACAATCTGATCAGTAAGAAAAGCCGCTATAACGCCCTTGCATTGCTCAATTACGAACTGACGGACAACGTCGAAGCCTATTTCGAAGGCAGCTATTACCGTTCCGAAAACCGCCGCAATATCGAAGCCTCGGCAATCCTGAGTGCGGTTCCGGTGGGCATTGCAGCGACAGCTTTTTACAATCCGTTCGGCCCGACGTTGCGTAACGGCGTCCGCAATCCGCAGCGGCTGCCCGGCACTACCATTGCCGCTGGCGGTGCGGACGTGATTATGGAACGGTATCGCTTCGTCGATGTCGGCAACCGCGACATTTCGGTGGACAAAGACACCTACCGCCTCGTTGGCGGCCTGCGCGGCAATTTCGGCGAATGGGATTTCGATACCGGATTTGTCTATTCGGAGTCCGATCTGGTCGATCTGGCGCGCAACCGCGTCTCGCTCACGCTGATGCAGAACCAGATCAATCTGACGACGCCCGATGCATACAATCCGTTCAACGGCGGCTGTGTCGTTGGCGATCCGGGCCAGGGCGATTGCACACCCAACCCGCAATCATCCATCGATCCGTTCCGCATCGACGTGTTCCGCAAGGGCGGCACCAGTCTGGCGCTGGCCGATTTCAAGGTTAGCCGCGACAACCTGTTCACTCTGCCCGGAGGCGATGTCGGGGTGGCCTCCGGTGTGGAATGGCGGCGCGAGACTTTCTACGATGATCGCGATCCACGGCTCGACGGAACGATTACCTTTACCGATAGTGTGACCGGCGATTTCAACGGAAGCGATGTTGCCGGCACCAGTCCGTCGGCTGACACCAATGGATCGCGCAACGTCTATTCGGGATTTGCCGAACTGTTCGTCCCTCTGGTCAGCCGGGACATGGACATTCCCCTGGTCGAGGCTTTGAATCTGCAACTGGCAGGCCGGGTGGAGTATTTCGACGATATCGACGAGACCGCGTTCGTACCGCGCGTGGCGGCTTCGTGGACGACGTTTCCCGGGGTGACGCTCCGCGGCGCATGGTCGCGCGGCTTCCGCGCGCCGAACCTGGTCCAGGTCAACGACGAAGGCACGACCCGGTCCAATACGCGCGACGATTTTGTTGTGTGTCAGGCGCAGGTTCTGCAGAATCAGATCGACAGTCTTGGCGCCTGTCCGGGTGCGGGTGTCATCAGCATTCGGGCAGGAACCGAAAACCTGGTTCCGGAAGACAGCACCAGTATCAATCTGGGCATCGTGCTCGAACCCGCGTTCATACCCGGTCTGACGCTGACGGCGGATTACTGGCGCGTCCGCCAGACTGGCTTGGTTGGCACGTTTGGAGATGACAACGCTATCGCGCTCGATCTGCTTCGCCGCTTGAACGGGGACACCAATCCGAACGTGGTCAGGCTGGCGCCTACGCCTGACGATATTGCGCTGTTTGCGGGCACCGGCCTGTCGCCAGCCGGCAAGATCGATTTTGTCATCGACAATTATCTCAACCTCGATAGCCGCACCTCGAAGGGTCTCGACTTCGGACTGTTCTACCGCGTACCCGATTTCGGACTGGGCAAGTTCAGTGTACGTTTGAACGCTGCGCGGCTGATCGGCTTCGTGCAAAATGCCGGTGCCGATGGACAGGAAATTGTCGATGCGGTGGCGGACGGTACGCTCCCGCTTGATGTGACGGTCGGCGGTTTGGGCGAACTGCTCGAAATAGAGGGTCGGCCCAAATGGCGTGCCAGTGGTTCGATCAACTGGGACAACGGACCAATTGATATCGGACTGTACGGCCAATATGTGGGCAAGGTTTACGACACCAGCGTCGTGCGCGACGAACTGATCGTTTCCGACGATCCCAATGCCAACTTCTATCAGGTGGACGATTCGTTCACGGTTAACGCGTCGATCTCCTATTCGATCGAAAATACCAGCACGGCGCTCGACGGCACCAGGCTGCGGTTCGCGATCAACAACCTGTTCGATGAAGACCCGCCGCTGGCTGACGAGACCTACGGCTTCTTCAGCGAGTTGCACAGCCCGCGCGGGCGAGTGTTCCATGTCGAACTGCGCAAGAAGTTCTGATACCAGCACCGCTGATGAAGCGTCTGCCGATCATCGTGCTGGGGAGCCTGCTGGCCGGAGCGTGCGCCGACACGCCCCGGCCAACGGGTGGAGCGGGACAGATATCGGCGACAGCGGCGGTGTGCCGAACTGAAAGCGTTACCATCGCGTTCGATTTCGAAGGGGCCTCGCAATCGCGCTGTGCCATCGAAGGGGAGCGAAGTTTTTCGATCCTTGTCACGCCCGAACACGCACCGCCAATCAATCCGAGCGCGTGGTACGCGTTCCGCTACAAAGCGAAGCCCGGCCCCCCGGTGGTAATCGAACTGCGTTATCTGGCGGCACGGCATCGTTATGTGCCGAAATTGCAAGCGGGCGATACGGTCTCGATGTTGAGCGCCGGCATCTCCGATGAAGGCAGGACAGCGCGCTTCGCGGTTCCGCCCGGCGCCGGTATCGTGGCGGGACAGGAACTGTTCCTGGGCAAGCGCTACAATGACCTGATCCGCCGACTCTCCCGCTCGCCCCATGTGGAGGCCAGGACACTCGGCTCGTCACACGACGGGCGCGCCATCAAGGCAATCGAGATCGGCGACAGGAACGCACCTTATGCAGTTATTCTGTTAGGCCGTGCGCATCCGCCCGAAGTTACCGGGGCGCTCGCAATGGAGCCGTTTCTGGAACGGATCGTTGAACTGTTTGATAGCGGCGCGATCGATCCCGCCCGCTTTCGTTTTCTGGCAGTGCCGTTGCTCAACCCTGATGGTGTGGCGCGCGGTCATTGGCGCTCAAATGTCGGGGCGACCGATCTTAATCGAGATTGGGGACCATTCGCCCAACCCGAAACACGCAGCGTAAGAGACTGGCTCGCCCGCTTGCCAACCGGGACAAGGCCGGTGGCACTGCTCGATTTTCACTCGACCCAGCGTGATGTGTTTTACACCATCCCTGCCGCCTTGCCGACTGATCCAGCGGGTTTCACCGACCGTTGGCTCGACCTGCTCGCAGCCCGCGTCCCTGATTTTGGCATCAGCCGGGAACCAGGCCACGAAACAGGCAGCGGCGTGTCGAAGAACTGGTTCTACGACACTTACGGCGCGCCGGCAGTTACCTTCGAAATCGGTGACGAAACGGAACGGCGCCTGATTGATCGCGTTGGCCGCCAAGCTGCCGATGCCTTTGCACAGGCGCTCGGCGAGGCGAAGCCTGCGTCCATCCGCCAGGAATAAACCGTTGCTGCATTGGCCGGACGTTGAACCCTCGACCATCACTTCGGCGTAGTCGAAGATATCTCGTTGGATTGCAGTACCAGGCGCATCGCCGATCGATCACAAGGAGTTGCCGGGGACTGTTAGGCTGTGTCGCCAATGTCCGGCCCGCAAACAAGGCAGTCCAGCGCCCGCCCTGCGCCTGACGACCCGATAAATTACCTTCAGGCTGCTCGGGTTGAAAAACCCTCCTTGCGCTGCGGATCCGACCTTCCGCAAGCCGTTGGACATTGCAAAGCGCCGAAATCTAGCAATGGCTGGTATGATTGTCGCGCTTTGCCGAGTGGCTGGCAAAAGAGGAAGGGCCGAAGCGTATTAACACTCCAGCCCTTCCGCCCCGTCAAGAACTACACGTCGTTATGGTTGGTATTACCAAGCCATTTGGAAACCGGCACGAGCCCCCACTTCGCCGGTATCAACACCAACACCCAGGCCGCCCGTAAATGCAGCGCGGTCGCCTACGCGTGCAGCAAAGCTTGCCGAACCGGCAACACGGTCTGCGAAGTATCCAAAGCCGCCTGCGATCCCGAATTTGTCACCGGGCATCAGTACTGGCGATTCCATCGAAAGCGCTAAAGCGACACCTTCATTAGCAGTGCGAATATCGCGGCGGTTCTGGTCCGAAAGATCGAACAGGTTCGCCGCCTGACCCTGCAAAGCCGAGATCGCAGACGAGTTGGCCCGGATAGCCGCTGCATTCTGCCCGATTGAAACGGTGTTGGCCTGGACCGAAGCAAAGGTAGCCAGGTTGCTCGTGCCTGCGGTCATACTTCTACCAAGGGTGCCGTTAGTATCGGCGGTCACAAATGCGATCGGGCCTGTTTGGGATCCGGTGCTTGCACCAAGCGATGCAACAACCACTTGCCCGTTATTGGTTGCAACTGCGCCATTGCCGATCGCGACCGAGTTGACCCCCGAGGCAACCGACTGGTTCCCAAGCGCGACTGCGTTGGCACCAGAGGCGTTAGCTGCTTCACCAACCGCAACCGAACGCTCGCCGGATGCGACCGCAACGTGGCCCAATGCAGTCGAACGCACACCGGTCGCTTCCGCTCTCCACCCGTAAGCCGTCGCAGCGGTAGCCGTTGCCAGAGCTTGACCGCCGACTGCCGTAGTCGATGCACCTGTGGCCTGCGTTGCGCGGCCAGCCATACCGTCACGATTACCGCCGATCGCTACAGCGTCACCGCCGCTGGCAAGCGCGGTATTACCGATGGCGATCGAATTGGTCCCCGAGGCTACAGCGTCTTCAGCGCCAGCGAAGCTCTGATCACCCGAAGCTGTAGTCTGATGACCAACCGCTGTACCCATTGCACCGCTTGCGACCGCTTGCCAACCAAGCGCCGTTGCACCCGGTGTCGTAGCCATGCTTTCACCCCCCAGGGCAGTGGTCGAATTGCCCATCGCAAGCGCAGTATCGCCGAGTGCGAGTGCATCTATGCCCATGGCAATCGCCTCGTTGCCGATGGCAGTCGCCATATCGCCTCGCGCGTCGGCATTTTCGCCAAGTGCAACCGAGCGGACGCCCGTTGCGGTTGCAAGATGACCAACAGCAGTGGAGCGTTCGCCAGACCGTGTCTGCCACCCAAGCGCCGTCGAACCGGGGCCCGTCGCAACACTTTCGCCGCCGAACGCCGATGTGGAATTACCCATCGCGATCGCTGTATCGCCGACCGCAATGGCATCGATCCCGTTCGCTATACTTTCGTTGCCGATTGCCGTGCTGAAGTCAGTTTGTGCATCGGCATTCTCGCCAACTGCTGTCGAACGAACACCCTGCGCGGTGGCGAGGTGGCCCAGAGCAGTCGCACGTTCAGCGGTTGCTTCGGTGCGCCAGCCAAATGCAGTTGCACCCGGTCCTGCCGCCGTCGATTGTCCGCCGACGACCGTTGTCGATGGCCCCGTTGCCGTTGTTGCCATTCCCAGCGAACCGTCACGGTTGCCGCCGATTGCGATCGAGTCGCCGCCGGTTGCCTGCGCGGTGTTGCCAATAGCGATCGAATTCGTGCCCGAAGCTACCGAATCTTCGCCGCCTGCAAAGCTTTGATTGCCCGACGCGGTTGATTGGTGGCCGACTGCCGTGCCCATCGCTCCACTGGCAACTGCTTGCCAGCCAAGTGCCGTTGCGCCCGGAGTAGTCGCTACGCTTTCGCCGCCAAGGGCTGTAGTCGAATTGCCGTTCGCATTCGCATCAGTACCAATCGCCAGAGCATCGATCCCGGTTGCGTTAGCATTGACGCCGCAGGCAAGTGCCGTTGCATTGTCGCTGGTGGCGCCGCCATCCGTATCGGCTGCAGTCGCAGATCCATCGTTATTGGTATCGAGCAGACATTCATTGGCTGCTGCTGGCGTTGCAGTCAGTGCCATTATTGCGCTGCCGCATAGCAGCGCGACTGAAAGGCGTTTTGTCAGGGTATTTTTCATAGCGAGTACCTTTTTTCCGTCAAATTGGTCGGAATGCTGCTCGCACGAGGTTCGGCCGGATAAATGAGTTTGCCTGACGGGGGTCAATTTTAATCCTCTGTCCCTGTAACGTGCGCTAGCAACGCGGCGCCCTTGGTGGACGACGGGAGGCAGCTACGCAGGAACCGGCCTACTGGTTGCAGTAGGACCGAAATGAAGGCCGGCTTCGTTAGCCTTATACTTCGGTTAGTGGGCCCGCGAGCAAGATTGGTGTCGATGGAGCTTCGTGCGGCGCGCCTTCGGCGTTTTCAAACGTTACCGCCAACGTTGCGCCCTCTATCAGAACCTGTGCCTCTTGGGTGCTGATAGCGCGGGTAAAATCGCCATCGCCCGGAATTAGTCCTAGCGAGCGCGGCACGCCGCCAACGGGAACTACCCACAATTCGGTGGCAGTGGTTGTCTCATCTTCAGGCGCAAGCCCTCTTATCTTCAGCGTAATTTGGCCGCTATCGCGATCAATGCGCGTAGCTAGGCTGCGCCCGTTTTCACTATCGCTCAGTTGGGCAATCAACTGCGGCTGTTGAGCGGTAGCTATTGGCGGCTCTGCGCGCGGCGGATAATCGGGCGGATAATCGGATCGCATCCCCGGCACTGCTACATAAAGAGCGAGTGCAGCCGCCGCTGCCCCGGCCAGCGCGCTGCCGACGCTCCAGCCGAATGGAAAGCGGCTTGGCGGCTCTGCGATGTCGGCGACATTCGAGCCGCTTGCATCTTCCAACCTGTCGAGACGCGCAGATATGGCGTCCCAGACTTTATGTGGGACCGGTGCTTCGCCTGCCAGTTCTGCCAGTGCTGCAAGTCGGCTATTCCACCAATCGACGTCAGTGGCAAAATCAGGCTCCGCAAGAAGCCTACGCCGCGCATCTGCCAACTCGTCGCCTTCCAGGACGCCGAGTGCATATTTTCCCGCAAATACTACCGGATCGAACGGGTCGCCGCCTGATTCCTGGTCTGCATCCTGAAAGTCATCCGCCATGGCCGAGACATCCTCTCAAACTTGCAAGACCGCGGTGGATCCAGCTTTTCAACGTGCCAAGCGGTATATTAATGCGTTCCGATAGTTCGGAATGGGAAAGTCCGTCAAAAAAAGCGAGTCTGATACAGCGGCGATGGTCCTCCCGCAGACCATCCAGACAACGCATCATCGCTGCTTGATCCTCAAGGTTGCAAAGCATCTGATCGGCAGGAATGGCGTCATCGGCGATCTCATCGAGAACCGCGTCGCTGCTGTAGGATACCCGTCCGTTGCGGCGCGTCCAGTCGATGGCGGTGTTGCGTGCAATGGTGGCGAGCCAAGTGATCGGGCTGCCCTTTGTCAGATCAAATCTACCTGCGCGTTCCCAAACTTTCAGATATACGTCCTGCAACAAATCTTCAGCAACCTCGCGGTCGCGGGCAATCCGCAATATGACCCCAAAGAGTTTTGCATGAGTAAGGTCATAGACTTTGCGTAAAGCCTCACGGTCGCGCTCGGCAACGCACGCCAAAGCTGTAACCAGCTCCTCCCTCCTACCGATTGCGTCCATACTTCAGCTCCCAGCGTTGGCTTAGGCTAAGCGAGGACGAATGCGAGTCAAGAATGCGTATTCCTGGCAACTGCTTAGTCGCCGCGCAAACATTCATCCCTGAATCTCCTGCCCAAGACCAGGCAACGAAAGCTGTACTCAATTCGCCGCCCCCTCTGGGAAGCCGCGCTTCAAACCAGATTTCCTGTTGGCAGCTCCCGACAAAATTCCTGTCTATCCCCACTATGGCCGGCAACCTCGTGATTGGGCGTTCGGCCAACGATCGTAACTTGAGGTTCGGGGGCAATTGTTCAAATGGCCTTGTCAAACAAGCCATTGCTTTTCTTGGCAATTTTTATTAGTACGTTATGATGGACGGAGACGACGACCTCTATTTTATAGTGCGTAAGGGCGAAGTGTGGGCTTGTTGGCTAAGTGGGAAACCAGCGGTGAAGCTTGCGAGTGACATTGAGTTCGCAAGTGCGGTTTCGCAGTTTAATGGTGACTCTGCAAATCTCGAACGGGCCGAACCGCAAGGTGCTAAAGTTCACGATATTGAACCCACTCCTGCCAAAACCGCAATGATCCACAAGGAGCGGATTGAGGAGCGTTACAATCTCACCGTGCTAGGTCGGATTTTTACTGTCGGGGGGAGCAGAGAAGTGACAATCTTCGATCTTTCAGAGAAAGGTTGTCGTTTTCAGGATGGCTCCTGGAAATTTGATTTAGGCCTCCACATCACCATTAAGATTGGCTCGATCGGCCCATTAGATGCGATCGTCAAATGGCGACGGGACAACACAGTGGGTGTTCAGTTTGTGACACCGTTATACCCATCTATACTGAAACACATTCGCGAAAGTTTCGATCTGCGGCGGACGTGAACCTTCGACGACTTTAACAAAGACTAGACCGCGAGCTTTATAACCTGCTCGTTTCTGTCGGCGTTCCACCCAGTTTTGAACTCCCAGAAGCGTTTCTGGTTTCACCAAAAGCAGACCGTTCGCTGTGCCAGCATTCCATTGAGGGCTCACGTCCAGCCGACCTGCGCAATTTGTCGGCATCCCCAACTCATCCAGCGAGTAATCGTTTCAAAAATCCCCCGTTTGCGTGTGGTCCAAATCTGCGCGCCAACTTTCCTACCCAAAGCGCCCCAAGCAGAACCCAAAGACTAAACCAGCCGAACGGGCTTTCCCCTTCTGGTCTCGAATTTTCCCACTGAAAGGTATGGTGCCGCTTAGAGGATTCGAACCTCTGACCCCATCATTACGAATGATGTGCTCTACCGACTGAGCTAAAGCGGCACTGGTGCGGGCGAATTAGCGATCCGCATCGCCGCCTGCAACGGAAACTTGTTCTTCCTGGAGGCCCGAGCCGGAATCGAACCGGCGTGCACGGATTTGCAATCCGCTGCGTAACCACTCCGCCATCGGGCCTCACGAAGTGCGGCGCATCTAGCCGAGGCGGTGACGGGTTTCAATGCTGGAATCGCGTAAATTTGCCGCTATGGCCCGCGGCATGGGTATCAAGACATTTCTGAGCGCGCTGAAAACCGATGGCAATGCATTTTCAACCGCCGAAGGCGGCGGCTGGATGCAGGGCCGCACCATGTATGGCGGCGCATCCGCATTGCTGGCCTATACCGCAGCCAAAAGGTCGTTTCCCGACCTTCCCCCGCTCAGGGCTGCGCAGGTCGGCTTCGTCGGACCGATCGGGGCCGTATCGACCACCACCACGCGGATTTTGCGTGAGGGGCGCAACGTGACGCAGGTGGAAACAGAGATTTATTCGGACGGAGCGTTGGCGCAGCGCGGGTTGTGGCTGTTTGGTGCAGCGAGAGAAGCGAATGCGGAATATGCCGCCGCCCCGCCCCTGCCGGCACCGCTGCCGCTGGACACGGGCAATCAGATCGAACCATCGAGCGAAACCCCGTCTTTCATTTCGCAATACGACATTTGCCGCGCACAAACGGTCAGCGGCCCGGGTGATCCGATTGTGCGCCGCTGGTTCCGCCTGAAGGACAGGCGCGGGCTCGACCCGATTGGCGAACTGGTTCTGGTGGGAGACACCCTGCCGCCAGGCTCGATGCGCGCGATGAAGCGCCGCGGACCGATCAGTTCGATCAACTGGTCGTTCAATATTCTCGACACCGAACCGGTGACGCGGGACGGCTGGTGGCTGGCGGAAACCGCAGGCGAGCACGCGGCAGACGGTTTTTCCAGCGAGCGACTGAAGCTGTGGAACACCGACGGCAAGCTGGTGATGACCGGTTTCCAATGCACCGCGATATTCGGCTAGAAACCTTAAGCTGCGCGGTCAGGCTTCGTCGAAATTGCCTGCCCGCTTCTGCATCTGGCTGGCAACCGCTTCCATTTGATTGCGCGAGCCAACCAGTTTTTGCTGGCGGACGCTTTCTTCCATCAGTGTGTCATCTTCGCTGAGATAAAGATATTTGTTGAACAGCGCCTTCGCCTCGCGAATGGCAGTCGGGCTCTTGCCGGCGATTTCTTCTGCCAGTTCGGTCGCGCGCGCCAGAGGATCGTCGGCAAGTTCTGTCGCCAGTCCGTAATCCAGCGCCTGCGCTCCGGTGAATTCTTCATTGGTGTAGGTAAGTTTGCGCAGAACATCGTCCTTCACCATGCCGCGCCATAGCGCAAAACCGCCCATATCGGGGATCAGACCCCAGCGCATTTCCATAATCGACATCCGCGTATCGGGGGTGACAATCCGCATGTCCGCACCACTGGCGATTTGCATTCCGCCGCCAAAACAAACGCCGTGAAGCGCTGCAATCACCGGCATCGGAAGCTTTCGCCAAGCCATCGAAACTTGCTGGAACACATTTGCATTGGCATACGTCCGCTCGGTCAAAGGGGCCTTGTCCTGATCCGCCCCGACCTTGGCCATGCTTGCCAGATCCAGCCCGGCACAAAATGCCCGCCCCTCGCCAGACAAGACCACTGCCCGCACACCTTTGGCTTTATGCAGCGCATGGCCAGCATTGATAATGGCCTGAAACATATCCGGATCAAGCGCATTCATTTTATCACCGCGGATCAGGCGGACTTGCGCGACGCCATTATCACCCAGTTCAATCGAGACGCGCTCATTCTTGCGAAATTCGATACCCAACTCTGCTCTCCTGCCCATCGCCTGTGTTATGTGACCCCGCAATCCGGCCCTGTCATCAGGTCCTGTTTTGGCCCTCTGAAGCTGCACCAACCCGGCCGCGCACCAGATAATCAGTCATACCGCTTCCGCCCCTGTGCGATATTTGCGGCGGCCTGACCGTTGCCCGGTCAGCTATGCGATACCCGCCTTGCGGGTCTGTGGCTACCAACCAATCAGCCTGAAAATATGCCAGTTTGGTTCTCAGTCTCGAAATATGCACCTCAACGCTGTTGGTCCGGGGATCATGTCTCAATCGCCAGACCTGCGCGATCAACTCGCCTCTGGTTACCGGCCTGTCGGGCGTTTCGGCGAGCCTCCAGATGACCTGAAACTCTCGCGGGTTGAGCCCCACCCATGCCCGCTCGAGAATGGCGTCACGATGAAACAGATCGAGAATGAGCGGTCCGACGCATAATCTGCGCGGGATCAGTTCTGTTTTCAGCGCATAAGGCGACTCCACGAGTGGGTCTGTCCGGCTGCTCAACTTGCCAATTGCGCTGGCGAGTTCCGCCACGCCCGGTAATTTCCGAAAATGTTGCGCCGGCGCACATGATGCCAGATCCCCAGCCCCAGCAGCAGAAGCTGGAAATAGGAGGGACCGATATACATAATTGCATAGGCCAGCGGCGAGACCCCTTCCGCGAATTCGCGAACGATGTGCGCGTTCAATGCGATCACCTGCAGCGCAGCGATCCACAAAGTGTACATCCGGTTCGCCTTCAGCCCTATTGCGACAAATGCGGCGCATGCAAATGCGTCAATCGCCGCATGGCCGATATCAAGTCTGTCGAGATAGGCCGCCGCGCCGAACACCAGATGATTTATCCGGTCCACAAACTCCATTGTCAGGAGGGTTAACGCCACCCCCCGCTCGGGGCCGCCTCCTTGCCAAAGCGCCCAGGCAGCCAGGACAAGGAGAGCGGCGAATTGCGCGTTGTCGCGCACGGCCAGAACGGTTTCCAAAATAGTCCCTCCCGGCCCGGTCAGACGGCTTCGGACATTGCCGGTTCGGCGCAGGTGTCGCTACCGATGATGCCGCTGGGCTTGATTTCGGTCGGGATATCTTCATCCAGCCCGGCGCTTTCCCGCGCGACTTTGCTTAATTCGTCATGCACCCGCAGCAGGTTGGTCGACATCGACATGGCCTGCTGTTCTGCCTGGACCAACCGCAGAATGGCGCGCTGACCCACATCAACCGCAACGCCGGGGTTCTGGCGAGCCTGAAGCATCGCCAGTTTGAGTTTTGAAAATGCGGCCATCGCTTCATCCGACACTGCTTCTGCCTCGCGGACCAATTTGCGGATATTGAGGGCGTCTAGTCTGATCTGGTCGTTCATCGGGGCTACTCCGTACGGGTGGCCCGCCGCGCTCAGCCAGCAGGTCGCTTGGTTATCGCCGGGACACTGGCTTTGTCGTCCAATACCTCGCCCACTCCGAGCGCTGCAGTCAGAACCAGAACAATCGCAGCGACTATGCCGACTGCCAGACCGATTATGATCGCAAGGCGGTACAGGACGGCATTTTCGCCATCGAGCGCCTCGGGCACAACCCGTGGTTCTTTCCCCATCTGCCCGGCTGCCGCCTTTGGGGGGGCGGCAGCCGGGGCAGACGGGTACTTGTGGGTTGCGACCCGGTCCACCGTTTGCGGCTCCGCCCCGCTGCCGGGCACCTGATTATTTGTGTATTGAGAAAAACTGTAGGGGTCATCGTCCGGCAAATCTTGCGCGGCAGCGCGGGTCCGGTGCAGTTCCACCAGTTCGTTAAGACTGCCGGCACCGAAAATGTCTTTCAATGCACGAATGTGTTGATTGATGCGGGTTTCGGAAACCCCCATTTCGCCCGCGATAACCTTGATCGGCATCCGCCGGTCGATGCGAATCATCACTTCGCGCTGCTTTTCAGTCAACACGGCGGCTGCATCGCCATCATTCACGCCATGACCGACGCTTTTGCTGTCCCCTGCCCGTTCCACTTGACCGATGGTAGTTTATCCAAACTGTGTGCGCAAACGGAGTCTGGTTAACAATGTTCCTACAGTGCAGTAACTTGAGCGGTGCCGATGTTACCCGGCCAGCGCCTCGCTCAGGAACCGTTTTACGTTTCGCGCGGCCTGCCGCAGGCGCTGCTCATTCTCGACCAAGGCGATGCGGACAAAGCCTTCGCCGTTTTCGCCGTAACCAACTCCCGGCGCCACCGCGACTTCGGCTTTTTCAAGCAATTGTTTGGAAAATTCGAGGCTGCCCATCGCCTCCAGCCCCTTTGGCAGCGGCGCCCAGGCAAACATCGACGCTTCGGGCGGCGGTATGTCCCACCCGGCCCGGCCAAAACTTTCGACCAGAACATCGCGGCGCTTGTGGTACAGCGCACGGTTGCGTTCGACGATATCCTGCGGGCCATTCAAGGCGGCACAGGCAGCGGCCTGAATCGGCGTGAACGCACCGTAATCGAGGTAGGATTTCACCCGCGTCATCGCAGAAATCAGATCCTTGTTGCCCACCGCGAAACCCATCCGCCAGCCCGCCATCGAGAAAGTCTTGGATAACGAGGTAAATTCCACCGTCACATCTTTCGCACCCTTCACCTGCAACAACGACGGCGTGGGTTTGCCGTTATAGTAAAGTTCGGAATAGGCGAGATCGGATAGCAGCCAGACCTTGTTTGCCCTGGCCCACGCGACCACGCGTTCGTAAAAAGCCAGGTCCACAACCTCGGCGGTCGGGTTTGACGGGTAATTGAGCACCAGAATGCTGGGCCGCGGCACCGTGAATGCCATCGCCTTGTCCAGCGCTTCGAAATACCGTTCGTCGGGCGTGGTCGGTACGGCCCGGATGGTGGCGCCGGCGATGATGAACCCGAATGTGTGGATCGGATAGCTGGGATTGGGCGCTAGCACCACATCACCCGGCGCGGTGATGGCGGTGGCGAGGCTGGCCAGCCCTTCCTTTGAGCCCATCGTCACGACCACTTCGCTCTCGGGATCGAGTCCGACCCCGAACCGTCGTTCATAATAATTCGCCTGCGCGCGCCGCAGCCCCGGAATTCCTTTGGACTGCGAATAACCATGCGCATTGGGCTTGCGCGCCACTTCGCACAATTTGTCGATAACATGATCAGGCGGCGGTAAATCCGGATTGCCCATGCCCAGATCGATTACATCGCGGCCCGCCTGCCGCGCGGCCTGGCGCAATCCGTTCACTTCGGCAATGACATAGGGCGGCAAACGCTTGATGCGGTAAAAATCGGTGTCCATGATCCTCGCGCCGGATGTGTCCGTCTGGTCTGCGCAGGATTGTTGCGCGGAGAGGTGTCTTTGACGCACAAAATGGATGGGTGCAATCATTCTTGCAAAGCACTATCCAGTTAGCCGGGCGGCATCCGGCACCGCGCGCAACCATGGAAATGGGCAATATGGACGATACGAACGACATTTTCCGGCAACAGGCCGAAGCCATGCAGGCGCTGTTTGGCCAGATGTTGCCTGACGGCATAACAAAGATGCCCGCCCCGGATGCTGACGCGTGGAAGAAATCCGCCGACCAACTGAAAACGCTATGGGCCGGGATACAGACGGAACAGGCGACCGGTTCAACGCCGCTGACGCAGTTCGCCGATCCGGCACGCTGGGCAGATTTTGCCCGCCAATGGTACGCCGCAATGCCGCTGATGAACCCGGCCAAGCAAAAGGAACTGTGGGACGAAGGTGCCGCATTATGGCAAAACATCCTCGGGCAATACGGCATTGGCGGCGCACTGACCCCCGACAAACCCGAGCTTCCCCGCAAAGATCGCCGCTTCGCCGATCCGCATTGGCGCGCGCATCCGGCTGCGGCGCTGATACACCAGACCTATCTCATGCTTGCCGAACGTATCGAAGCCATGGTTGACGAGGTTGAAGGGCTGGACAAGGGCAAGCGCGAGCAATTGCGGTTTGCGACCAGAACAATGATTGAATCGATGAGCCCTGCCAACACGCCGCTCACCAACCCGGTCGTGCTCGACCGGACAATTGCAACCAAAGGCCAAAACCTGGTCAAGGGCATGCAACATCTTCTGGCGGACATGAAAAAAGGCCAACTGACACATACCGATCCGGCCGCATTCACGCTGGGCGAAAATATCGCCACCACTCCGGGCAAAGTTGTGCACGAGACACCGCTTTACCAGCTGATCCAGTACAGCCCGTCCACTCCCCAAGTGATGGAAACTCCGCTGGTAATCTTCCCGCCGTGGATCAATCGCTTCTACATTCTCGACCTGAACGAGAAAAAGAGCTTTATCCGCTGGGCCGTGGGCCAGGGCGTGACCGTTTTCGTGGCCAGCTGGAAATCGGCTGATGCCTCGATGAAGGATATTGCCTGGGATGACTATATTCGCGCGCAAATCGGTGCGATCGACCATATCAGGGCGCGGCTGAAAGTCCCTGCGGTGCATACAATCGGATATTGCGTGGCGGGGACGACGCTGGCTGCCACTCTTGCCATTCTGGCGCAGCGCGGTGAAGCGGATAAAGTCAAAAGCGCAACGTTCTTTACCGCGCAAGTGGACTTCAGCCGTTCCGGCGAACTCAACAATTTCATCAATGACGATCAGATCAGGACGATCGAAAGCCTGTCGACCAACGGCTACCTCGATGGTCGCTACCTTGCGCTGACGTTCAATCTGCTAAGAAGTTCGGACCTGATCTGGAATTACGTCGTCAATAATTACCTGCTGGGCGAGGATTACCCTGCCTTCGATCTGTTGCACTGGAACGGCGATGTCACCAATCTGCCAGCCAGATGGCACGGCGATTATTTGCGCGATCTCTACCGCGACAACAAATTGGTCGAGCCGGGCGCGCTGAGCGCCGACGGCACGCCGATCGATCTGCGCAAAGTGACCACACCGGCATACGTCCAGGCGGGCAAGGAAGATCATATTGCACCCGCGAAAAGCGTGTTCAAGCTGACCGGGCAATTTACCGGACCGACAAAATTCGTCCTTGCCGGGTCGGGCCATATTGCGGGCGTGGTCAATCCTCCCGGCTCCGGAAAATACCAATATTGGACAAATGATGCCGATTGTGCGTCCTTATCCGAATTTGTCGAAGGGGCGAGCGAGACCGCCGGCAGCTGGTGGCCCGACTGGATCGACTGGCTGAAATCCCACAAAGACAAGCAAATCGCCCCGACCGGCAAGAGAAAGCCGGGCGGCAAAGGTGATGCAGTGATCGAGGATGCGCCGGGGCGCTACGTTAAAACACGTTAGATCAAGTACTTGCAACTTTATGTTGCAGTGCACAAAAATACCTTGACTTCGCAGTTGCAGCGTATATATTGCAGTGCAACATAAAGGGCTATCCCGCCCTGTCGAAGCACTGAGGTATTCATTATGGCCAGCACGCCAACAAGCAAGATTGACGCCGTGACCGAACAGGTCCGCGCCGAAAAGTCCGCTGAAGCAGCGATTGCCGCTGCCAGCGCTGCCAAGGTCGACGCGAAAGCCGTCGAAAAAGCAGTCGAGAAAAACGAAACTGCGCCGGTAAAGGTTGCAGCCGTCAAGAAAGCCGTCGCCAAGAAGAAGGCACCGGCCAAGCGCAAGCCTGCCGCCAAGAATGCTGCAGCCAAAAAAGCCACTCCAGCAAAGAAGGCCGCTGCCAAGCGCAAGCCTGCTGCAAACAAATCCACCGCCAAGCCGCGCAAACTGGCCGCGGCTGCGAAAATCAAGGCTTCCAACACCAAGGAAACAATCATGACCAAAGCTAAAACCAAAACTGCCGATTACACGTCGCAAATCACCGAAGCGTTTTCCGACGTCCAGGCACGTGCCAAAACCGTTTATGCCAAGGGCAGCGAAGTCGCCGCCGATATGGGCGAATTTACCAAGGGCAATATCGAAGCAGTCGTCGAATCGGGCAAGGTCCTGACTTCGGGCATGCAGGACATGGGCAAGGCCTATGTCGAAGATATGCGCGCTGTGGTCACCACTCTGACTGCCGACGCGAAGGAAGTTGTCGCGGTCAAGTCGCCAACCGAGTTCGTGCAGCTTCAGTCGAAGTTTGCCCGCCGTAATTTCGACGTTGCCGTAGCGCAAACGTCGAAGACCACCGAAGCTTGGGTCAAGCTCGCCAATGACGTGTTCGCACCGATTTCGAGCCGCGCCAGCATCGCGATGGAAAAGGTTCGCAAGGCTGCATAAGCCAGCGTTACCATAGGGCGTCGGCATCTCCCTCTCCCAAACAGCCGACCCCCGAACATTTGGGCCGGGTAGCGACAAGCTGCCCGGCCCTTTTTGTTTCTGCAGAGATGTTTCTGCAGGGGAATTTTCATCCATCCCTTGCGGATGGTGCAATGCTTGCGATATTCGGAACGTAATGAACTTCGAATCCAGATCTCTGCCCTTGATTGCCCGCAACCCGAACCACGCCGCAAACAGCGGTGCGCCGGATGGCGATGATGGCGGTGCCCAGGTCGGCGTAGCCACGAAAACGCAGATCCGGCCCAAAAAGCCCAACCAGTTCAAGGTTCTGCTGCTGAACGATGATTACACCCCGATGGAATTCGTGGTTATGGTGCTCAAGCGATTTTTCAACATGGATCTGGAAGCCGCCACGCGGGTGATGCTGCACGTCCATCAGAAGGGCGTCGGCGTTTGCGGCATATTCCCCTACGAAATCGCGGAAACCAAGGTCAATCAGGTGATGGATTTCGCCAAGCAGAACCAGCACCCGCTGCAATGCACGCTGGAGAAGGCTTGAACACACCGCGCCATTCCCGCATTCAAGGGGCATGACCTGCGTGTAATGTCGCGCTATAGGCGGTTTTCGACACGCATTCCCCCCTTCACCTTATGCACGGCGGACGCTTGAACTTCATCCCTGCCATCGACCGCTATATTTTCAAGCTGGTGCTGGTGCCGATGGTCGCTGTCTTCGTGATCGCGGCATCGCTGCTAACGCTCGACAAGATGCTGACGTTGTTCGAATTCGTCGGGACCGAGGGCGGGCCGATCGGCATTGTCTTCAAGATGCTGGCCAATCTGATGCCCGAATATGCCAGCCTCGCCATCCCGCTGGGTGTGATGCTGGGGATATTGCTGGCGTTCAGAAAGCTGGCAACCACCAGCGAACTCGATGTGATGAATGCGGTCGGCCTGTCCTATGCGCGGCTGCTGCGCGTGCCATACATCATTACCCTGGTTCTGGCCGCACTGAACCTGCTGATCGTTGGCTATCTGCAGCCATTGTCGCGGTATTATTACGAGGAAATGGAATATGAATTGCGCTCGGGCGCACTGGGCGCTTCGATCAAGGTCGGCGAATTCACCACCTTGGAAGACCGGGTGGCACTACGCGTCACATCGAGCGAGGATGACGGCCGGCAATTGAACGGCATCTTTGCAAGGGTAGCCGATAAAAAGGGCCACGTCCTGTCCATATCCGCAAGCGAGGGACGGTTTCTCGCCAATCGCGAGAACCGCGACACCATTATCTTGCGTCTGATGGACGGAACCATAGTGCAGGATATGGGCGGCCATGACGGCGATGGCCAACCGCCGCGGGTGCTGAGCTTCAGCCGGCATGATTTGCCCATCGATCTGCCAGCGATCGAAAACTTCCGGATGCGCGGGGACGACGACCGCGAATATCTGCTGCCCGAACTGATCAGGATCGGCTGGAACAAGGGAGCCACAGAGGCCGAGCGAAACGCCAGCCAGGCCAGTTTCAATTACCGGATGGTCGAAGTTGTCATGATGCTGCTGCTGCCGCTTCTGGCGGTTGCGCTGGCTATTCCGCCAAAACGATCGACGTCCGCGCTTGGCGTGTTTGTCTCTATCGTGATGGTCGTCGCCTATCACAAGGTGAACCAGTATGGGGAGGACGTGGCCACATTAGGCCGGATTGATCCCGCGATCGCGCTGTGGGGACCATTCCTTATCTTTTCGGCGCTGATAATCTGGATGTACTGGCGCGTCGCGCATGTGCCCGGCGGACAGGCGATTGGCGGGCTTGAAACCATTTACGCCAAGGTCGCGCGCCAGTTCGCAAAGATTTTCGGAAGGCAGAAACGCCGCGCAGAGATTCTGGACGAGGATGCTGCGAATGCAGTTTGATTTCTTCCCCAGCCGCGCGCTGACCATTTATCTTGGCAAGCTGTTCGTGGTGCGGATTCTCGCGGTGCTTCTGATGCTGGTGCTGATCCTGCAAACGCTCGACCTGTTAAGCCAGAGCGGCGACATTCTGGCTTATGAAGGCAACGGCGAAAGCGAGCTGTGGCAGTATATTTCGCTCCGCGCGCCGCAGTTGGTTGCGCGTTTCCTGCCATACTCCGTGCTGCTCGCCACCATCATCACGCTCGCCACGCTGAACCAGAACAGCGAGGTTATTTCCATGAAGGCTGCCGGTATGAGCGCGCATCAGGTGCTCGCTCCGCTGCTGCTGGTTGCCGCGCTGGTTTCCGCTGCCACATTCGCTTTTACGGAAACTGTTGTCGTGCGCGGCAATGCGACACTGAAAGCGTGGAAGGCCAGCGACTATGGCCCAATTCCCGGCGACACCGGTATTCGCAGTAATCTGTATTTGACCGACGGTTCGGATATCATGACAGCGGCGACAGTTACCGGTTCGGGCGCGGATACGCGAATGACGGACGTGACCTGGTATGACCGCGATGATCGCGGGATGATTACCCGGCAGGCACGCGCAGCGACAGCAACCTATGCGTCACCGGGCTGGCAGTTGAAAAATGTGACCGTGTTCACCGTGGAAACTGCGCGGTCGGTCAGCCGGGAAACACTGGTCGTGGCACCGCGGGTGACCCCGGCACAGGTCGCGATCGACAGCGTCGATCCCGATACCATGACCTTCGCGGAGCTAGGCAGCGCGATTGATGCGATGGAGGCGGCCGGCCGCCGAACAGGCGAATTGCGCGCGAAATGGTGGCACAAAATGTCCGGGCCGCTTGCCGCATTTCTGATGCCGCTGCTCGGTGCGGTCGCGGCATTCGGCCTTGCCCGGGCCGGCCAGCTGTTTTTGCGGGCGGTTATCGGCATGGCGCTGGGCTTTGCTTATTTCGTGGTCGATAACGCAGCGCTTGCGATGGGCAGTTTTGGCGGTTACCCCCCGTTTCTAGCCGCATGGTCCCCGTTTCTGCTGTTCGCGTTGATCGGCGAGACTGTGCTGATCCGCACCGAGGAATGAGCGCCGCTGACTGGTCGATCCGGCTCGCACGGGCCCATGATGCACCGTCGCTGCCCGAAATCGAACTCGCCGCAGCCAAGCTGTTCGATACGATACCTGATCTTGCCGAAATTGCCGGCCATCATGCGATCAAGCCGGACTTGCATCGCAAACTGATCGGCAAGGGTCACTGTCTGGTCGCGCAGTCAGAAGGCCGGATCGCCGGATTTCTGGCCAGCGAACCGTTTGGCCGCGAGTTGCACATTGCCGAAATGTCGGTTCACCCGGATTTTCAGCAACTGGGCATCGGCGCGGCATTGCTGCGGGGCTGCAGGATTGACGCGCGCAATAGCGGGTTTTGCGCGCTCACCCTCACAACATTCCGCGATATTCCCTGGAACGGGCCCTTCTATGCGCGGCTGGGGTTCGCTGTGATCGAAGCGGATACGCTGTCCCCCCGCCTGCGCGGTTTGATCGAACAGGAGATAGAGCATGGGCTGCCGGCAGAACGGCGGATCGCCATGCGGTGCCTGTTATAGGAACCTCGCGCCGCAAGGACCGTTAAGCTGCCTTTGAAGGGGAGTTTTATGCAAAACCGTTTTCGTACTGTACTTACCGCTTCGGCGGTGCTCGCACTGGCTGCTTGCAGCGATTCCGACCCTGCCGACACAGCCGCCATCAATGACGTCGATAACGCCGCCGCCGGAATGGAAGCCACGGATGTGGGGCCAACCGATACCACCGTCGTTCCGGCGAATGGCGGGGAAGACAGCGACCGCGTTACAATCGATGCGGACGGCGTTACCGCAGACATCGCCGATGGTGACAAGCGGATCAAGGCGGATGTCAGCAGCGACCCGTCGGTTACCGTCGAAGTTGACTGATAACGCGCTTGGATCGAATGATGAAAAGGGGCCTCTCCAAACGGAGTTGGCCCCTTGTTTATCGGACCAAGTCTGCGGCTAGTGCCGCACCATAGTGCTTTTCGCCAGACGGTTTACCAGCGGCATCAAACCGGCATGGTTGGCCCCGTCATAGGTCGAACCCGCGCCCATATGCGTTGACAGACGCCGATGCGCTTCGCCCAGCGAATGGTATGGCATACTGGGCATCAGATGGTGCAGCGCATGATAACGCAGCCCGACAGGCGCCCAGATCGCAGCAATCCGGCCCGGCGGCGGCACGTTCACACTGTCGAGATATTGTGCGGTCACGGTCATCGCCTCGCCGTCATTTTGCCACAGATGCGCGACAAGTGTGCGGGTCTGGTTGAGAACAGCCGTGAGCGAAAATATGGCCAGCGCGATCAGCAATGGCCGCCAGCCCACAAAAAACGTGCTTGAAAGCAGCGCGATCGACCAGATCGATGCCCCCACTTCCTGCCAAAAAAACCGGCGCTGTAATTCACTGCCCGCAGCGCGGCGGCGGAAATCGGGATTTATCGACAGTGCGGAAAACCGCTGCCACACCAGATTGCGTAACGGCGGAATGATCGCTCCCAGCGGTACCAGAATGGCGAACCGTACCAACAAAGCGGGCGGCGCCAGCAGCGAAATCATGATAAATGCGGGCAGCGACCACGGCTTCATCAAAGCCAGCGGAAGATATTCGGGATCTTCGATGGTGCCGTAGCGTGTTCGCTGATGGTGGATCGTGTGCACGCCTTCATACATAAACGACGGCGTCAGCATCGGAATACCTACCAGCAGGTTCCAGGCGGTGCGAAAACCCGGCAGCGCATTGCGGTGGATATGCGACAGTTCATGGATGAACAGCAGCGCACGGTACAATGCGAGCGCTGCGACGACACCCAGCGCGATCGCCAGTACGGGATTGCCAACAAGAATTGCCCCGGCAAGCGCGCCGTAGCCAAGCAGGGCCGAGGCCAGCATATCGGGCCAGTATATCCGCGGGTTTGCCTCTGCAATATCCCTGGTCAGATCGCGCGCGGCGCGCATCATGACCATGTCGTCCGCAATGGCCGGTTTTGTCGCCGGTTTTGTCGCAACTTTGTGCAAACGCACATCTTCCGGTGCAGCCGCGGCGCTTTGGTCATCAAGGTCAATGAATTTGTGAGCTGTCATGAAAGTGTTCCGAATTGCCCTTCAGGCACTAAGTGCAGCGAAAATGTCTGCATGGCAAATCCGCAGCGTCTGGCTTGAGCGGCTTGTGCGGCTTGACAACAATCGGATAGCGCAAGCAGTGCTAATCCAGGATGAACGAAACCGGCCATTAGATGGGGCGAAAAATGTGACTGATGCACAGATAATGATTTCACCGGTCTCCGGCAAGGCGGACCTGAAGTCGTTTATCGATCTTCCCTACCGGCTGCATCAGGGCGATCCGGCCTGGGTGCCGCCGCTGCGTTCCGAAGTCGCGGAATTGCTCAACCCGCTCAAAAATCCGTTTTTCCAGCACGCCGATGTGCAACTGTTTCTGGCGCGCCGCGGGGACGAGACTGTCGGCCGGATATCAGCGCATATCGATCACCTCGCGCTGGCCCAGCCGGCGGAGCAGGGAATGGGGCCCGGGACCGGTAACTGGGGATTGTTCGATGCGGTGGACGATGCGGTCGCGGCAGCGTTGATCAGGCGGGCGGAGAGCTGGCTCGCGCAACACGGGATGCGCCGGGTGCTTGCGCCGATCTCGATGTCGGTATGGGAAGAACCGGGTCTGCAAATTTCCGGTCACGATCATCCGCCCACCGTCATGATGGGGCAGGACCCTCGGCATTACCGGGCATGGATCGAGGCTGCCGGCTACACCAAAGCCAAAAGCCTGCTCACTTACGATCTGGATATACTCAAAGAATTTCCACCGCTGATTGGCCGGATCATCCAGTCGGGCGAACGCAATGAACGGATCACGGTCCGCAAGGTCGAGATCAGGCATTTTGAGCGTGAAGCGAAAATAATTCTCGATATTCTCAACGATGCCTGGTCGGATAATTGGGGCTTTGTCCCCTTCAGCGATGCCGAGATTGATTATGCTGGCAAGAAGCTGAAACCGCTTGTGAGGGAGGATCTGATCCGGATTGCCGAATATGAGGGAAAACCGGTGGCTTTCATGATCACGCTTCCGGATGTAAACGAACCCATCAAGGCGATCGGCGGGAAGCTGTTTCCGTTTGGCTGGGCGAAAATGCTGTGGTGGCTACGCAAACCCAAAGTGCAGTCCGTAAGAGTACCGCTGATGGGTGTCGTGAAACGTTTGCAATCGACGCGCATGGCCAGCCAGCTGGCGTTTATGATGATCGAGTATATCCGCCGCGCCGCTGTGGAGGAATATGGCGCCACGCGCGGTGAAATCGGCTGGATTCTCGACGATAATCAGGGAATGGTCGCAATCGCCGATGCATTGAAGACGCAGGTTAACCGCGAATATCTTCTGTATGAAAAGTCCCTGACATAGCGCCTGCGCCGTTTGTTGCGGTTTGGCCACTGGCGCGGGCAGAACGGATTGCAGCGGGAACTATTCTCGTCGCCCGACCATTGCATTTTCAGCGGGCCAATGGGGCGACCGCGACGGAGTTTCGGCAGCGATGCGCGCAAAATCCAATGCACGTTCGGCCAGAAAAAAAGCGAAACCTTCGCTCGGGCGGATATTGGTGCTGGAAGACGACGCCATTCTCGCGATGGCGCTGGAGGATGCGCTGCTCGAAGGCGGAGCGCGCGAAGTCGTGATTTTTTCCCGCGCAGATCAGGCGTTGGCGGATCTGAAGGAAACCCGGCCCGATGTGCTGATCCTGGACGTCCATATCGCCGATAGCGATGATGGCTGGGCAATGGCCGAACTCGCCACGATGCTTGGTCCCAAACCTCCCCGGATTGTATTTTCCACCGGCGCGCCCGAAGCAATCCCGGCGGCAATTGCCAGCCTTGGTCTGGTGTTTGAAAAACCTTATGACACCACACGTCTTATCGATGCGCTGCAAAACAACACCCGCAAAGGTATCTTCAGCCGTTTACGGACCGCGATCTCCTGATATTTGCACGCGGGCACGCTATCCGCTCGATTCTGTGACATGATAAAGAAAAAGGGTCTTCTCTCGATTGATGCGAGAGAAGACCCTTTGAAAATTATCACCGGCCGGTTTGGACGGGAGGGGGGTCTCGGCGGTGATATTAGGTAAATGCAGCCAACCGGAAGCGGTTCCGGTAAAATTCGCAAAAAAGCAAAAAAGTGGATTTTAGCTTATCTTTTTGGCCGGTTCGCGCCTATCCGATATTCGCGAATTCGGGCGGAACCAAGCGTGCAATAGGCCGTTCTATCCGCTAAATCATCCGGGAAGGGAATTTGAATGTCCATTGGTGACAAAGTTGCATCCGATCTGCCTTATCTGCGCCGTTATGCGCGTGCGCTGACCGGATCTCAATCAACCGGAGACGCGTTTGTGCGCGCCACGCTCGAAGCTGCTTTGGCTGATGATGAATTGAAGGCCTCGCTGGATGAAGGCCGGGTCGCACTTTACAAGGCATTCAACAAGGTTTGGGGTAGTGCATATCTGGAGGTTGACAAAGACCCCGATGTCGCACCGCACGAACTCGCCGCGACAGAGCGGCTGAGCGCGATCACACCGCTCAATCGCCAGGCACTGCTGCTGACGACGCTGGAAGACTTCAGCACGTCCGATACCGCGGCAATCATGGACATGAGCGAAGACGAGGTGACGCGCCTTGTCCAGGAGGCTGTGGCCGAAATTGACCGCGAATCGACAACCAGTGTGCTGATCATTGAAGATGAGCCACTGATATCCATGCAACTGGAAGATCTGGTTCGCTCGCTTGGCCATGATATTTGCGGTACGGCGGCCACCCGCACGCAGGCGCAGGATATCGTCGCGGAGAAAACTCCGGGACTGGTGCTGGCCGACATTCAACTGGCCGACGGCAGCTCGGGTCTGGACGCGGTGGATGATATTCTCGCAATCGGCAGCGTGCCGGTGATTTTCATCACCGCCTATCCCGAGCGGCTGCTGACAGGCGACCGTCCCGAACCGACCTATCTTGTGACCAAGCCGTTTCAGGAAAAGACGGTGCGTGCAGCTGTCAGCCAGGCGCTGTTTTTCGGTTCCAGCAAACCGATGAAGTAACATGTGTATTAAAAAGACAAACAAAAAGGGCTGGAGGGAACGTGTTCCCCCAGCCCTTTTTCCTGTCTGCTTTTGATGCCGGCTAGTGGCTAGTCCGGTTTTATCCGGCGCTCCGCCCGGATGGCGAACTCCCTCGGGATCCGAACAGGGAGTATGAGCGAGCAGATAACACCTTCGGTATTGAACCTGAGATCGACCGGGTTTTTCAGCTCATGCGCGACGATCTTCTCGATCAATTCTGTGCCGAAACCGCGCTTGCGATCTGCCGAAACAGTCGGACCGCCACTTTCCGACCACTTGATGCGAGCCAGGTCTTCGCTGATGAGTTTCCATGTGACCGAAACCTGACCGCCCGGCTGGCTCAGAGCGCCAAATTTTGCCGCATTTGTCGCCAGTTCGTGAAGCGCCAGCCCCAGAGACAGCGCATCGCTGGGTGCAAGTTCGACCTCGGGCCCGTCGAGCCGGATTGTCAGTTCGGAATTGTGAAAATAGGGTGCCAGTTCGGCCCGCACAACGGACGCGACAGGAGTCGTCCCCCACTCGGACTGCGTCAACAGATCATGGGTGGCCGACAAGGAACGTATGCGTCCGTCCAGTCCATCGGCAAAATCATCAAGATTTTTTGCCCTGCGCCGCGTCAACGAGACAATCGACAGTACATTTGCCAGAGTGTTTTTCACCCTGTGGTTGAGTTCACGCGTAAGCGAATTACGGATTGATGCCTGTTCCTCGAACCATGCCAGTGCCGCCGCATCTTCGAGCGCCTGCCGTGTCACCATCCGCGCGATGCCCAATAACAGCGCAGCAACAAGCATTCCGAAAAACAGTGTCGCCATTGACAGGGGCGAAAGCATATTCGTTTCCGCCGATCTGACTTCAAGCAGAAATTGCCGGTTGGCGATGATCACTTCTTCGACGATGCTCGACCCCGACAACGATGTCTGGACCGCCGACGCCAGCAAGTCCTCTTCTTCCAACTCGCCATCGTAAAGGAGCAGGCCATATTTGCCTAACTGTTCGCCCTCCAGCGCGGAATCGAGGAAGATCTGGGCATTGAATGGGCTGTAGATGAAGCCTTTTACCACCCGCCCGGAATCGGTATTCCGAAACACCGGCATATAGACGATGAACCCGGGTTTGCCGGTCCCGTTTTCCTGCTTCAGCGTTAACCGGCCGCTGGCTGTGGGCCGCGAACTGCGCGCCGCGGCATCCATCGCATCGCGCCGGACAGGTTCCGAGTACATATCGAAGCCAACCGCACGGCGGTTACGTTCGGAGTCGGGCAGCAAGAATGTCACAGGTGTGCTGAAGGTGGTTTGGGTAATTACGGGATCAAATTCTTCCGCCAGATCGCCTGTGCGGCTATTGGCTGCGCCTGCCGGACGCAGCCGAGGTGCCCAGCCGATCCCGTCAGCCCCGCGATAACCTGAATCGATCCGCAATTGTTCGACAAACCGCCTGAACACGCTTTCGGATACGGTATCCAGCGACGAAAACATCGCCGATCCGGCACGCAAGTTGGCCGAATTGGCGCTTGCGCGGCGTTCCAGCGCGGCGGCAATGGTTTGTGCCTTGGATTCCAGTTCGGCCCGTTCGCGTTGCATAACGCCGCGTTCGATGCCGAATACGCTCGCAATAGTAATTGCCGCGACCAGCAAAAAAATCGTCAGCGGTACGATCCGCGGAAATTTCGCGAACCACCTCCGTGACCATTTTCTTGAAACCACTTCCTGGCGCAATGTACCCTCTTAACAACGTGTTGTGCAGCTTTGCCGCGTCGCCGGATTTTCCCTGAAAGTTCAATCGAAAATCCGGCTCTCAGGCAGGGAACCTTATGCGCCAGCTTTCGTTCCAATCGCATACCAAACAAATCAACGAACAGCTCGGGTCGGGATCGCAAAGCAGTTTTGGCAATATGAAAGGGCGGACATCCGCAGAACTATGGAACATACAGATGCCAGGGATTCCGGTTCCAAAATGGATAAGTTGGAGGCGGCAAAGCCGGACTGGGCAAACGGGCTTCGCCAATTGTACGATCAGGTGGTAGAGGAGCCTCTACCCGACAGCTTTCAGGACCTTCTGTCCAGGCTGGATGATGAGAGCGCATGAGCAAGCCCGAGAAAAAAGAACTGCCCGAGCGCACCACCGCTGAAAAAGCCGCGTTCAAACACGAATTGACCAGTGTTGTCCCGCATCTGCGTGCAT